>JAJEIH010000134.1 GCA_022827685.1 Alphaproteobacteria bacterium
GCATGGGTCTGCGCACGCCTCGGAGGATGGACCGGATACTATGGAAAACCCGGACCCGTCGTCATGCTCCATGGCCTCTACCAGTTCCGAGCCATACAACGCGGATACCGACTCAAACACGATGTGTGAATCCGGTAGGCTTGCGGGGGAGGCCGGGAGGGGGCCAGCGGCCGTGCGGCCCGGCAAAGGCCCGGGAGGTTGGGAGGGGGCTGTGGCGGCGGGTACGGCAATGTGTTCATTATATGCAGGTAATATTTCTCCCTCAGGGGCTTGCATTCTCAGAAACAGTGATATGATGGGTCCGAGGGAAGAGGCATCCGGAGCCGCTTCCCGCCCGCGCCGGCCCGGTGCGGAACGACCCCGATTCAGCCGACAGGCGAAGTGCGTCTTGCGTCTCGCGCGCGCAATCAGGCGCGCGAGCCGCGCCGCCGCGATACGCCCGCCCCCGCCGGCACAGGCGCGCGCGCAGGATACGCGCGAAACAGGGTCGCTCCGGTGCCGGGGCGGCAGGGCCGTCGAACCGAAACGGAATGAAGGAGTTGCCATGCCCTTTCCCGACCCGACCCTCTCCCTCTCCACCCGCCCGGAGACGGCGGTTCCGCCCCCGACCATGACAAAACATGACATTCCATGACACGGCGCGAGAAGGCCGCCGGCGCCCCGGCCCTCTTCCCGTCATGCCCGTCCCCGCATCGTCTGCCCGGACTTGTTCCATTGTTGTCCGGTTCAGCCATTGGACGAAGCCGATTGGGGGTCGGCCGGGCTTCCCCCCTCCCGCTCGGCGGGAGGGGTCGGGGGAGGGCCTCGCGGCGCGCGGACGGTTGCCCGGCTTCGCCCGCCGCCGCGCTGGACGCGGCGAACGCTGCAAATGGCGGCGTTGGCGCCGCCGGCCTGGCGGCCGGCGCCCTCTCCCGGCCTCTCCCCGCGAGCGGGGAGAGGGGATTTGCGGCCGGCGCTGCTCAGGATGAGGGACGCCGGGCGCCGATCCGGGTCTCCATTCCACCGGACCCTTCGAAACCCGGTTGAATCCAGGCCATGCGCCTTGTCCGCAAAAGCTAAACCGGACAGCAGCGGAACAAGTCCGGGCATGACGGAAGAGCCCGTCGAAGGGAGCGTTCAGGCCATGATGGAAAGGCAGCGGACGGGAGGGCCCCGCCGTTTCAACCGCGGCCGGTCAGGCCTAAGCCGCGCGGCTCACCGGCGGCGCGGACGCGGCCTCGCGCGCGGCCCGGCGCTGGCGGCGTTCCTCGCGCGGGCAGACGCCGAAGAACTGGCGGTAGTTCTTGGAGAAATGCGAGGTCGAGCCGAAGCCGCAGGCGACCGCGATCCAGGTCACCGGCATCTGCGTCTCGATCAGCAGCTGGCGCGCCCGCGTCAGCCGCATGCGCAGATACCAGCGCGCCGGGGTCGAATCGAGATAGCGCCGGAACAGCCGCTCGAGCTGGCGCGGCGACACATTGGCCTCCCGGGCGATCTCGACCAGGGACAGGCGCTCTTCCCGATTGGCGGCCATGGCGGTCAGCGCCTTGACCAGCACGGGATGGCTGGTGCGGAGCCAGGCCTGGTGCGGCAGGTAGCGCTCGTCGCGCCCGCTGCGCACGCGGTCATGCAGGAGCTGGCCGGCCACCGCCGCCATGATGTCCCCGCCGTGGCGCCAGGCGATGTCCTGCAGGACCATGTCGCAGGCCGCCTCGCCGCCGGTGCATGTGAACCGGTCGCGGTCCACCTCGAACAGCGCCGCGCGCAGGTCGATATCCGGGAACCGCTCGGCGAACCCGTCGAGGCTTTCCCAATGGATGGTGCAGCGCCGGTCCCGCAGCAGGCCGGCCCGCGCCAGCACATAGGCCCCGGTGCATGCCGCGCCCACATGGGCGCCGTCCCGCGCCCAGCGGCGCAGCAGCGCAAGCGCGGCCTGGTCCTCGTAGGCCCAGCCGTCCACGCCGCCGCAGACGACGATGTTCTCCGGCCGCCGGATGCGCTCGGCCGGCTCGTCCGCCGCCACCGCCACCCCGCAGCTGGAGCGCACCGGCGCGCCTTCCGGCGTCACGACCCGCCAGCTGTAGAGCGGGCGCTCCGCAACGTAGTTCGCGAGGCGAAGGGGCTCGACCAGCGCCGCGAAACTCGAAAGGGAGAAGTTCGGAATGGGCAGGAGCGTCACCTCGACAGGTGCGCCGTCGCTCCCGCGGAATACCTGTTCGCCAGCCATGGGCCGACTCCGGCAATATGACGCTGAAGTTGCAAATGCCGCCGCGTTGCCTGCTTGTCAATCCGTTCCGGCGCCCCGGAAGCAAAATTCTGTCGCACATGCCGCGAAAATCGTCGCGAACGGGCGCATCCGCCCCGGACTCCGCGCCGATTCTGGGATTCCTGTCCCTGCTGCGGAGGCGCGAAGCCCATGCCCCTCGACAATTCCCCGAGCCTCGATTCCCGCTACCGCAGGGAACAGGCGACAAGCGTGGACCAGTCCGACCGCGTCGTGCCCTACAACCTGCGCCAGAGCGGGCCGACGAAGACGGAGCTGCTGATCTCGACCCGGGTGCGCAAGTCGCCCTACTGGCACCTCAGCCACGAGGCCGGCTGCTGGCGGGCGACGGTCTATAACCGCGTCTATCACCCGCGCGGCTATGTGCGCCCGGAGGACGGCGGCGCTTCGGTGGAATACGAGGCGCTGACCAGGCATGTGACCATGTGGAATGTCGCGGTCGAGCGCCAGATCCGTGTGAAGGGCCCGGACGCCGAGCGCTTCGTCAACTATGTCATCACCCGCGACGCCTCCCGCATCGAGCCGATGCACGGCAAATACGTCATCCTCTGCAACGAGAAGGGTGGCATCCTCAACGACCCGGTGCTGCTCCGGCTGGCCGAGGACGAGTTCTGGTTCTCGCTGTCCGACAGCGACATCCTGTTCTGGCTCCAGGGCGTCAACACCGGCGCGCGGATGAATGTCGAGATCGACGAGATCGACGTCTGCCCCGTCCAGATCCAGGGGCCGAAGTCGGAAGCCCTGATGGCCGACCTCGTGGGGCCCGCGGTCCGCGACATCCCCTTCTACGGCATCATGGAGGCCGAGGTCGGCGGCTGCTCCGTCGTCATCTCGCAGACGGGATTCTCCGGTGAGAAGGGCTACGAAATCTACCTGCGCGACGCGACCCTGCACGCCAACGCCATGTGGGAGGCGGTTCTGGAAGCAGGCAAGGCGCACAAGCTGATGGTGATTGCGCCCGGCCACCAGCGCCGCATCGCGGCCGGCATCCTCTCCTGGGGCCAGGACCTCGACCACGAGACCAACCCCTTCCAGTGCAATCTCGGCTACCAGGTGCCGCGCAAGAAGACCGCCGACTATATCGGCAAAGCAGCACTGGAGCGGATGCGCGCCGGGTTGGAAGCCGGCAACCCGCCCTGGCGCCAGCAGCTTGTGGGCCTGCGCATGGGCGGCAAGCCCATCGACGACTATGCGCCCGACTTCTGGCTGGTGTCGGAGCCGGGCGGCGGCGAGCCGGTCGGCTACCTCACCTCGCCCTGGTACTCGCCCGAGCTCGGCTGCAACATATCCATGGGCTATGTGCCGGTGGAGAAGGCGGGCATCGGCACGGAATACGCCGTCTGGCTGCCGGACCGCTACGCCGAGCAGCCGGGGCAGCCGGTGGCGGCGGAAGTGTGCGAGATGCCGTTCCGCCCCTCCGTCAACCCCAATGCCCGCGAGGTCGCCAGGGCCGACGGCCGCGACGCCGCGTTCTGACGGCCCGCGCCGCATGGCCGTTCTTTGCGCCCGCTTCGCCGGCATTTCGTTGTCGAGCGCCGGGATCGGTCGCATACTGGCGCCGCGCGGCCGGACACGCGATTCCGGGCGCATCGGAGACCGCGGGCCATGGACTATCGCCGGAGTGAAGCCAAGGACTATGCGCGCGCCCGCATGAAGGGGATCTGGGCCGCCGCCCTGCAGCCCTTCCGGGAAGACCTGTCGATAGACGAGGCGGGCCTGCGCGCCAATATCCGCCACTGGGTCGAAGACCTCGGCATCGACGGCCTGTTCATCGCCGGCAAGCAGGGCGAATATTTCTCGATGTCGGTCGAGGAGCGCAAGCGCGTCTTCGAGATCGCGGTCGACGAGACGCGCGGCACCGGCGCCGGCACGATCATGTCCTGTTCCGACCAGAACATGGATACGGTCATCGGTCTGGCCCGCCACGCCCAGGCCGTGGGCGCGGACTACATCGTCGTGCATGCGCCGGTGCTGAGTTTCGTGACGGACCGCGACGACCTGCTCTTCGAGTATTACCGGACGGTCAGCGAGGCGGTCGAGATCGGCATCGCCATGTGGAGCCATCCCGACAGCGGCTACCTGATGAGCCCCGGACTCTGCGCCCGGATCGCCGAGCTCCCCAATATCGTCGCCATCAAATACAGCGTGCCGCGCGAGATGTATGCCGAACTGACGCGCCTTGCAGGGGACCGGCTCCTGGTCAGCACGGCGTCCGAGGAGGAGTGGCTGGACAACATCCTGGAGCTCGGCTGGCAGCTCTACCTGTGCTCCTCGCCGCCCTATCTGCTGCAGACGGCGACAGACCGGCGGATGCGGACCTACACCGACCTTGCCTTCGCCGGGGAGGCGGAAGAGGCCAGGCGCGTGCGCGACAGTCTGGACCCGGTGCGCGGCGCCCTGAAGCGGACCCGTCCCGGCGCCAAGCCGCATGCGCACCAGAAATACTGGCAGGAACTGCTGGGCCAGGCCGGCGGGCCGGTGCGCCCGCCCATGCTTGAGCTGACGGAGGCCGAGAAGCAGGCCACACGGCTGGCTTTCGAGAGCTGCGGCCTGGAGCTGATGCGCAGCGCCGCCGAGTGAGGAGGAACCGGCGATGACCGGCTATCTGGAGCACCCGCGCCTCAGGCCCTTCGATTTCCGCCGCTGGATCGACGGGCACCGCGACCTGCTGAAACCGCCGGTCGGCAACAAGCTGGTGTTCGAGGAAGCCGGCATGACCGTGATGGTGGTGGGCGGGCCGAACCGGCGGGTGGACTTCCACGACGACCCGGTCGAGGAGTTCTTCTACCAGCTGGAGGGCGACATGGTCCTCAAGGTGGCGGAAGAGGGCCGCATCTACGATGTGCCGATCCGGGCGGGCGAAGTGTTCATGCTGCCGCCCCATGTGCGCCACTCGCCGCAGCGCCCGGTGCCGGGCTCGGTCGGGCTCGTGGTGGAAGCGCCGCGCGTCGGCGGCATGCTGGACGGGTTCGAGTGGTTCTGCTTCGACTGCGGCGCGCTGGTGCACCGGGTGGAGCTGCCGGTCGGCAACATCGTCACGGACCTGCCGCCGCTGTTCGAGGCGTTCTACTCGGACGAGGCGGCCCGCACCTGCCCCGAATGCGGCGCCATCCATCCGGGCCGCGAGCCGCCTCCCGGCTGGGCGGAGGTATAGCGGGCACCGGGCTTCCGGGAGAGGCTGCGCCGTGGCATAAGGCGGCGCTGAATCAACGACCTGCGGACTATGGCGAAACTCGACATCCTGATCGCCCCCGACCGGCGGCTGCGGACGAAATGCGCGTCCCTGGGCGCGGTGGACGACACGGCCCGACGCCTGCTCGACGACATGCTGGAGACCATGTACGACGCGCCCGGCATCGGCCTGGCGGCGCCGCAGGTCGGCGTGCTGAAGCGCCTCGTGGTGATCGACTGCGCGCGTGACGAGGAAGAGCCGGCCCCGCTGAAACTGGTCGATCCCGAAGTCGTCTGGCGCTCGGAGGAACTCGTCACCGGCAATGAGGGCTGCCTCTCGCTGCCGGAGGTCTTTGTGGATGTCGAGCGGCCGGAAGCGGTACGGGTCGCCTATCTCGACGAGAACGGCGAGCCGCAGGAAATCGAGGCCGGGGGCCTGCGCGCCCGCTGCCTCCAGCACGAGATCGACCACCTCAACGGCGTGCTGCATGTGGACTATCTCTCGGCGGTCAAGCGCGGCGTGATCCTGCGACGGCTGGACAAGTCGAAGCGCCGCAAGAAGGACTGAGGGCGCCATGCGCCTCGCCTTTCTGGGCACGCCGGAATTCGCCCTGCCGGCGCTTGAAGCATTGCTGGATGCGGGCCACGAGGTCGTGCGCGCCTATGCACAGCCGCCCCGCCCCGCCGGCCGCGGGCAGCGGCTCAGGCTCTCCCCGGTGCAGGCCTTTGCCGAGGCGCGCGGCATTCCGGTCGCGACGCCCGCAAGCCTCCGGGATCCTGCGCTCCAGCGGGATTTCGAGGCGCTCCGGCTCGACGCCGCCGTGACCGCCGCATACGGGCTGTTGCTGCCGCCGGCGATCCTGGCCGCGCCGCGCTTCGGCTGCCTGAACCTTCATGCCTCGCTGCTGCCGCGCTGGCGGGGCGCGGCGCCGATCCAGCATGCGATCCTCGCCGGCGACCGCGAGACCGGCATCTCCGTCATGGCCATGGACGAGGGCCTGGACACGGGGCCGGTGCTTCTTGTGCGGCGCACCCCCATCGGGCCGGAAACCACCGGCGGGGCGTTGCATGACCGGCTGGCGCAGATCGCCGGCGAGGCGGCGGTGGCGGCGCTGGAGGGGCTGGAGAACGGCAGCCTCGAACCGGTCCCGCAGCCGGAGGACGGCGTTACCTGGGCAACCAAGATCGCCCGCGAGGACAGCCGGCTTGACTGGACCTGCCCGGCGGCCGAGCTGGAACGGCGGGTGCGCGCCTTCGCGCCGCGGCCGGGCGCCCGTTTCTCCTTCCGGGGCGAGAGCATCAGGGTCGAGGCGGCCGCGGTCGAAGCCGGCGGCGGACCGCCCGGCCGCGTGCTGGACGACGGCGCCGCCATTGCCTGCGGCGAGGGCGCATTGCGCCTGCTTCGCCTGCAACGGCCAGGGCGCTCGGCCATGGATGCCGCCGCCTTCCTGCGCGGCTTCCCACTGCCGGCGGGAACGGACCTGCTCGATGCCGCGATACCGCATCCTTGTCGAGTATGACGGCGGGCCGTTCGTCGGCTGGCAGGCCCAGGCGAACGGCCCCTCGGTGCAATCGGCGCTGGAGGAGGCCGTGTTCCGCTTCTGCGGCGAACGGGCGCGCGTCCAGGGCGCGGGCCGGACCGATGCTGGCGTCCATGCCGAGGGCCAGGTGGCGCATCTGGACCTCGACGGCGCGAGGGCGCCGAAGGTGCTGCGCGACGCGGTCAACCACCATCTGGGTCCGCTGCCCGTCTCCGTGCTTCACGCCGAAGAGGCTGCGTCGGACTTCCACGCCCGCTTTTCAGCTATCGGCCGCGCCTACCGCTACCGCATCCTGAACCGCCGCGCGCCGCCGGCGCTGGACCGCGGCCGGGTCTGGCATGTCGGCACGCCGCTCGACGCCGGCGCGATGAACGAGGCCGCCAAACGCCTGCTCGGCCGGCACGACTTCAGCAGCTTCCGGTCCTCGGAATGCCAGGCGAACTCACCGCTCCGCACGCTCGACCGCCTCGATGTCCGCCGCCAGGGCGACGAGGTTGTCTTCCAGGCCGAGGCGCGCTCCTTCCTGCACCACCAGATGCGAATCATCGCCGGCACCTTGCGCGAGGTCGGCATCGGCAAACGCACGCCTGACGACGTGTCCGCGGCGCTCGAAGCCGCCTCGCGCCCCGCCGCCGGCCCGACCGCCCCGCCCCACGGCCTCTGCCTCACCCGCGTTTGGTACTGAGTCCCGTCACTCGGCCGGCAGGCTGTCCGCCAGCGCGTCGGCGAGGCGGCGGGCGAAGGCAGCGGGGTCCTCCGGCGTCTCGCCCTCGGCGATGCGCGCCTGGTCCAGCAGCAGGGGCGCCAACTGCGCGGCCCGGTCCTCGCCCGCGGCCATGGAGCGCGCGAGCCCCTGCACCAGCCGGTGCCGGGGATTGAGTTCCAGCACGCGGCGCGACGCCCCGCCGTCGATCTGGCCGTGGCGGCGCAGCATCCGCTCCAGATGCAGGTCCATGTCGCCCTCGTCCGCCACCAGGCGCACGGCGCTTTCGGTCAGCGCCTCGGAGCCGCGCACGTCCTTGACCGCCTCTCCCAACGTCACCTTGAAGAGCGCGACCAGCGAGGCGATGTCGGCTTCCGGCTCGTCCTCCTCCTTCGGCGCCTCATTCTCGGCCAGAGGAATGGCGCCGAGGTCGATGCCGCCGCGCGAGACCGAGACGAACTGCTTGCCGTCATACTCGCCGACGGCCGGCACCCAGAAATCGTCCACCGGGTCCTGCAACAGCAGCACCTCGACCTTGCGGGCCCGGAAGCCCTCCAGATGCGGGCTGCCGGCGAGCGCTGTGCCCTCCTCGCCGGCGATGTAGTAGATCGCCTCCTGGCCCTCGCGCATCCGCCCGGCATAGCCGGCGAGCGTCGTCCAGTCCTCCGACGCGGTCGAGCGGAAGCGCGCCAGCTCCAGCAGCGCCTCGCGCTGGCCGGTGTCCTCGTATAACCCCTCTTTCAGCACCGGCCCGAAGGCCTCCCAGAAGGTCTCGTAACCGTCCTTGTCGTTCTCGGCCTTCGTCTTGAGTTCGCCCAGCACCCGGCGCACCAGCCCGTCGCGGATGCGCCGCAGCACGGGGTTTCGCTGGAGCATCTCGCGCGAGAGGTTGAGCGGCAGGTCCTCGCTGTCCACGACCCCGCGCAGGAAGCGCAGCCAGGCCGGAACCAGCTCCGGCGCATCGTCGGTAATGAACACGCGCTTCACATAGAGCTTGAGCGCGGATTTGCGGTCCGGATTGAAGAGGTCGAAGGGCCGCGATGTCGGCACGAACAGCAGGCCCGAATACTCGATCACGCCCTCGGCGCGGAAATGCAAAGTGAGCCACGGCTCGTCGAAGGCATGGCCGACATGGCGGTAGAACTCGGCATATTGCTCCGGCTCGATCTCGTTCCGCGGCCGGGTCCAGAGTGCGGAGGCTTCGTTGACGGTCTCGCCGTCTATCTTGACCGGGACGGCAATGTGGTCCGAATAGGTCTTGACCACCGAGCGGAGCCGGGCCGGCTCCAGGAACTCGTCCTCGCCCTCCTTCAGATGCAGGCGGACCTCGGTGCCGCGTGGCTCCCGCTCGGCCTCCGAGACCGTGAACTCGCCGCGCCCGTCCGACTCCCAGGCAAACGCCGCCTCCGCTCCAGCGGCGCGCGAGACCACCTGCACCCGCTCGGCAACCATGAAAGCCGAGTAGAAGCCGACGCCGAACTGCCCGATCAGCGCCACGTCGTTCCTTGCGTCACC
Source organism: Alphaproteobacteria bacterium (assembly GCA_022827685.1). GTDB lineage: Bacteria > Pseudomonadota > Alphaproteobacteria > Bin95 > Bin95 > Bin95. The sequence continues at coordinate 9,194 of JAJEIH010000134.1, forward strand.
GGTCAGCCTCTCGGCGAAGGCAGCGGTACCGGAGCGCGCGATGGTGCCGAGATTCTCCGCCAGTTCCTCCCGGCTCATGCCCTCGCCATTGTCGACGACGGCGATGGTGCGCGCCTCCTCGTCCACATCGATGCGGATGCGGAATTCGGAGTCGCCTTCCAGTAATTCCGGCTCGGCGATGGCGCGGTAGCGCAGCCGGTCGCAGGCATCCGCCGCGTTGGAAATCAACTCGCGCAGGAAGATTTCCTTGTCCGAATAGACCGAGTGAACCATGAGGTCGAGGATGCGCCCGACCTCCGCCTGAAACGCCCGGCGCTCTTCGCTCATTTCCTCCCCCTTACATCTGTTCCGTCCCGGCCCGGCATATGCGACGCTTCGCGCCCCGGTTCAAGACGGCAGGAGGGCACGCCGCCCCATGAAGATCGACGATGTAACCCTTACCCTGTTCGCCTGGGACGACATCCCGGCGACCACCTATGGCAGCCATACGGGGACCTTCCAGGGCCGCAGCGAACTCGGCCTGCTGACCTTGCGCACCGATGATGGCATCGAGGGCCATGCCTTTCTCGGTTCGGCCAGCCGGGGCGCGGCGAGTGATGCCGAGTCGCTCATCCGCTTCCTCAAGCCGCAGGTGATGGGCGAACACCCGCTCGACCGGGAAAAGCTCTATCTCCGGCTGACGGCGCGCAACCGCAACACGACATGGCGGGCGATCGGCGCGGTCGATATCGCGCTCTGGGACATCGCCGGCAAGGCGGCGGGCCTGCCGATCCACCGGCTGATGGGCACGGTCCGGACGAGCGCGCCTGCCTATGCCAGCTCCGCCGTGCTCTCCTCGCCCGAAGCCTATGCCGAGGAGGCTGTCTCCTTCCGCGACGGAAACTGGAAGGCCTACAAGATCCACCCGCCGACCGACCCGGACGAGGATATCCGCGTCTGCGAGGCGGTGCGCAAGGCGGTCGGCGACAACTACCGCATCATGCTGGACAGCACCTGGTCCTACGACTATCCGGCGGCGATGCGTGTCGGCCGGGCGGCGGAGCGGCTCGGCTTCCATTGGTACGAGGACCCGCTCGCCGACGACGACATCACCAACTACATCAAGCTGCGCCAGAAGCTCGACATCCCGATCCTTGCGACGGAATACAGCCCCGGCGGCTTCCAGGCCTATGCGCCCTGGCTGCTCCTGCAGGCGACCGACTATCTGCGCGGCGACGTGGCGGTGAAGGGCGGGCTCACCGCCTGCCTCAAGACCGCCCATCTCGCCGAGGCGTTCCACATGTCCTACGAGGTCCATCACGGCGGCAATTCGCTGAACAACATGGCGAACCTGCATCTCATCTGCTCGATCCCGAACACGGAGATGTTCGAGGTGCTGATGCCGGACGGCGCCCACCGCTACGGGCTTGCCGAGGAAATCGTCGTGGACGGCGACGGCCGCGTGCATGCGCCGGAAGCGCCCGGCCTCGGCGCCGTCATCGACTTCGACCTCATCCGGGCGAAGACGATCTCCGTGCTCTCCTGACCGCCCTGCCCGCTTGAGCGCGGGGCGGGAATGGGCTTTGCTGCGGGGGACCGAAACGGAGCGAACACGACCATGGACCTCAGCAGCTACAACCGCACGCCGGGCTTCGAACAGGGCCTGGCGGCCCGCCGCCGGGTGCTCGGCGAAGAGTATGTCGGCCCCTCCATCGCCCGGGGCGCGGAGGACGATTTCGCCCACCAGCTCCAGCAATTCGTCACCGAATATTGCTGGGGCACGGTGTGGTGCCGCGACGGCCTGCCGGACAAGACCCGCAGCATCATGAACCTGACCATGCTCGCCGCCCTCGGCCGCACCCACGAACTCCGCTTGCATACGCGCGGCGCGCTCAACAACGGCGTCACCAAGGAGGAGATCGCCGAGGTGTTCCTCCAGGTCGGCATTTATGCGGGCGTCCCGGCGGCGGTCGAGGCGTTCCGGGAGGCGTCCAAGGTGTTCGAGGAGATGGGGGTGTGACTGTCCAGGCTGCGGCGGACTTCCTGCTTGCCGCGCACCGCGAGGGCCGGCGCTTCGAGCGCCTGCCCGCCGGCATCGCGCCCGGCTCCGAGGACGAGGCCTACCGGGTGCAGGCCGCGCTGGTCGCGGGCCTCGGCCTGCCTGTCGCGGGCTGGAAGGTGGCGCTCACCTCCGCCGCCATGCGCCGCGTCGTGCCCGGCATCGACCAGCCCTGCGCCGGCGCGATCTTCGCCGAGCGCGTCCACCGCTCGCCGGCGAAGCTGCCGCGTTCTTCGCTGATGCGCATCGGGCTTGAATGCGAGGCGATGGTGCGCCTTGCGGACGACCTGCCGGATGCCGGCCGGCCCTGGACGCGGGAGAGCGTCGCGGACCATGTCGGCGCGGTGGCGGCCGCCTTCGAGCTCATCGACGACCGCGAAGCGGATTACAACAACATGAACGCCTTCGAGCTCATCGCCGACAATGCCTGGAACGGCGGCGTGGTGGTCGGGCCCGAGGTCGCGGACTGGCAGGCGCTCGACCTCGTGGGCGCGCGCGGCAGTCTGGAGATCGACAGCAAGCCCGTGGGCGAGGGCCGGGGCGGCGACGCCATGGGCCATCCCTTCGAGCCGCTTGCCTGGCTCGCCAACAACGCCATAGCCCGCGGCCGGCCGCTCCGCGCCGGCGAGCTGGTGATGACCGGCTCCATCGTCCCGACCCAGTTCCTGGAAGCCGGCAACCGCGCCGTCTATACGCACGAGGCGCTCGGCACGGTGGAACTGGAGGTCGTCTGAGGCCTGTCTCAACGGTTGCATGGAGGACGCATGACCGCTCCCGACCTTGCCTATGTGGCGCTCGCCGTCGATGAGCCGGAGGCCAGCGCGGCGATCTTCGAGAAGGATTTCAACCTGCTGCGGCAGGACTTCGCCTGCGGGCGGTCGAGCGTGCCGGTCATCTCGGTCGGGCGCTCGGCGCTGGCCCTCTTCCGCCCGGACGACCCGTTCCTCGGTCCGGGCGCGAAGAAGGGCGTCCACCATATGGCGATTGCCGCCGCCGACCCGGAGGCCGCGGCCGATGCCTCCGGTATCGCCAAGGCGGGCGGCGTCTCGGAGGGCCTTGGCGGCGGGCCGCAGGTAGAGCTTTCGCCCGACGCGACCGGCGGGGTGCGCACGCGCCTTGCGGCGCCGCTCGGCCTGGGTCCCGGTTCGTCCGAAATGGTCGAGCGAATCGATCATCTCGGCGTCGCGTCCGCCGACAACCGGGCGGCGCGCGAGACGTTCATCGACAGGCTGGGCTGCGTCTATGAAAGCCAGCAGACCGACAGCGAAACCGAGACGGTCTCGGAGAATTTCACCTCCGACACCTACAACTACATTTTCCACACCAGGCCGTCGCACCTCGTCGGCAGCATGCGGGTGACCTTCATCACCGTCGGCGATACGGAGCTGGAGTTCATCCAGGACCTGACGACGGGGAACGAGGCCGATGCCGCGCGGCACGACGCGGCCGGCAACACGCGCGGCGACCGCAGCGCCATCGCGCGCTACATCGCGGCGCGCGGCGCGGGGCTGCACCACATCGCCTTCAAGACGCCGGACGTGGCCGGATCGCTGGCGACGCTCCGGGCGGCGGGCCACCGGACCATAGACACGGTGGGCCGGCCGGGCTCCCGCCGTGCGCTCATCGGCTTCATGCACCCCACCATGATCGGCGGCGTGCTGATGCATTTCGTCCAGCGCGAGGAGGTCTGACCCATGGCCGGTTACGCGCTCAACTACCTGGCGCTGGCGGCCCGCGACGTGGAGGCCGCCTGCCGGTTCCTCGGCGGCTCGCTCGGCCTGGAGCGGACCGATGTCGCGCTCGGCGGCGGCACCGTGCCGTTCTTCGGCGTCGGCAGGTCGGCGGTCGCGCTGTTCGACCCCTACGACCCCTATCTGGATGAGCCGCAATTCCCGGGCGTCCACCATATGGCGCTGGCCGCGCCGGACCCCGCCGCCACCGCGGCCGCGCACAGCCTCACGGTCACGGCCGAGGGCGCGGGGCCGGACGGCAGGCGCTTCGTTGTCATCGACCCGCGGGAGACCGTCGGCATCCGCACCCGCTTCATCGAGCCGCTGGACATCCCGTCCGCCGACGGTCCCGCCTACAAGATCGACCATCTCGGCATCGCGACCGACGACAATGACGCCACGGTGCGCGTGTTCTCGGACAATCTCGGCTGCCCCGTCGAAAGCACGCAGACCGACGTGGAGATCCGCAACGTGACGGAGAGTTTCGTCTCCGACAAATACGGCGCGGTCTATCATTCGCGCCCGGCGGAGATCCTGGGCGGCCTGCGGGACGTCTTCATCACCATCGGCGACTGCGAGCTTGAAATGCTGATGGACTACGACCCGGCGCTGAAGCCGAGGGACGGACTCGGCGAGGAGAAAGGCAACACCAAGGGCGACCAGAGCGCGATCGCCAAATTCGTGGCGCGGCGGGGCCCCGGCCTGGCGCATGTCGCCTTCGCCACGCGGGATATCGACGCGCTGCTGCCGAAGCTCGCCGATGACGGCTGGCGCATGATCGACCTGGAAGGCCGCCCCGGCGGCCGCGGCTCGCTTATCGGCTTCGTGCATCCGTCCAATTTCGGCGGCGGCCTGCTGATCCATTTCGTCGAACCGCAGGCCGACGGCGGCTATACGGCGAAATTCGGTTGAGGCCGCGCAACCGACCGGAGACACGCCATGCCGCTGCCGCTTGAGACCATTCGTGTGCTGGACCTGACGCGCGCCGCTGCAGGCCCGTTCTGCACCATGATCCTCGCCGATTTCGGCGCCGACGTGGTGAAGGTCGAGCCCTTGCCGAACGGGGACCTGACGCGGCTCTGGGGTCCTTACGACCACGATATCGGCGTCTATTACCTCTCCATCAACCGTAACAAGCGGGGCCTCGGCGTCGATTTCCGCAACGAGGCGGGCCTGGAGACGGTGCGCCGGATGGCAGCGGAAGCCGATGTCGTGGTGGAGAACTTCAAGCCCGGGACGACAGCAGCGATGGGCCTCGACTACGAGACCGTCAGCCGGGCCAACCCCGGCGTCATATACGGCAGCATCACAGGCATGGGCAGCTCCGGGCCCTATGGAAGCTGGCCCGGCCTCGACCAGATCGCGCAGGGCATGTCCGGCATGATGAGCCTGACGGGCGAGCCCGGCGGCGCGCCCACCCGCTACGGCGTTCCCATCGGCGACTTCACGGCCGGCATGTGGTGCGCGCTCGCCATCACCGCCGCCGTCGCCCAGCGGCATGTGACCGGAAAGGGCCAGCGGGTGGAGACCTCGCTGCTGGCGGCGCTTGTCGGCCTGCTGAGCGTGCAGGGCCAGCGCTACCTGTCGAACGGCGAAGTGCCCGGCCAGGCTGGCAACGACCATCCGACGATTTATCCGTACGGCCTGTTCGAGGCGAAGGACGGGCCGCTCAATGTCGCTACGCCGAGCGACAAGCACTGGCAGTGGCTCTGCCGGGTGCTCGGTTGCGAGGAGTTGCTGGCGGAGGAGAAATACAGCACGAACGACCTTCGCCGGGCGAACCGGGACGAACTGCGCGAGCTTTTGAACGTCCGATTCCGGACCCGCGATGCCATCGACTGGACAAAGGAGCTGATGGAAGGCGGCATCCCGACCGGCCCCGTCTATTCCCTCGACAGGGTGTTCGCCGACCCGCAGGTCCGCCAGCAGGGCATGGTCGAGGAGATCGACCACCCGACCGTCGGCGCGCTGAAGCTGCTCTCGAACCCGATCCGCATGGACGCGTTCGAGGGCCGGACCGTACGCACGCCGCCGCCGCTGCTGGGCCAGCACAATCGCGACGTGCTGGAGGAATACGGCTTCCCGCCCGACGCCATCGCGGAACTGGAGGCCGCCGGCGCCATAGGCGGCGAGACCGCGTGACGCTCCGCACTGCCCGGCAGCGCCAGCCCCGTGGAGGAGGTTCGACCGGATGAGGGCCGGTCCGGTTCGAACAGGGTCCGTTTCCGCTCTATACTCCGGGCCCATGACGCTTGGAGAAATCGCCGTCCGGCTGGAGGTGCTCGGCAACGAGACGCGGCTTGCCGTTTTCCGCCATGTGGTGCGGGCGGGCGAGCGGGGCCTCGCCGTCAACGACATCCACGAGCGCACGGGCGTGCCCCGCTCCACGCTCTCCCACCATCTGCGCCGGCTGGTCGATTGCGGCCTGATGCAGCGGGAGCGGCGGGGCACCACGCTCATCTGCCGCGCCAATGCGGAGGCGATGACAGAGACGCTCGGCTTCCTGCTGAAGGAATGTTGCGCGGACGAGGTTGACAATCTTTCCAGGCATCAGCATATTTCTATTTAGTTAGAAATACCGAAATAAGGAACGGTCCCACTGACCGCCCTCGCCGCTGCCCTGCAACGCCTGGACCTGCCGAAAGTCGGCCGCGTCTGGCTCGCCGTGCTCGTCATTCTGGCCTCGGTGGCGCTGCTCGATCCGGCGCAGTTCCGTCCGTCCGTTTCCTTCACGCTGGGCGCGCTCGCGAACACGCTCCCCTTCATCGCCTTCGCGGTGCTGGCAGTTGCGGTGCTGAAGGCGACGGGGGCCGATGCGCTGGTGGCGCGGGCCTTCGTGGGGCGGGAGAGCCGGATGGTCGTGCTGGCGGCGCTGGTCGGCGGCCTGGCGCCCTTCTGCTCCTGCGAGGTGATCCCGTTCATCGCCGCGCTGCTGGCGCTCGGCACGCCGGTCTCGGCGGTGATGGCGTTCTGGCTGTCCTCGCCGCTGATCGACCCCGCCGCCTTCCTCATCACTGCGGGCGCGCTCGGCTGGCCCTTCGCCATCGGCAAGACGGCCGCCGCCGTCGGCGTCGGCCTTCTGGGCGGGTTTGCCATGCAGGCCGCCGTCCGTGCCGGCTTCTTCGCCGCCCCGGTGAAGCCTCGCGATTCGGGCGGGTGCTGCAGCGCGCCGAGCGCCTTCGGCGGCACGCCGGAATGGCGCTTCTGGGGCAAAGCGGAGCGCCGGCGGGTCTTCGCCGACGAGACGAAGGCGAACGCGCTCTTCCTGCTCAAATGGCTGACGCTGGCCTACCTGCTGGAGAGCCTGATGCTGGCATGGCTGCCGGCGGAGGCGATCGCGGGCGCGGTCGGCGGCGAGGGCCTGCTGCCGATCGTCACCGCGGCGCTGGTGGGCGCGCCCGCCTATCTGAACGGCTATGCCGCCCCGGCGCTGGTCGCAGGGCTCATCGAGCAGGGCATGACCAACGGCGCCGGCATGGCCTTCATGGTGGCGGGCGCGGTCAGCTGCATCCCGGCCATGACGGCCGTCTATGCGCTGGTGCGGCGTCCTGTCTTTGCGGCCTATGTCGGACTCGGATTTGCCGGCGCGGTCCTCTCCGGTATCGTCTTCGGAGTGCTGTTCCCGACACTCTGAGGAGAACCCGGTGCCCCGCATACCGGTCGAAACCGCCGAATCCCTGATCGGCGAAGCCTTCGCTGCGGCGGGCTGTTCCGACGCCGAGGGCGCGCGCATCGCCGCCTCCCTCGTCTCGGCCAACCTCGCCGGCCACGACAGCCACGGCATCGTGCGCGTGCCGCGCTATCTGGACATGCTGCACGACGGGCGGGTCGTGGCCGACCGGGAGGTGGAGGTGGTGTCGGATACGGGCGCGATGGCCGTGCTCGACGGATGCCTCGGCTTCGGCCAGACCATCGGTCCCCAGGCGGTACAGTGCGGCATCGAGAAGGCGCGAGAGGGCGGCGTCGGCGTGGTGGCGCTGCGCAATACCGGCCATCTCGGCCGCATCGGCGAATGGGCCGCGATGGCGGCCGAAGAGGGGCTGGTCTCGGTCCATTTCGTCAATGCGCGCGGCAGCATCCTGGTCGCCCCCTACGGCGCGCGCGAGCGGCGGTTCTCGACGGCGCCCTTCTGCGTGGCCGTGCCGCGCGAGGGCCGCGAGCCGCTGGTGCTCGATTTCGCGACTTCCGTGGTCGCGGAAGGCAAGGTGCTGGTCGCGGCCAAGGGCGGCAAGCCGGTGCCGGACGACGCACTGATCGACGGCGAGGGACGGCGCACGAACGACCCGGCCGCGCTCTACGGCTCCGCCGGGCCCGACGCGCCGCCGCAGTTCCGCGACGGCAAGGGCGCCATCCGCGCGATGGGCGAGCACAAGGGCTCGGGCCTCGCGCTGATGTGCGAACTGCTGGGCGGCGCGCTCACCGGCAACGGTGTCTGCGGGCCGACCGACCGGCCCTTCGCCAACGGCATGTTCTCGCTCTATGCCGCGCCGGATGCCTTCGGTTCGGGCCGGGCTTTCGCTCAGGCCGTCGAGGACTATGTCGAGTGGCTGCTCTCCGCCCGGCCCGCCGACCCGGACATGCCGGTGCTGGTGCCGGGCGATCCGGAGCGCATCACCGCTGCCGAGCGCCGGGCGAACGGCCTGCCGCTCTCCGGCGACGCCTGGGACGCCATCACCGCATCCGTCCGCGCCACGGGCCTCGCGCCCGAGCGCATCGACGCCCTGCTCGCCAACGACTAGATTCATCCGGCGAGTCCGTAGCGCAAAAAACCGGGGGAGAACGGCCTAAATGATCCATCTGCATAGCTGGAATACGTCCAACGGGCGCAAGATCTCGATCATGCTGGAGGAGCTGGGGCTGGAATATCAGTGGCATCCGGTCAATATCGGCAAGGACGAGCAGTTCCATCCCGACTTCCTGAAGATCAGCCCGAACAACCGCATCCCGGCGATCATCGATCCCGACGGGCCGGACGGCGGGCCGATCTCGCTGTTCGAGAGCGGCGCCATCCTGATCTACCTCGCCGAGAAGACCGGCAGCGCGCTCTGGCCGACGGAGCCGCGCCGGCGGCTCGAGGTGCTGCAGTGGCTGATGTGGCAGATGGGCGGCGTCGGGCCGATGCAGGGCCAGGCGCACCATTTCCGCCGCGCCGCCAAGGTCGAGGTGCCCTACGGCGTCGAGCGCTACACCCAGGAGACCTACCGGCTCTACGGCGTGATGGACCGGCGGCTGGAGGGCCGTGACTTCCTCTGCGACGACTATTCCATCGCGGATATCGCCGTCTATCCCTGGGCCTGCCGCTATGAGTGGATCGACCTCGACTTCGACCGCTTCCCCAATGTGAAGCGCTGGTTCGACATCGTGACCGCGCGCCCCGCCGTCCAGCGCGGCCTCAAGGCGCAGGAGGTCTGACCGGTAGAGGCCGGCTAACCCGGCGGGCGCAGGCGAAAACGCTGGATCTTGCCGGTGGCCGTCTTCGGCAGGGCGTCGGTGAAGACGATGGAGCGCGGATATTTGTAGGGGGCGATCGCCGCCTTGACATGCTCTTGCAGGCAGCGGGCCATGGCCTCGTCCGGCTCGGCGCCCTCCGCCAGCACGACATGCGCCTGGACGATCTGGCCGCGCTCGGGGTCCGGGGCCGCCACGACGGCGCATTCCAGCACCTGCCCGTGCGCCAGCAGCACCGCCTCCACCTCGGGGCCGGCGATGTTGTAGCCGGAGGAGACGATCATGTCGTCATTGCGGGCGACGAAGGTGAAATACCCTTCCCCGTCCTGGACGAACCGGTCGCCCGTGACGTTCCAGCCATCGACGACATAGTCCCGCTGGCGGTCGTCGGCGAGATAGCGGCAGCCCGTCGGCCCGCGCACCATGAGGCGCCCCGGCTCGCCCCTCGGCAGCTCGCGGAAGCGGCCGTCCACCACCTTCGCCTCGTAGCCGGTGACGGGCCGCCCGGTGCAGCCCGGCCGGGCGTCGTCCAGCCGGTTGGAGATGAAGATGTGCAGCAGTTCGGTCGCGCCGATGCCGTCGAGGATCGGCTTGCCGGTCTTCTCCACCCACTCCTCGAAGACGGGCGCAGGCAGCGTCTCGCCGGCCGATACCGCGCAGCGCAGCGAGGAGAGGTCCGCGCCCCGGTCCATCTCGCGCAGCATCACGCGGTAGGCGGTCGGCGCCGTGAAGCAGATCGTCGCCCTGTACTGCTGGATGAGCTCGATCAGGTTCGGCGGCGAGGCGGTTTCGAGCAGCGCGGCCGCCGCCCCGAACCTGAGCGGGAAGATCGCGAGCCCGCCGAGTCCGAAGGTGAAGGCGAGCGGCGGCGAGCCGACGAAGATGTCCGCCGGGGTCACGCCCAGAACCTCCTTCGCATAGCCGTCGGCAACCGCCAGCAGGTCGCGGTGGAAGTGCATCGTCGCCTTGGGTGCGCCGGTGGTGCCGGAGGTGAAGCCGAGCAAGGCCACGTCGTCCCGCCCGGTCGGTGCGGCCTCGAAGGTCACCGGCTTGTCGAGCGCGGCGCGGTCGAGCTCCGCATCGTGGTTGGCGGTGCCGTCGAAGCCGACTACCTGGCGGAGGAACCGGCTCTCCTTGGCGCAGAGCGCGAGCTCGTCCATCAGGCGCGTATCGCAGAGCGCAAGGCTGAGCTCGCATTTGTCCACGATCTGCCCGAGCTCGGCCGCGCGCAGCAGCGGCATGGTGTTGACCGCGACCGCGCCCGCCTTGGTCGCCGCCAGCCAGCAGGCGACCATGGCCGGGTTGTTGGCCGAGCGGATCAGCACGCGCTCCCCCGGCTTCAGGCTGAAATCCTCGACGAGGGCGCGGGCGAGCCGGTTGGTCCAGTCGGAGAGCTCCTTGTAGGTGCGGCGGCGCCCGTTGCCGATCAGCGCAATGCTGTCGCCGAACCCCCGCTCCACCATCCGGTCGGTCAGCTCGACGGCCGCGTTGAGCCGGTCGGGATAGTCGAGCCCCTCCAAGCTCAGGTTCGGCCATTGCTCCAGGGGCGGCAGCCGGTCGCGGGAGAAGGTGTCCTCGTGCCCGCTCGGGCCGAGATGCGGGCCGGCGGCAGTCACGGCCGGTCCTCGCGAATGGAAGAGAGGGTGTCGATCACGGTCTGCGCTTCGTCATGGCCGATGGCCGCAAGCCGCCGGTCCACCCAGTCCTCATGCTCGGCTGCCATCGCGGCGAAGGCGGCGGCGCCTGCCTGCGTCAGCCGGACGAGGATCGCGCGGCGGTCGCCCTCCACCGCCAGGCGCTCCACCAGCCCGTCCGAGACCAGCCGTTCGACGATCCCGGTGACATTGCCGTTGGAGACCATGAGATGGCGCGACAGCTCGCCCATCAGCAGGCCGCCGGCGTGCCGTTCGAGCGCGGAGAGGACATCGAAGCGGGGCAGCGTCGTGCGATAGGCCGTCCGCATCTCCTCGCGCAGGTCCGCCTCGATCAGGCGCGTGGTGCGCAGCAGGTTCACCCAGAGGCGCAGGCGCTGCTTGCTGAGGCCGTTTCCGGCCTTGCCGTCCGGACCGCTCATATCTCGCCTCCCGAAAGCGCGATGGCCTGGCCGTTGACCGCGGCCGTCCCGTCCCGGCACAGCCAGAGCGCCGCCGCGGCGACCTCCTCCGGGTCGATCAGGCGCTGCTGGGGATTGGACGCGGCAAGGCGTGCGCGGGCGTCCCCGGGGGTCATGCCGGTCGCCTCCGCAATCGTCGCGATGCTGCGTTCGGTCATCTCCGTGTCGAGGAAGCCCGGGCACAGCGCGTTCACGGTTACACCCGTCCGGGCAACCTCCAGGGCCAGCGCGCGGGTCAGCCCGACCACGCCGTGCTTGGCCGCCGTGTAGGCGGAGACATAGGGATAGCCCTTGAGCCCGGCAGTCGATGAAACGGCGATAAGCCGACCCCATGCGGGATCGCGCATCGCCTTGAGGCCGACCCTCAGCGTCAGGAACACCCCCGTCAGGTTCAACGCGATCATGCGGTCCCAAAGGTCGCGCCCGGTCCGGGTGAAGGGCGCGCTCTCGGCCGCGCCCGCATTCGCGACGACGATATCGACGGGGCCGGCCCGGTCGAACAGCGCTTCCACGGACGCCTCGTCGGTCACGTCCGCCACCGTCCAGGCGATCTTCTCATGGCGCGCGGCGACGGCCTTGAGCGCGTCCGCCCGTCGCCCGGCGATGCGGACCCCGGCGCCCGCATTCGCGAAGGCGAGCGCCATCGCCGCGCCGACCCCGGAGCCGCCGCCCGTCACCACCGCGCTCCTGCCGGCAAGCGGCGCGTTGTCGGTCCCGTTCGTCATACACGCATTCCCATGCCTTCACCGCGCCCGGCGAGGCGGCGCAACTGGTCCCGCCCGGCGAGGTAGGGGACCGGCCATTCCGCCATCTCGTCGCCGAGCGCGGCGGCGGCGTGCAGCGTCCAGTAGGGATCGGTCAGATGGGGCCGGCCCAGGCAGACAAGATCGGCCCGGCCGGCGAGAAGGATCGTGTTCACATGGTCCGGGGCGTAGATGTTGCCGACCGCCATGGTCGGGGCGCCGGTCTCGTTGCGGATGCGGTCGGAGAAGGGCGTCTGGAACATGCGCCCGTAGACCGGCACCGCCTCGGTCGAGGTCTGTCCGGCGGAGACATTGACGATATCGACGCCGGCCGCGACGAACATCGAGGCGACCGCGACCGCCTCCGCCGGCGTGACGCCCCGCTCCCCGACCCAGTCGTTCGCGGAAATGCGCACCGACATCGGCTTCTCCCCGGGCCACACGGCGCGCATCGCGGAGAAGACCTCCAGCGGATAGCGCATCCGGTTCTCGAGCGTCCCGCCATAGGCGTCCGTGCGCACATTCGACAGCGGCGAGATGAAGGACGAAATGAGATAGCCGTGGGCGGCGTGCAGCTCGATCATGTCGAAACCGGCCCGGTCCGCCATGGCGGCGGCGGCCGCGAACCGGTCCCGGACCGCGTCCATGTCGGCCCGGTCCATGGCGCGGGGGACCGCATTGCGGGGCGACCAGGGGATCGCCGAGGCGGAAATCAGGGGCCAGTTGCCGTCTGGCAGCGGCGCGTCCATCTCCTCCCAGCCGAGTTGCGTCGAGCCCTTGCGGCCCGAATGGCCGATCTGGCAGCAGATCCGGGCCTGCGTCTCCGCGTGGACGAAATCGGTCAGCCGCCGCCAGGCCGCCTCGTGCTCCGGCGCATAGAGGCCGGTGCAGCCGGGCGTGATCCGGCCTTCGGGGCTCACGCAGGTCATCTCGACCGTGACCAGCCCCGCACCCCCCTTCGCCCGCTCGGCGTAATGCGCGAAATGCCAGTCGGTCGGCCGGCCGTCGACCGCCTTGTACTGGGCCATCGGGGACACCGCCACGCGGTTCGCGAGCGTCATGTCCCTGAGCTTGAACGGCGCGAACATCGGCGCGCGGCGGGCATTGGAGCCCGCCTGCCTCTGGAACCAGGTCTCCGCCGATTCCAGCCACTTGCCGTCGCGCAGGCGCAGGTTCTCGTGGCCGATCCGCTGGCTGCGGGTCAGCAGCGCATAGTTGAACTGCACGGGGTCGAGATGGAGATAGCGCTCAAGCTCCTCGAACCATTCCGTCGAGTTGCGCGCCGCCGACTGCAGCCTCAGCACCTCCAGCCGGCGTTCTTCCTCGTAGCGCGCGAAGGCCTGCGCCAGGTCCGGCTCGGCGTTCACCAGCTCCGCCAGCAGGATCGCGCTCTCCAGGGCCAGCTTGGTGCCGGAGCCGATGGAAAAGTGGGCGGTGGCGGCGGCGTCGCCCAGCAGCGCCAGGTTCCCGTGGCTCCAGCGCCCGCAGAGCACCCGGTTGAAGTTGAGCCAGGCCGAGCCGCGCAGATGGCGCGCATTGGAGACCAGCCGGTTGCCGCCGAGATATTTCCCGAAGACCGCCTCGCAGACCCCGATGCTCTCCTCCTGCGTCATCCCGTCGAAGCCCCAGGCGGACCAGGTCTCCTCCGAGCATTCGACGATGAAGGTCGCGGTGTCCTCGTCGAACTGGTAGGCATGCGCCCACATCCAGCCCCTGGCTGTCTTCTCGAACAGGAAGGTGAAGGCGTCGTCGAACTTCTGGCGCGTGCCGAGCCAGACGAACTTGCAGGCGCGCACGTCGATCTCGGGCCTGAAGATGTCGGCGAAGGCGGCGCGCGCCTTCGAGTTGACCCCGTCCGCCGCCACGACGAGATCGTATTCCGCCATGAGCGCCGGAATGTCGTCGATTTCCGTCTCGAACCGGAGCTCGACCCCGAGCGCCCGCGCGCGCTCCTGCAGCAGCATGAGGAGCCGCCTGCGCCCGATGCCGCAGAACCCGTGGCCGCCGGAGACCGTCGTCACGCCCCGGTAGTGAACGGCGATATCGTCCCACCGGGCGAAGTGCGAGCGGATCGCCTCGGCGCTTTCCGGGTCGTTTCCTGCGAGATTGTCGAGCGTCTCGTCGGAGAGGACCACGCCCCAGCCGAACGTGTCGTCGGGGCGGTTGCGCTCGAAGACGGCGACCTCGTGCGAGGGATCGCGCAGCTTCGTGCTTATCGCGAAATACAGTCCCGCCGGACCGCCGCCGAGGCATGCCGTCTTCATGCCTCTCTCCCTTGCCGATACGCCGGACAAGAATGCGCTGCCCGGGATTTTATTTCAAGTATAAATTATATAAAGTTGAAATAATTCACGAGCAGGGGAGAACCACCATGACGGGCATCGCAGTGCATCCCGAGGGCTGGAAGCCCACCAGGGGCTATTCCAGCGGCATGATCGCGGAGGGCCGCACGCTCCATGTCGCCGGACAGATCGGCTGGAACGCCGAACAGCGCTTCGAGCACTATGACTTCGCCGGCCAGGCAGCGCAGGCGCTCCGGAACGTCGTCACGGTCGTGGAGGCGGCCGGGGGCAAGGCGGAGGACATCGTCCGCCTCAACTGGTACGTCACCGACAAGCGCGGCTATCTGGCGAAGCAGAGAGAGCTGGGCGAAGCCTACCGCGCCGTCATGGGCCGCCACTTCCCGGCGATGACCCTGCTGGTCGTGTCGGGCCTCGCGGAGGACGAGGCGCTGGTGGAGATCGAGGCGACGGCGGTGCTGGACCGGCCCTGACGGCGGCGGAAAATCCGCACTACAGGCCGACCCTGTCCTTGAATTCGTACCAGCCGACCATGAGGGGCAGGAACCAGGGGCGGCCGTAATAGAGCGGGCGGGTGGCGAAGTCGCCGGCGGCGAAGGCTGTCTCCGGCGGCCGGTTGCCGGCGATGCTCTGCGCCGCCTTCATGCCGAGCCACCGCGCCCAGACGACGCCCGAGCCACAGAAGCCGGCGGCGTAGTGCACGCCGTTATGCACCACCAGCTTCGGCATGAAGTCGAAGGTGAAGCCGGTATAGCCGAACCAGCAATGGGTCATGCCGATGCCGGCGAGCTCCGGGAAAATCTGCGCGAGGCCCGCGCCCAGCCGCTGCGCCTTGCGCGATTCGTCGTCGGTGAGCGCGCCCGCCCTGCCGCCGAAGACGATACGGCTGTCGTCCGGCGCAGGGCGGAAATAATGGTAGAGGTTGCGCGTCTCGCCCAGCATCCGGCGTTTCGGCATCAGCCGGTCGAGAGTGTCCTTCGGGATCGGGTCGGTCGCCACGATCTGGCTCGGGATCGGCACGATGCGCCGGCGGAGCCACGGCGTCGCGCGGCCGGTATAGCCGTTGGTCGCGACGATGACATGCGGGGCGGCGATGCTGCCGCGGCCGGTGCGGACGCGCTTCAGGCTGCTGTCGTCCTCGACCGCTTCGACCGCCGTGTGCGCATGGACGGCGACGCCCGCCTCCAGCGCCCGGCCGAGCATTCCCTGGTGGAATTTGCCCGGATGCAGCCCGCCAATGTCCTCGCGCACCATGCCGCCGTGATAGAGGTCCGAGCCGATTTCCTTGTGCTGCTCCGCCTTCGGCACCATCCAGGCGCCATAGTCCAGATGGCGGTTTAGCAGCTCGCATTCGGCGGCCATCGCCTCGTAGTGCTTCGGGCGCACCGCGCCGGTGAAACGCCCGGTCGCCTTCCAATCGCAGTCGATGCCCTCGTCCTCGATGAAGCGCGCGAGGTCGGCGCGCGCGGCCTGCCCCTCGGCCTCCATGGCCCTGGCCCGCTCGAGTCCCCAGGCGCGGATCATGCCGCCGAAGCTGCGACGGAGATTGCCGCTGGCGATGCCGCCATTGCGGCTGGAAGCGCCCTCCCCCGGCCTGTCCTTCTCCAGCACCACGACCTTGCGCCCGGCTCGGGCAAGCGTCAGTGCGGCGCTGAGGCCCGTGAAGCCTGCGCCCACCACCACCGCATCGGCGCGCGCCGGCAGGTCCTCCGGCTCCGGGTCGGGACGCGGCGCCGCTTCCCACCAAAAGGGGTCGGTCTTGAGGGCTCTCTCCATCGACGGCCTCCCGTTCGCGGCGGATGGCCCGGAGGCCAGCTTGGCGGACAAACCGCCTATACACTACCATTCCCGCCAAGCCGGTCGGCGGTTGCCGGTCCGAGGCGCCGGACGCCAAACTGCCCGGGAGGAAAAGATGGAATTCGGCATCACTTTCAAGGGATTCATCGAGCCCGACCGCGCGCGCGCCCTGGTGAAGCAGGCCGAGGACGCGGGGTTCGCCTATTGCTGGTTCTACGACAGCCACATCCTCTGGCGCGAGAGCTACCCGGCGATGGCCATGTGCATGGAGCACACCGAGACGCTCCGGTTCGGCCCCTGCGTCACCAACCCGAACACGCGGGACTGGTCCGCTGCGGCCTCGCTCTTCGGCTCGCTGGCGCTCCAGTCGAATGACCGCTTCGACATCGGCGTCGGCCGCGGCGACAGCGCCGTGCGCGTGATGGGCAACAGGCCCTCCTCGCTCGCCCGGATGGAGGAGTTCATCCAGGTCGTGCGCGCGCTCGTGCGCGGCGAGGAAGTCCAGTACGGCAATGTGCCGAACCCGATGCAATTCCCCTGGGCGACGGGCTACGAGCTCCCGGTCTGGGTGGCCGCCTACGGCCCCCGGGCGCTGAATTCGGCAGGGCGCGTGGGCGACGGGCTGATCCTCCAGATCGCCGAGCCCTCGATCTGCAAATGGCTGGCCGACCAGGCGATCGCCGCAGGCAGGGAAGCCGGGCGGGACATGTCGAATTACCGTGTCATGTCCGCCGCGCCCGCCTTTTTCGGCGACAGGAAAACCTGCCGGGAAGCCACCCGCTGGTTCCCGGCAATGGTCGGCAATCATGTGGCGGACATCGTCGAGAGATACGGCACGGACCGCGAGGACATCCCGCCGGCGCTGACGGCTTATATCAAAGGCCGCAGGGGTTACGACTATTCGCGGCACGGGCAGAGCGACAACCCGTTTCTCGACTTCATCACAGACGACATCATCGACGGGTTCAGCGTGCTCGGAACGCCGGACGAGCATGTCGCCAAGCTGGAGGAGCTCCGGGCGGCGGGCGTCACCCAGTTCAACATCTACCTCGACAATGGCGACGAGGAGGAAATCATCGCCGAATACGGCCGGTCGATCATTCCCGCATTCCGGTAGTCGAACAGGGGACCCGGCCTTGCCCGGCCCCACTTTCCGCTTGACCGGCCCAAGGAGCTTGATAGCGTCCGGTTCGCCCGGCGATCCAGAGAGTGAGGTGCCCATGCCCGCCCCCGGTGAGAACCTGAAGATCAACGGCGAGCGGCTCTGGGACAGCCTGATGGAGATGGCGAAGATCGGTCCCGGCGTGGCCGGCGGCAACAACCGTCAAACGCTGACCGACGAGGACGGCGTAGGCCGCGCGCTGTTCCAGCAATGGTGCGAGGCGGCCGGCTGCGAGATGGGCCTCGACCAGATGGGCAACATGTTCGCAACGCGGGCCGGAACCGACCCCGACGCATTACCGGTCTTCGTGGGCAGCCATCTCGATACGCAGCCGACCGGCGGCAAGTATGACGGCGTGCTCGGCGTGCTCGGCGGGCTCGAAATCGTGCGGACCCTCAACGAGCTGGGAATCAGGACCAGGCGCCCGATCGTGGTCATCAACTGGACCAATGAGGAAGGGACGCGCTACGCGCCGCCCATGCTGGCATCGGGCGTGTTCGCCGGCGTCCATACGCAGGACTGGGCCTACGGCCTGACGGACGCGGACGGCAAGCGCTTCGGGGATGAACTCGAGCGCATCGGCTGGCGCGGCGAGGAAGAGACCGGCGCGCGGAAGATGCACGCCTATTTCGAGCTGCATATCGAGCAAGGGCCGATCCTGGAGGCCGAGGAGTGCGATATCGGCGTCGTCACCCACGGCCAGGGGCTCCGCTGGATCGAATGCCGGATAACCGGCAAGGAAAGCCATACCGGCTCCACGCCCATGCGGATGCGCCGCAATGCCGGGCGCGGGCTCGCACAGATAACCGAGCTGGTCCACGAAGTCGCGATGAAGCACCAGCCCAACGCGGTCGGCGCCATCGGGCATGTCGATGTCTATCCGAACTCGCGCAACATCATCCCGGGCCGGGTCGTGTGCACGATCGACTTCCGCAGCCATGTGCTGGAAACGCTCGAGGGCATGGTGGCCGAGGTGATGGAGAAGGCGCCCGCGATCTGCGAGGCGCTGGGCTGCGGGGTCGAGACGGAGATCGTCGGCAGCTTCGATCCGCCCGAGTTCCACCACGGCTGCGTCAAGGCGGTGCGCGATGCGGCCGAGCGGCTCGGCTATTCCCACATGGATATCGTCTCGGGCGCCGGCCACGACGCTTGCTGGATCAACAATATCGCGCCGGCGGCGATGGTGATGTGCCCCTGCGTGGACGGGCTGAGCCACAACGAAGCCGAGGAGATTTCGCCGGAATGGGCCGCCAGGGGCTGCGACGTACTCTTCCATGCGGTGGTGGAGACAGCGGAGCTTCTGGAGTAGGCCGACCCCGGCGGCCGCGGGCGGGCCGGGCCGGCTCGCACAGGGAACGAGATGTAGCGGAGGCCTCGAATGAGCAAAGTCATCAAGGGCGGCACCGTCCTGACTGCGGATCGGACCTGGAAGGCCGATGTCCTGATCGAAGGCGAGAAGATCGCCGCCATCGGCGAGAGCCTGACCGGCGACGAGGTCGTCGATGCCTCGGAGGCCTATGTCATCCCCGGCGGGATCGACCCGCACACGCATCTGGAAATGCCGTTCATGGGCACGACCGCCGCCGAGACCTTCGAGTCCGGCACCTGGGCGGCGGCGACCGGCGGGACCACCATGCTGGTCGATTTCGTCCTGCCCGGCGAGGACGGATCGCTGTTGAGCGCCGTCGATTCCTGGGACGCCAAGTCGAAGGACCAGATCTGCGTCGATATCGGCTATCACTGCGCGATCGTGGACTGGAACGAGCAGATCCACAACGAGATGGCCGAGGTCGTCCGGCGCGGCATCAACACCTTCAAGCATTTCATGGCCTACAAGGGCGCGCTGATGATCGACGACGACGAGATGTTCGCGTCGTTCCGCCGCTGTGCCGCGCTCGGCGCCATGCCGCTCGTCCATGCCGAGAACGGCGACGTGGTGGCGGCGCTCCAGGAAAAATACATGGAGGAGGGCCTCACCGGGCCCGAGGGGCACGCCTATTCGCGGCCGCCGGAGGTCGAAGGCGAGGCCGCCAACCGCGCCATCATGATCGCCGATGCCGCGGGCGTGCCGCTCTACATCGTGCATGTGTCCTGCGAGCAGGCGCACGAGGCCATCCGGCGCGCGCGCCAGAAGGGCATGCGGGTCTATGGCGAGCCGCTGATCCAGCATCTCACGTTGGATGAGTCGGAGTATTTCGACCAGGACTGGGACTATGCGGCTCAGCGGGTCATGTCGCCGCCCTTCCGCGGCAAGCAGCACCAGGACGGGCTCTGGGCCGGGCTGGCGGCCGGGTCGCTGCAAGTGGTGGCCACCGACCACGCCGCCTTCACCACGGGCCAGAAGCGCATGGGGCTGGCCGGATTCCCGATGATCCCGAACGGGACCGGCGGGCTTGAGGACAGGATGCCGGTGCTCTGGACCAAGGGCGTCGATACCGGGCGGCTGACGCCCAACGAGTTCGTCGCGGTCACCTCCACCAACATCGCCAAGATCCTCAATGTCTATCCGAAGAAGGGCGCGCTGGTGGAAGGGGCGGACGCCGATGTCGTGGTCTGGGACCCGAAGATCAAAAAGACGATCTCCGCCACCACCCAGAAGTCGATCATCGACTACAACGTCTTCGAAGGTGTCGAGGTCTCGGCCCAAGCGCGCTATACGCTGAGCCGTGGCGAGGTGATCTGGGAATACGGCAAGAACTCGCAGCCGCGCCCCGGCCGCGGGCGGTTCGTGCGGCGCCGGGCGTTCCCCGCCGTGCATGAGGCGCTCGCCCGCTGGAAGGAGCTGACCGCGCCGCGCAAGGTGCAGCGCGACCCATTGAACATCCCGAGCGGGGTTTGAGACCGCCCGGACGGGCGCTTCGCCGGCGCCGGAGCGGCGGTCTTCGATGACCCGCGCAGGAGCGATCGTCGCGTCTTCGCTCGACCTGGTCTTTCAGACCAATGACGGGCCCGTGCATGCGCTGTCGAACGTCGATCTGGAGGTGGCGCCGGGCGAGTTCATCAGCTTCATCGGGCCCTCGGGCTGCGGGAAGACGACATTGCTGCGCGTGATCGCGGATCTGGAGCAGCCGACCGGCGGCACGATTGCCGTCAACGGGATGACGCCGAGGGAGGCGCGGCTCAACCGCGCCTATGGCTATGTGTTTCAGGCGGCGGGGCTGTATCCCTGGCGCACCATCGAGAAGAATGTGCGCCTGCCGCTAGAGGTCATGGGCTACCCCGCGCAGGAACGGGCGGAGCGGGTGAGCCGCGTTCTCGACCTCGTCGGCCTCGGCGATTTCGGCCGCATGTTCCCCTGGCAGCTTTCGGGCGGCATGCAGCAACGGGCGTCGATTGCGCGCGCGCTCTCATTCGACGCGGACCTGCTGCTGATGGACGAGCCTTTCGGCGCGCTCGACGAGATCGTGCGCGACCACCTGAACGAGCAGTTGCTGGCGCTGCATGCGCGAACAGGCAAGACCGTCTGCTTCGTCACCCACTCGATCCCGGAAGCGGTTTACCTCTCGACCAAGATTGTGGTGATGAGCCCGAGGCCCGGACGGATCATCGACGTGATCGAGAGCCCGTTGCCGACCGAGCGCCCGCTCGACATACGCGAAAGCGCGGCCTTCCTGGAACTGGCCGGAAGGGTGCGCGAGGGCCTGCGCGCAGGACACAGCTATGATGAATGAGGCGGCGGTCGGCGTCGCATCCCGGCCGGCGGCGCGGCGGGGCTGATGCGCAGCATCCTTCCCATAGCAGCAATCTGCTTTGCCATCGTGACGGTCTGGTATGTCGGCGCCGTTGGCCTGAACGCCAAGTGGGAGCGCGACCAGGCCTCGCGCGCGGGCGTCGAGATCGGCTGGGCGGAGATTATTCCGGCCACGATGTCGCAGGACCGCCCCGTCCTGCCGGCCCCTCACCAGGTCGCCGTCGAGATCTGGAAGACCACGGTTGAGAAGCGCATCACCTCCAAGCGCAGCCTCGTCTATCACGGCTGGATCACGCTGTCGGCGACTCTGCTGGGCTTCGTCATGGGCGTGGGCCTCGGGATCCTGCTAGCGGTCGGGATCGTCCACAACCGGGCGATGGACCTCTCCGTCATGCCCTGGGTCATCTCCAGCCAGACCGTGCCCATCCTGGCGGTCGCGCCGATGATTATCGTGGTGCTCTACAATGTTGGAATCTCGGGGATCGTCGCGAAGGCCGCGATCTCGGCCTATCTCAGCTTCTTCCCGGTGGCGGTCGGCATGGTGAAGGGGCTGCGCGCACCCGACGACATGCAGCTCGACCTGATGCGCACCTACAATGCGTCCGCCTGGCAGGTCTTCTGGAAGCTGCGCTGGCCCTCCTCCCTGCCCTATCTCTTCGCATCCCTCAAGGTCGCCATCGCTATTGCGCTCGTGGGCGCGATCATCGGCGAGCTGCCCACCGGCAGCCAGGGCGGCTTCGGGGCGCGGATGCTGAACGGCAGCTATTACGGCCAGGTGCTCATCATCTGGTCCGCGCTCTTCGGCGCCGCGATCTGCGCAGCGCTGATGGTCGGCGCCATCGGAGTGGCGCAGCGCGCGGTGCTCGGCCGGACGGGGCAGGCGCGATGAGCTGGGTCGGGGTCGCTATCGCCGCGTGGCTTGGCGGATGGGCCGCCAACATTCTTCTCGTGCGGCACACAGGCCAGGTAACGCGCCTGCTGGTGCCCGCGATCTTCGGCGTTTCGCTGCTGGCGATCTGGGAGGGGTTGGTCCGCGGACTGGGGGTGCCGGCGGTCATCCTGCCGGCGCCTTCCGCGATCTCCGGGGCGTTCGCGGGGAACCTGCCGGTCCTCTGGGCCGATTTCGTGCAGACGGTGATCCGCTCGGTGCTGCCGGGCTATGTCATGGGGTGCGGAGCGGCGTTCCTGATGGCGGTCGCCGTTGACCGCTCGCCGTTCCTGCAAAGGGGCCTCCTGCCCATGGGCAACCTTGCCGCGGCGCTGCCCATTGTCGGCATCGCCCCCATCATGGTGATGTGGTTCGGCTTCGACTGGCAGTCGAAGGCGGCCGTGGTCGTGGTGATGTGCTTTTTCCCGATGCTGGTGAACACCATAGAGGGGCTGCGCATGGCCGAACCCATGCAGCGGGACCTGATGCGCACCTATGCGGCGGGCTACTGGCAGACGCTCTGGAAGCTGCGCCTGCCCGCGGCCGGACCCTTCATTTTCAACGGGCTGAAGATCTGCACCACCCTTGCGCTTATCGGCGCCATCGTTGCAGAGTTTTTCGGGACGCCGATTGTGGGGATGGGATTCCGCATCTCGACCGAGATCGGCCGCATGGCGCTCGACATGGTCTGGGCCGAGATTGCGGTTGCGGCCTTCGCAGGATCGGCATTCTATGGTTGCGTAACGCTGGTCGAGCGGACCGTCACCCATTGGCATCCGTCGATCCGGGGATAGCGGCAACCGCAACGCTTCATTGCCAGGGAGAGTGACATGAGAAGGACAGCAATCTTTGCAGCGGCGGCGATGTTCGCCCTGTCGGCCGGCCTTGCGCAGGCGGCCGACAAGGTCACGCTTCAACTCAAATGGGTCACGCAGGCCCAGTTCGCCGGCTACTATGTGGCCGCGGACAAGGGCTTCTACGGCGAGGAAGGGCTGGAGGTCGAGATCAAGGCGGGCGGTCCCGACATCGCTCCTCCCCAGGTGCTGGCCGGCGGCGGTGCGGACGTGATCCTCGACTGGATGCCCTCGGCGCTCGCCACGCGCGAGAAGGGCCTGCCGCTCGTCAACATCGCCCAGCCGTTCAAGCGGTCCGGCATGATGCTGACCTGCCGCAAGGACACCGGCATCAAGACGCCGGAGGATTTCCGGGGCAAGACCATCGGCGTCTGGTTCTTCGGCAACGAGTATCCCTTCCTGTCCTGGATGAGCCAGCTCGGCATCCCGACCGACGGCAGCGCCGAAGGCGTGACCGTCCTGAAGCAGGGCTTCAACGTCGATCCGATCCTGCAGGGCCAGGCCGCCTGCATCTCGACCATGACCTACAACGAATACTGGCAGGTCATCGACGCCGGCCTCTCGGCCGACGACCTCGTGGTGTTCAAATACGAGGACCAGGGCGTCGCCACGCTGGAGGACGGCATTTATGTGCTCGAGTCCGCGCTGGAAGACGCGGCGTTCCAGGACAGGATGGTCCGCTTCGTGCGCGCCTCGATGAAGGGCTGGAAATGGGCCGAGGCGAACCCGGACGCGGCCGCCGAGATCGTGCTGGAGAACGACGCGACCGGCGCCCAGACCGAGAAGCACCAGAAACGCATGATGGGCGAGATCGCCAAGCTCACCGCCGGCAGCAGCGGCGCGCTGAACCCCGCCGACTATGAGCGCACCGTCCAGACGCTGCTGAAGGGCGGCTCGGACCCGGTGATCACCAAGGCTCCGGAAGGCGCCTGGACCCACGCGATCACCGACGAGGCCCTGAAATAGGGTCGCTTTCGGGAGCGGGCTTCGGCCCGCTCCCGCATTTCACCCCGTCGCCAATCGGTCCGGACCGGCTCCCGGCGGCTCAACCCCGAGGAGTTATGCCGATGGCCGCTGCAGGCCGTAATGGTCCCGCAGCGTCGCGCCGGCATACTCCGTGCGGAAGCGCCCGCGGCGCTTGAGGATCGGCACGACCTTGTCGGCGAATACGTCCAGCATGTGCGGCAGAAGCAGCGGCATGACGTTGAAACCGTCGGCCGCGCCGTCATCGACCCACTCTTCGATGGTGTCGGCGACCTGCTCGGGCGTTCCTGCCATGACGAAGTGCCCGCGCGCGCCGGCCAGTTTCCCCAGCAGCTGGCGCATCGTCAGCGTCTCCCGCTCGACGGCGCCCACGATCAGTTCCGTGCGGCCGCGCGAACTCTGGTTCTCCGCCGGGTCGGGGAAATCTCCGGCCGTGAGCACACGGTCGAGGGGGATATGCGAGAAGTCGTGCCCGTCGAAGCGCTGGGAGAGGCGGGAGAGGCTCGACTCGACGTCGGCCATCTCGTTGAGCTCCCGCTCCATTCGCTTCGCTTCGGCCTCCGTGCCGGCTATGACCATGCTGATGCCGGGCAGGATCAGGCACTGGTCCGCGGATCGTCCGCAGGCTACCGTTCGCGCCTTCAGGTCCTTGTAGAACTCCTGCGCGGTCGCCTTGGTCATGTGGGCGGTGAAAACCGCCTCGGCGTGCCTTGCCGCGAAGGTCTTGCCGGTGTCCGAGGACCCGGCCTGAACCAGCACCGGCCACCCTTGGGGGCCGCGCGGGATATTCAGGGGTCCCGCCACGTCGTAGTAGGGGCCGTGGTGGTCGATGGGCCTTACCCGTTCGCGGCGGTAGTAATAGCCGGCCTCGCGGTCGTCCAGGATGGCGTCGTCCGCCCAGCTGTCCCAGAGTTTCCGGGCGACCTCCACGAACTCTTCCGCCCGCTCATAGCGGTCGGCATGGGGGCGTCGGCCCCGGCTGTCGAAATTGTTGGCCCCGGCAATGCTGAAGGACGTCACGATGTTCCACCCCGCCCGGCCCCGGCTGATGTGGTCCAGCGAGGTGAACATGCGCGCGATATTGAAGGGCTCGGAGTGCGTCGTCGAAGCCGTGCCGATGAGCCCGATGCGGCTTGTCGCCATGGCGGTCGCCGCCAGGGTGGTGAGCGGGTCCAGATACATGCGGGCCGTGCGGTCCGCGTCGGGCGCCAGCCCCAGCGTGTCGGCGAGGAAGATCGAGTCCATGTGCGCCGCTTCCGCCTTCCGCGCGCAGTCGACGACATGGTCGATGTCCAGCAACTCGCGCTTGGGAGCCCTGGGGTGCCGCCAGGCCGCCTCATGGTGGCCGCGGGCATAGATGAACAGGTTCAGGTGGAGCTGGCGTTTCATCCTCGCCTCCGTCGAGTCGGCCAAGCCGCGTCCAGCCGAAGGGTCCGGCCGGGCAAAGAAGGAGGGCAACTCCCTGGAATGGCATCAAAATATCAGCGCGATGGTGACCCCTACGGGACTCGAACCCGTGTTTCCGGCGTGAGAGGCCGGCGTCCTGGACCGCTAGACGAAGGGGCCGCGCGGCAGGAGCGCATAATGGACGAGGGTGCGCGGAAATCAAGCGCGTCGAAAGCGGCAGCCGGTTGTGGCAGAGTCCGCCGGTTTCCGAACGTGGAGGGGGAAGCGCATGGAAGCGAAGGGCGAAGCGGCGCTGGTGACCGGCGGGGCGTCGGGGCTCGGGCGCGCAACGGCGGCGGCGCTCGTGGCGGCCGGCGCGCGGGTGGCGCTGCTGGACCGCAATGCGGAGCTGGCCGAAGAGACCGCGCAGGAGATCGGCGCGCTCGCTGTCCCCTGCGACGTGACGAGCGAGGAAGGGGTGTCGGCCGCCATCGCGACCGCCCGCGAGGCGCACGGCATCGCGCGCATCTGCATCAATTGCGCCGGCGTCGGCGGCTCCCAGCGCATCGTGGACCGCGACGGCCGGCGCATCCCGTTCGAGAACTACAAGCGCATCGTCGATATCTGCCTCTTCGGCTCCTTCAACATGCTCTCCCAGGCGGCGGAGGACATGGCGAAGCTGGAGCCGGCGGACGGCGAGGGCCTGCGCGGCGTGGTCGTCAACACCGCCTCGGTCGCGGGCTATGAAGGCCAGATCGGCCAGATCGCCTATGCGTCCGCCAAGGCCGGCATCGTCGGCATGACGCTGCCGGCGGCGCGCGACCTCGCCGGCTGGGGCGTGCGGGTGTGCACCATCGCGCCCGGCATCATGGACACGCCCTTGCTCGCCGGCCTGCCGGACGCAACGCTCGACCTGCTCGGCAAGCAGGTGCCCTTCCCGAAGCGCACCGGCCGCGACCGCGAATTCGCCTCCCTCGTCATGGAGATCGTCCGCAACGACTACATGAACGGCGAAACCATCCGCCTCGACGGCGCCATCAGGCTCGCGCCGCGGTAGGAGGCCCGGCGCCGCTCTACCCTATTTCGACAGCGCGTCCGCCACCTCTTTCAGTTGCGTCCGGACTGCAAGGTCGTTGACGGTCCCCCGCACCGCACCTATCCTCATTATCGCTAACGAACACGGGTTTCCCGCTCCGTCGGGTCGCCCGCCGAATACAACAGCCCACCGACCCGGCAAGGGGTAGCTCCCCGTGCCCGGCGAATAGGCGGGAAACAACACCACCCGTGTGTCGTTAGCAACGGCCCGGCACCAGCCGGGCCACGGTGCACGATGAACGGGGAACCGAATCCATGAAGCGAGGATTTGTTGTCGTAACGTATGCGTCCGCCGAAGACCGCAGGGGTAGGCAGGCCGTTCTTTGCGGCGAGTGCGTGCGGAGCGGAGTGGTTTTGAGCGTGAGCCGGCTTATGCGGCTTGATCGAGCCTCTGCTCCGGAACCCAGTTCCACGGCAGG
>JAJEIH010000082.1 GCA_022827685.1 Alphaproteobacteria bacterium
GGCGGCGGCGAGCAAGGAAGCGCAGCAGGCGCGGTTCGACCGCTTCCGGGAGGACTTCAACGCCCACCGCCCTCACGAGGCGCTCGGCCAGCAGCCGCCTGCGGCGTTCCGGGAGCCTTCGCCCAGGGCCTGGCCCGAACGTCTGGAGGAGCCGTGGTACGACGCCTGGCACGCGGTGCGCCGGGTGCGCACGGACGGGTCGATCAAGTGGGGCGGCGACCATGTGTTCGTCAGCGAGCCGCTGGCGGGCGAGCCGGTCGGCATTGCCGAGACCGACAGCGGGCACTGGATCGTGCGCTTCGCCGATATCGACCTGGGCATCATCGACCGCCGGACGAAGAAGCTTCACGCCTTCCGCGCGGCCCGGCCGGGCCGCGCGGAAGGCGAACCAACGCAGAAAACTGTTACCCATGTAACCGGTCCATTGTGTCACCCATCTATCCGGTTGCTCAGCGCGACGGGGCGTTGCCGGGTTGCACGGCCGCTGGCCCCCACCCGGCCCCCGCAAGCGGGCCCCCTCCCGGCCTCCCCCGCAAGCGGGGGAGGGGATTTCGGGCGGCAATCGGCCCGGTTTCCGTTCGACGATTGCCGGCATCATCCGGGCTCTGTCCCGCCTTCGGAGGCGCGCATGAACAGCACCCGGCTCGCCCGGCGCTCGGGCGCCAGCAGCGAGCGCAGATGGCGGAGCGCGCCCGAGACGGAGGGATGGACGCGGCTTGACCCGTCCGGCCCCGTCACCCGCCAGGCCGGCCCGAGCGGCGTCTCCTCGCGCGCGGCCGTCACGCCTTCAGGTTCGACGCCCCAGAGCTCCAGCGCGCCCCGGATCAGCAGTTCGTCCCTTGCGTTCCCTCCGGTCACAGCGGCAGCGCCAGCAGGGTGTCGATGCGGGCATTGTCATAGACCACGGTCATCTCGCGGATGCGTAGCGCTTCGTCGAAAGCAGCGCGGTATTCGCCCGCACTGAACAGCATGATGTCGCCCTCGCGCATGATGCGGGCGACATGATAGCCCGCGCGGGCCGAAACCGGCGGCCCTTCGTCCAGAAGCGCGCGCCCTATGACATGGCGGTAGCGCTGGGCCTCATAGACGTTCGCCCGGCGCAGCGCCGCCACCCGGTCGGCGAGCATGGCGCGCCCGTCGGCATAGACCACCGAGACCGGCAGGCCGGCCTCCACATTCTCGCGCGCGGCGATGCGGTAGCGGCAGTCCTCCGCGAACAGCTCCAGCCAGTCCTCCAGCCGGTCGTCGTCTATCGCCATGGCGTAGCGCGCGAACAGGCCGTCCACGGCGTCCTGGAGGCCGCTCACAGCCCCATGACCGCCCGCCAGGCCTTCCAGAAGCCGCGCACCGAGGTCTCGGTCGCGCGGCCCCGCTGGCTCTCCGTGCCGGCGCCGCCCATCTCGACCACGCCCGCGAGCCCGGCCGCGCCGGCCGCGCCGCGCTGCACGAAGCCGCCGACCGCGCCGTCCTCCATCGAGATGAAGCCCGCCGGCCCCACCATGTTCGCCTGCAGGAGGCGCAGCTCCGCAAGCCCGGGGTCGTCGTCCTCGAAGCCGTAATACGTCCAGAGCAGTTCCGTGCGGTCCACGCCCTTCGGCACCACCTGGCGCACCGCCAGCGCGTTCTGCACCTGCTGCGAGACGAAGGTGGGGAAGACGGTCAGGATCTGGAGCGAGACGCCGTCGCCGAACTCGTCGCGGCCGCGGATAAGGCGCGGGTCGGCGAGCGCGTAGTCATCCTTCCAGGCGCGCAGGCCGCCCTTCTCATAGTCCTCGTTCGGCCGGTCGGTCTGCATGCGCGACCAGCTCACATGGTGGCCGCCGCTTCCGTCCACCTCCACGCCGCCCTCCTGCGAGAGCCGGTTCAACCGGAAGGTGGCGAAGAAGGAATGCAGCAGGCTGGCGTGATAGCTGTCCTTCACGTTCTCGACATAGAGCTTCCAGTTGTTCGGCAGCATCTGGCGGTGGCGGCCGAGCAGCCGGACCGGCCTGCCCAGCACGCGGGCGAGCCGGGCGCGGATTTCCGGACCGAGCCAGTCCTCCAGGCCGGCCACGTCCGGGCTGAAGGTGCCGAACACCAGCCCGCACCATGCCGCGACGCGCAGCTTGCGGGGTCCGTGCCGGGCCTTGTCGAAGCCCTCCGGCATGCCGCCGGCGCCGTCTATGCCGCCCTCGAAGGCCACGCCGCGCAGATTGCCTTCGAGGTCGTAGTTCCAGGCGTGATAGACGCACTGGATGCGCCGCCCGCGCCCGCCTTCGCCAAGGCAGATGAGCGCGCCGCGATGGGCGCAGCGGTTCTCGAACGCGTGCAGCGCCCCCTGGCCGTCGCGGCTGACGATCACCGGCGTCTCGCCGACATGGGTCGTGCGCCAGCTGCCCGGCTCCGGCAGTTCCGCCTCCATGCAGAGGAAATGCCAGGCGGGGCCGCGGAACAGGCGCTCCTGCTCGGCTTCGTAAAGCGCGGGGTCGCGGTAAACCTCGTAAGGCACGCGGGTAAGGCCCGGCCCCGGCCAGGCCGGCAATTGCGGCGGCTCCTGCATGGCCCGGCGAGCCTAGCCGATAAAAATTTTTTCCGCGACGGGCCTTGAAATTGCAAAACGCCGCCCCATTCTGCCGCAGACGCATCGGCATCGCGGACGCGAAGAACGCTGCTTGAAAGGCTTCTTGACCGCGATGCTGCAATGCACCATTCTTCACTGCAACGCAACATCCACCGGGAGACATGAGCCATGTCCGCTGCCAACGGCGCCTCCGTGCGCTCCCTGTTCGAAAACGCCAAACAGTCGCCCTTCCGCACCTGCCAGTGGCCGTTCGGCGACCCGCAGGACCTGGAGACCTTCCGCTATTGCGGCGAGCCGACGCTCGCGCCGCATTCCTATTGCGCCACCCATGTCGAGCGGGCCTATCGCGACCCCGACGAGGAGCGCGAAGCGGGCCGCGCCGCCGCCTAGCCCGGCGCGCGGGCGGTCCGGTCTTCCTGCGGCACCGAGAAGATCTGGCCGGGGAAGATCAGGTCCGGATTGCCGATCTGCGCCTGGTTGGCGGCGTAGATGACGGTGTAGCGGATGCCCTGGCCGTACACCCTGCGGGCGATGCGCCAGAGGCTGTTGCCCGGCTGGACCACAACGATGTCGCCCGGCGGGAAGTCGGTGATCGGGTCCGCGCGCTCGAAAGGCAGGCGGATGCGTGAGCGCGGTTCCCCGCCGGGGCCGCGTTCCTCAACCGTGAGGTCGTAGCGTCCGGGCGCGACATCGCGTGCCACGCGCAGGCGCCATTCGCCCTTTTCGTCCGCGCGGGCCTTGCCCAGCGATTCGGGGCCGGACTCCGCCCCGGCGATCTTCGGCTCGACGGTCGAGCCGGGCTTCGCCGTTCCGGAAAGCGCCAGATTGCCCTTGTCGTCGTAATCGACCGAATCGACGGAAACGCCTCCCGGCTGCGGCTTGCCGCCGGCTGCTGCCTGCGCCCCTTCCGGGGCAGGTGTCGGGGTGGCGGATGCCGTCGCCGCCGGTGCGGCGGGCGTGGCCGTCCCGGCGGGCGCAGCAGGAGTTTCCGAGGCCGCGGCGGGCCGGTCTTCTTCCGGCTTGACGGCCGGCGCTGCATCGGCCGCCTGCTGTCCGGCAGGCCGGGCCGAAGCGTCGGCGCCGGCCGGTTGGGATTTTTCCGGGGCCGCCGCAGCCATGGCGGCGGGCGCTTCCGTCCGTTCCTCTCCGGATGCGTCCTCGCCCGTAGCCGCCGCCTGCTGGCCGGCCGCCGGCCGGTCCTGCCCGGGCTTTGCGGACGCTTTGGCGACGGTCGGAGACGCCTCGCCGGCCTTGTCTTCCGCTGTCCGGTCCTCGCCGGCAGCCGCCGCCTTCCGGTCGGCCGTCGCCGAAGGGCCGACCGGCCGGTCCTGCTCGGGCTTTGCGGGTGCTTTGGCGACGGTCGAAGACGCTTCGCCGGCCTTGTCTTCCGAGGTCCGGTCCTCGCCGGCAGCCGCCGCCTGCTGACCGGCCGCCGCCGAAGGGCTGGCCGGCCGGTCCTGCTCGGGCTTTGCGGGCGCTTTGGCGACGGTCGGGGACGCTTCGCCGGCCTTGTCCTCGGAAGGCCGGTCCTCTCCGGTTGCCGCCGCCTGTTGCCCGGCCGTCGCCGGAGCAGGGGCCGGCCGGTCCTGCCCGGGCTTTGCGGGCGCTTTGGCGACGGCCCGAGACGCCTCGCCGGTCTTGTCTTCCGCGGGCCGGTCGTCACTCGTTGCCGCCGTCTGCTGGCCGGCAGCCCTGTCATTGCCTTCATCCCCGGTTTCCGCCGTCCCGGACGCCTGGGCCGCAACCCCGGTTTCCTCCGTCCCGGCGGTTGCCGGGGCGGCCTTGCCGGCGGCTGGCGCCTGTTGCTGCGCAGCCTGTGTCGCGGAACCTGCCGACGGGGCGGCCTGCTCTCCGGAAGCAGGGGCCTGCGCGGCGGTCGGAGACGGATCCCCGCGCCCGTCCGCCGCCGTCTCCGGCCTCTCCCCGGCTTTCGCCGCGTCCTTGCCGGCGGGAGGTCGTTCTCCGGCTCCGCCGCCTTGTGTCGCACCCGCGCCGGCTGCCGCCGCCTGCTGCGACCGGGACCCGGCTGTGTCCGCTCCCGCCGGCTGCGCCGCGTCCTTCGGGGCTTCGGCAAGCACGACCGGCTTTTCGGGGGCGGCCGGGGGCTCGCCGCCGGGCGGGCTTTCGGGGCGCTGGATAACCTCGCTCGCGCCGAAATCCCTTGTCGGAACGGCGACCACCAGCGGTTTTCCGCCGGTTCCCTCCGGGATGGAGACGACGATCGTCTTGTCGCCCACTTCCTTCTTGCCGTTCTTTCCGGTCGATTCGATCGTCACGGCGTGGTCGCCCGCGGGCAGCGGTTTTTCGGGAAGCGCCACCCACTTGCCGCGCTCGTCGGCCTTCACCGTCGCGAGAGGTCCGTCCTGGGTGGCGATGGTCACCGACGCGCCCGGCTCGGCCTTGCCGGCGATCACGGTATCGCCGTCCTCGTTTATGCGCACGACGTCGAGCTGCGGCGCCGACGGCAATTTGTCGGGCTCCGCAGCGGGCGCGGCGGCGGGCGTCCCGGCCGCGTCCGGCGCCTCCGCGGACGGAGCCGTTTCGGGGGCCGTAGCGGTCTGCGCCGGCGGCGCCGGCTCCGTCTCCTCGAACAGGTCGGGATACGCGCCCCGCCACAAGGCATAGAGAACCAGCGCAAGGCCGATAAGGGCTATGGGAATAATACGGGCCACGAACGCTACCGTTTCGTTACGATGGCAACATAAACCGTGCTACCCGCCGAAGAAAGGTTCGACATGGCGAAGATCGAGAGCGTCTGCGTGTTCTGCGGCTCCCGGGTCGGGGACAGGCCGGCGCGCCGCGCGCTCGCGGCGGAAACCGGGCGGCTCATCGCAAAGGCCGGCATGCGCACCGTCTATGGCGGCGGACATGTGGGCCTGATGGGCGTGCTCGCCGACGCCGCGCTGGAGGCCGGCGGCGAGGTCATAGGGGTCATCCCCGAATTCCTGCATGAGCGGGAAGTGATGCATTCCGGCCTGACGGAGCTCGTGGTGACGCCGTCCATGCACGAACGCAAGGCGGAGATGCATGCCCGCTCCGACGCCTTCCTCGTCCTGCCCGGCGGCATCGGCACGCTGGACGAGGTTGCGGAGGCGCTGTCCTGGATCAGCCTCGACCTGCACCGCAAGCCGGTCATCCTGGTGGACCGCGCTTTCTGGTCGCCGCTCTCGCACCTGCTCTCGGAGATGGAGCGCGCGGGTTTCGTCTCGCCGGAGCTGCTGGAAAGCACGTCCTTCGTCGAAGATGCGGGCGAGGCGCTCGCCCTGCTGGCCTCGCTGGGCGGACGCGGCTGACCGCAGAGCCGGTTGCGCGGCGGCGCTGGGGCTGCCACATTCCGGGCGCGCCGGAAAAGCAGGGGGAAAGGGGTCATGGAACGGGCCGAGCAGATCAGGATCGGGCACAGGCTGCTTGCGCATCTCGACGCGAAATCCACCGACCGGACGGACGAGGTGTTCCGCCTTGGCGTGGAGGATTACACCTGCCGCGACCAGCTCGTCTCGGAGCAGCAGGCCTTCTTCCGGCGCATGCCGCTTGCCATCGGCCTCTCCTGCCTGCTGCCCGGGCCCGGAGACTTCCTCGCCCACGATCATTCCGGCGATCCGATGCTGTTCGTCCGTCAGCGGGACGGCAGCCTTCGCGGCTTCCTGAATGTCTGCCGGCATCGCGGCGCCAGGCTCGCCCGGGGCTGCGGCCATGCCTCCGCCTTCTCCTGCCCCTACCACGCCTGGACCTACGGGCTCGACGGCAAGCTGCTGTCGCGCCCGGACGAGCAGTCCTTCTCCGGCGTGGAGAAGGCGACCAGCGGCCTCGTCCAGATCCCCTGCGTGGAACGCGACGGCGTCATCTGGGCCTCGGCGACGCCGGGCGGCGGTCTCGACCTCGACGCGCATCTCGGGCCGGTCGCGAGGGACCTCGCCGCCTACGGCCTGGCCGGCTACCACCATTACGAGACGCGCGAGCGCAGCCGGTCCTTCAACTGGAAGCTGCTGGTGGACACCTTCCTCGAGACCTACCACCTCTCGACGCTGCACACCGAGACGATCCACCCGATCATCCACACCAATCTCTGCGCCTTCGACGCGATGGGCCGGCATCTGCGCATGACCGGCGCGCGCAGGACCATCGAGGAAATGCGCGGACAGGCGGAAGCTGACTGGGACGTGATCCGCCACACGGTGATCGTCTATGTGCTCTTCCCCAACACGGTCCTCCTCGTGCAGGGCGACCATATCGAGACCTGGCATGTCTATCCGGCGCCGGGCGACCCGGACCGCTGCAACATGCGGATTTCGCTCTACACGCCCGAGCCGCCGCTGACCGACAGCGCACGCCGGCACTGGGACAATAATTTCGACCTCCTGATGCGCACCGTCGAGGGCGAGGACTTCCCCGTGGGCGAGGACATGCAGCGCGGCTTCCACTCGCTGGCGCAGAGCCACGTCACCTTCGGGCGCAACGAGCCGGCGCTCGCCCATTTCCATGCCCAGGTCAGGGACGCGCTCGGCCTCGAGGCCGCCTGAGGGCCATGACCGGCAGCCCGGCGGCATACGGCCATGACGAGCGCATGTTCGACTGGCCGACGGTCTATCGCGGCGACCTGTTCCAGGGCGAGACGGCGCTGGTCTCCGGCGGCGGCAGCGGACTCGGCAAGGCGACGGCGATCCTGTTCGCGCGCCTCGGCGCCCGGGTCGTTGTCATCGGGCGCGACCGGGCCAAGCTGGACGCGCTGGAGGCGCAATTCGGGGAACGCGGACTCGGCCTGGAGGCAGCCGTCTGCAACATCCGCGACCCGGAAGCCGTAGGCGCGCTGCTCGGGCGCGTGTTCGAGGAGCACGGCCGGCTCGACCATCTCGTCAACAATGCCGGCGGCCAGTTCGCGCAGGACGCCATCGACTTCTCGGTCAAGGGCTGGCGGGCCGTCATCGACACCAACCTGAACGGCACCTGGTGGATGATGCAGACCGCCGCGCGCCTCTGGCGGGAGCGGGAGGAAAGCGGCTCCATCGTCAATGTCGTCGCCGACATATGGCGCGGCATACCCGGCGTGGCGCACACGGCGGCGGCGCGCGCGGGCGTGGTCTATCTCTCCAAGACGGTGGCGGTGGAATGGGCGCCGCTCGGCGTCCGGATCAATTGCGTGGCGCCCGGCTGCTGCGAGACGACGGCGTTCGGCCGCTACCCGGCGTCGGGCGCCGCGACATTCGCCCAGTCCAACCCGATGCTGCGCGCCGGCGACGAATGGGACGTGGCGGAAGCCATCGCCTATCTCTCCGCGCCGTCGGGCAAGTTCATCACCGGCGAGGTGGTGACGGTGGACGGCGGCCAGCAGCTCTGGGGCGACCCCTGGGCGTTCGGGCGGCCGTCCCGGTTCGAGCTCGACTATTCGGGCGCCGGGCGGGAGGACGGGTTGTGAGCGCGCCGATGGAGGGCATCCGGGTCCTCGACCTCACCTCCGTGCTGTTCGGCCCCTACTGCACCATGCTGCTGGGGGACATGGGCGCCGATGTCGTGAAGATCGAGGCGCCCGCGGGCGACACGACCCGCAAGACCGGGCCGGGGCGCAATCCCGGCATGGCGGCCTTCTTCCTGCTCTGCAACCGCAACAAGCGCGGCGTCTGCCTCGACCTCAAGCACGAGGAGGCGCGCGAAGCCCTCTGGCGGCTGGTGGACACGGCCGACGTGTTCATCCACTCGATCCGCCCGCAGGCGATACAGCGTCTCGGCTTCGGGCCCGACGCGGTGCGCGCGCGCAATCCGCGCATGGTCTATGTCGGGCTGCACGGCTTCTCCGAAACGGGCCCCTATGCCGGGCGGCCGGCCTATGACGACATCATCCAGGGCGGCTCCGGCCTGGCGGCGCTGATGGAGCCGCTCGCGGGCGAGCCGCGCTTCACGCCGATGGTGGCCGCCGACAAGACCTGCGGGCTGATGGCGGTCTGGGCCGTGACGGCGGCGCTGCTGCACCGGGAGCGAACGGGGGAAGGCCAGTTCGTCGAGGTGCCGATGTTCGAGTCCATGGCGCATTTCAACACCATGGAGCATCTCTACGGCCATGTGTTCGACCCGCCGCTGGCGCCGATGGGCTATCCGCGCGTGCTGGCGCGCTGGCGCAAGCCCTATCCGACGGCGGACGGGCACCTGAACGTGCTCGCCTACAATGACGGCCAGTGGCGCCGGTTCGTGGAGGCGGCGGGCCGGCCGGAGCTGGCGGACGACCCGCTCTATGCCGATATGAGCGCCCGCACGGAGAATGTCGAGAAACTCTATGTCACCGTTGGCGAGATCCTGGCGACGCGCACCACGGAAGAATGGGTCGAGCTGCTGGAGCGGCTGGAAATTCCCTATATGCGCGTGAACGCGATGGAGGACCTGGCGCACGACCCGCATCTGAAGGCGGTCGGCTTCTTCCGCCATATGGAGCATCCGAGCGAGGGGCCCATCGTCCAGCCCGACTTCCCGGTGCGCTTCGGGAAGAGCGGCCATGTCTATGCCCATCACCCGCCGCGCCTCGGCCAGCACACCGCCGAACTGCTGGCGGAAGCCGGCTACGGGGCGGAGGAGATCGATGCGCTGCTCGCCTCGGGCGCCGCAGTTTGAGTTGCCCGGCTTGCACGGCGTTCCGCAAACGCTAGGTTGCCCGGACAGGACACAACGCGCCCGGCATTGACGGAGATGACGGCGAACACCGGACAGAATCGTGCGCCCGACCTCGGCAAGCTTCGGGAGTTCATCGCGGAGCGAGACCGCAACGCGGCCTGGTTCTTCGTCGGCCGCACAGCCGAGATCGCCGAGATCGAAGACACCTGCGCGCTCGCCTTCCGCCGCTTCCGGGAGGGGAAAGCGCTCGCCGGGGCAACCCGCCTGTTCCAGGGCGCACCGGGCGCCGGCAAGACCGCCCTGCTCATGCATCTTCAGAAGAAGTGGGCGCAAACGGGCGACGGCAAACCGCATCCGTTATTGGTGGATCGCCTGACCCTGGACGACCCGGCTGCTCTGGTACTCGCCATTGCCGAACTGCTCGACCCCGACAAGGCGCAACGGTTCCGCCAGACGGTGACACG
Source organism: Alphaproteobacteria bacterium (assembly GCA_022827685.1). GTDB lineage: Bacteria > Pseudomonadota > Alphaproteobacteria > Bin95 > Bin95 > Bin95. The sequence continues at coordinate 9,622 of JAJEIH010000082.1, forward strand.
CGGCCGGGCGGCCACTGTCGGAGTCGGCCCTCTGAGCGGCAGCGGGACGCAGGCGACAGCGACCTCGCCGCCACTCGCCGGTCTCTCCGAACTCCGTCGGATGTTTCCACCCGCAGATTGGGACCGGCCGGTTTGCCTTATGGTGGACGAAATCCAGAATCTGGAGCCCGGAGAAGGCAAGATGCTCGAATCCCTGCATCTAGCCGTGGACGGCCTGCCGATTGTGCCGGTGTTGGCAGGCCTCTCCAGTTCGCAGGCAGTGCTTACCGGGCAGGGAGGAATCTCACGGCTGTCGGACCGATCCGTGTTTACGGTCGGCTGTCTGGACGCCGGCCAAGCGGCCGAAGCAGTGCGGCGGATGCTCGCCAGCTTCTGCATCGAAGCCGAGGATTCCGATGCCGAGCGATGGGCAACGCTGCTGGAATGCATTTCGGACCGTTGGCCACAGCACCTGCAAAACGCGATGCAGGCGCTCGGCGAAGGGCTTCTCGAGGTCGGCGGCGTACTTGCCAAGGTCGATGAGAGGGCAGTAACCGGCCACGCCCGTGCACGGCGTCTGGACTCCTACGAAAGACGCGTGAGCCAGGAGATGCGCGACGGCGTCATACTTGTCGGCAATCTCATGGCGGCGGTCCGGGATAACGGGCTGCACCGACATCAAGTCATCGATACCATCCGAGCACGCATTCGCGACAGGCCCGAGGGCAGCAGCGCCAGGCATCTGCCGGAGGGCATGTCTCCCACGGGATTCCTGAACCATCTCATACACAGAGGCGCGCTCCAGGAGGGCGAGGACCACAGGCTGGTCTGCCCGATCCCCAGCTTCCGTCTCTTCCTGATCGGAGAGGCCGTGCGCACCATGTTCGACAAAAACGAATTCATGCTCGAAGGGATTGGCGAGCATTCCCCGACAGAACATGACGCCCGGCTTCTGACGGAAATGGGCCGCGAACCCGAACCGACCGATCCGGCCGGGTAGGTCCCGTCCGCAACCGAATTCCACCGAAGAACAAGGAACCTGAATCCATGCGTACTGTCGGCCTCGGCCTGCACTGGGACGAACTCGAGGTCGGGGAGCGGTTCCGCACCATCAACCGCACCGTGACCGAAGCGGACCTCGTGAACTTCATCAATGCCTGCGGCATGGTGGAGATGATCTTCACCGACACCACCTATGCCGGCCAGGGCGCGATTGCCGGCGCGCGGCCGGTGCCGGGCGCGCTCTGCTACACCTTCGCCGAGGGGCTGCTGGTGCAGTCCACCATGCAGCACACCGGGCTCGCCATGCTGGAGACCGAGCTCAAGGTGCTGGGTCCCACCAATGTCGGCGACACCATCCATGTCGAGGTCGAGGTGCTGCATGTGCGGGCCACCAGCAAGGGCAATCGCGGCATCGTGACGACCCGGAACGACGTGGTGAACCAGCGCGGCGAGACGGTGGTGAGCTACAAGGCCGTGCGAATGATGAAGGGGCGCGAGAATTGAGCCGCGAACCCGCCGAGGCCCGGCTCGCCGCCACGCTCATGCTCGGCCGCGACGGGCCGGGGGGCATCGAGGTCTTCATGGTGGTGCGTCACCACCGGATCGATTTCGCCACCGGCGCGCTGGTCTTCCCCGGCGGCAAGGTCGAGGACGCGGACCGCGACCCCCGGCTGCGCACCCGCTGCCGGGGCGCCGAGGCGCTTTCCGACGCCGCGCTCGCGATCCGCACGGCCTGCGTGCGCGAGGCCTTCGAGGAGGCGGGCGTGCTGCTCGCCCGCGAGCGGGGCGGCGAGGCGTTTGTCGGGCCGGACTGGCTGGCGGCGCTCCGGGAACGCTGGCGGCTCGCGCTGGAGCAGGACCGCGCCGCCATGGCCGAGATGGCGGAGGCCGAGAACCTGGAATTCGCGACCGACGCGCTCACCCGCTTCGCCCACTGGGTCACGCCCGAACACATGCCGAAGCGTTTCGACACGCATTTCTATCTCGCCGAAGCGCCGCCGGCGCAGGTGCGTGCGGCGGCGCATGACGGGCGCGAGTCGGTCGATTCGGTCTGGATTTCCTGGGAGGCGCTCCGGCAGGGGCAGGCCGACGGCCGCTACACGGTGCTCTTTCCCACAAGGCTCAACATGGAGAAGCTCGCCCGCTCGCGGACCGTGTCCGAGGCGCGCGGCGCGGCGGAGGCCGCCGCGGTGGTGCCCGTGCTGCCGCAGGTGGAATTCGTCGAGGGCGGACGGATCATGCGCATTCCCGCCGAAGCCGGCTACGGCCGCGCCGAGTTCCGCATCAAGGGCGACCCGGGCGGCGACGCGCGGCCCGCCTGACCGCTCCCCGCATTCCGCGGGCGGGCTCCCTGTGGCAGAGTGGGCGCCGCGCAACCGACCGGGGCAGGCAGGAGGGCCGGGGAATGTTCGACAAGGGGCATCTGGAGTTCCACAGCGTCGATCTGGACTCGGGCTGGGAGGTGCCGCAGGGCTATCCGGCCGGCATCGAGCAGAAAATCCTGGCGGGCGGGCTGGACGAAGCCGCCGGCAGCGGCAGCCGGTCTCGCCTGCTGCGCTTTGCGCCCGGGGCCTTCACCACCGAGCCCTTCGTGCATGACTACTGGGAGGAGGTCTATCTGCTCTCCGGCGACCTCGTCGTCGGGACCGGCGGAGAGGCCGAGAGTTTCGCGCCCAACACCTATGCCTGCCGCCCGCCGGGCGCGTATCACGGGCCGTTCCGCTCCGACGGCGGCTGCATGCTGCTCGAAATCCACTATTACGCCTGAGGCGGGAACATTACGCCCGGGACAGGAACAGGCCGCATTTGCGCCCCATTTGACGGTGATATTGGCATCCGGCGGCGGAGTTTTCCGGCTCCGGCGCCGTCATGTCCCCTCGGACTCCTTCCTGTGCCTCGCGGCCGGCATGGACCTTCCCCGTCCATGCCGGCCGTTCTTCTATGCCGCAAAGGCTGATTGGCACTGGCCACGCATATCCCGATGTGGGATGATTGGATCAGGACAATGCGCATCGTCGCCAAGCGGACATTGCGGGCCTACCGGGAAAAAGAACACAGAGCGGAGCAGCCGCTAACCCAAGTTTAACAGACTTTATTAAAGTTCGTTTATTATCAGCGTGTTAAGAAGCAATATTTTTGCGTGGGGCACTACATTTCAGTTTTTGGGCGTTGGAGGGGGGTCAGACGATCATTTTCCGGACGCCTCC
>JAJEIH010000048.1 GCA_022827685.1 Alphaproteobacteria bacterium
CCGGAACCTCAACACAAAAATAAAATGGCACTACACCGACAAGCCCAAAACCACAATCAAGCTATATCAACACCTTGCCGAACCAGAACACTTCAATATCAACCGAAGCCACCGCCAAACTGTTAAACTTGGGCTAAGGTCATGGCATGCCGTTGCGGCCAAAGCGGACTGGTTTTCGCCTGCGGATGTCAAGGCCGACTATCGTAATGCCAGCATCGTTGGAAACGACCGGGTTGTGTTCAATATCGGCGCCAACAGGTACCGGCTGGTTGTGAGGTTCGACTATCGGCATGGCATCGGCTTTGTCCGGTTCGTCGGCACGCATGCCGAATACGACCGGATCGACGCGGCGAGCATATAGGAGGCCGGAATGGACGTGAGGCCGATCAGGACCGAAGCCGACTACGACGCAGCGCTGGAAGCGATTGACAGCCTTATGGGCGCCGGTCCCGGCACGCCGGAGGCCGACAGGCTCGAAGTCCTTGTCACGCTGGTGGAAGCCTATGAAGACAGGCGCTGGCCGGTTAACGCGCCCGACCCGGTTTCCATGATCGAACATGTCATGAAGGCGCGCGGCTACCGGCAAAAGGACCTTGCCGCGCTCATCGGCTCTCAACCGCGCGCATCGGAGGTGCTCAGACGCCGCCGGGCGCTTACCTTGCCGATGATCCGGGCGCTCTCTACCGGGTGGAACCTCCCGACAGAAACGCTGGTGCGCGAATACGAACTTGCGAGCGGCCCTTAGGCAATCCCGCGCCGTCCGGCGGACTTGCATCGGGCTGGCGGGGCGGCGAAGCTCGGCGGCGCCATGATTGCGCTGACCAGCTTCATCGCCTTCCATGCCCGGCGCACACCGGAGCGCGAGGCGCTCGTTTACGAAGACCTCCGGCTCGGCTACGGCGCGCTGCTGGACAACATGACCGCGATGGCCGGCAGGCTGGCGGCGCTCGGCCTCGGCCCCGGCGACGTCGTCGCGGCCTGCCTGAAGAACAGCCCCGCCTTCTACGACCTCGCCTTCGCCGCCAGCCATATCGGCGCGGTGTTCCTGCCGCTCAACTTCCGCCTCGCCGCCGACGAAATCGCCTGGATCCTTGACCATGCGGGCGCGCGGCGCCTGTTCGCCGACGAGGAACTGGATGCCGCCGCCGAGGCGGCGGAGGCGGCGCGTGTGCCCTTTACACCACTCGACGCCAGGACGGCGCGCGACAGCCGGCGGCTGAGCGCCGGAGCCGACGCCCCGCCCGCCGCCGGGGCCGCGCCCGACGATGTCTTCCGGCTCATGTACACCTCCGGCACCACCGACCGTCCGAAGGGCGTGCAGCACAGCTACGCGAACTTCTACTGGAAGTGCCTCGACCAGACGGCGGCGCTCGGCGGCGGGCCCGACGACCGGCTGCTGGTGGTGGGCCCGCTCTACCATGTCGGCGGCTTCGACCTGCCGGGCATCGATGTCTGGCGCCGCGGCGGCTGCATCGTTCTGCACCGCGAAGCCCGGCCGCGCGCCATCCTCGAGGCGATCGAGGCCGAGCGGGTGACGGGCGCCTGGCTCGCGCCCACGGTCACCAACGGCGTGCTCGCCGACCCGGACCTCGGCCGCTTCGACACCGGCGCCTTGCAGTGGGTCATCGGCGGCGGCGAGCGCACGCCCGAGTCCCGCATCCGGGAGTTCGCCGCCGCCTTTCCGGGCGCCCGCTATATCGACGCCTACGGGCTCACGGAGAGCGTGGGCGGCGACACGCTGATGGAGGCGGGGCGCGAACTGGAGAAGATCGGCTCGGTCGGCCGCGCGATCGCCCATGTCGAGGTGACGGTGCGCGACGGGGCGGGCCGCGCGCTCGCGCCGGGCGGGGAGGGCGAGATCTGCCTGAAAGGCCCGAAGATCACGTGCGGCTACTGGCGCGACCCGGGGCGCACGGCCGAGGCCTTTTTCGGCGACCGGCTGAGAACCGGCGATGTCGGCTATCTGGACGGGGACGGCTTCCTCTACCTCACCGACCGGCGCAAGGACATGATCCTCTCCGGCGGCGAGAACATCGCCTCCTCGGAGATCGAACGGGTGCTCTACGAGCACGACGCCGTGCATGAGGCGGCCGCCATCGGCCTCGCGGACGAGCGCTGGGGCGAGCGGCCGGCCGCGGTCGTGGCGCTCCGGCCCGGCGCCTCATTGACCCTGGAGGAACTGCAGCGCCACTGCCGCGCCCGGCTTGCGGGCTTCAAGGTGCCGAAGGAGCTCCATCTCAGGGCCGAACTGCCGCGCAACCCCTCCGGCAAGGTCCTGAAACGCCTCTTGCGCGAGGAGCTGGGCGGGGCGTAGGGTAGAATAGAAACACCGCATTCTACCCTGGGCGGCTGCCATGAGCCTCAACATCAAGAACGAGGAGACCTGCCGGCTCGCTGCCGAGCTGGCCCGCCTCACCGGCGAGACCAAGACCGGCGCGATAACCGCGGCGCTGCGGGAGCGGCTGGAGCGGGAAAGGCGGACGCGCGACATCGAAGAGCGGCGTCGGGATCTGCGCGCCGCAGCGGAGCGCTGTGCGAAGCTGATGGGTCCCGGTCCTTCGGCAGTCGAGCTTGGCGATTTCCTCTATGACGAGCGGGGACTGCCGAGGTGATCGTCGATAGTTCGGCCCTGATTGCGGTTGTGAACCGCGAGAGCGATGCCGAGCGCTATGAGGAGGCGATGCTCACGGCCCCGAACTGCCGCATGTCGGTCGCCAACATCCTTGAGGCGTCCATGGTGGTGGAGGGCCGCGGCGGCGCGGCGGCCGGGCATGAGTTCGATATTGTTCTGGCGCGCGCCGGGATCGAGCCCGTGCCGGTGACGGTGGAACAGATGGAAGCCGCGCGGCAGGCCTGGCGGCGCTTCGGCAGGGGCAACCATCCGGCCGGGCTGAATTTCGGCGACTGCTTCGCCTATGCGCTTGCCAGCGTCACCGGCGAGCCGCTGCTGTTCAAGGGCGGCGACTTCCCGCAGACCGACATCGCGGCTGCATAGGCGGCTTACCAGGTCTCGCCGAAGGGGCGGAGCTCGACGCGGAAGGACCAGGCGGAGCGGTCCTGATGGGCGACGCGATACATCTCCTCGGCGATGGCGACGGGCCTCGCGAAAAACTCGTCCGGGGCATCCGGCGCGATGAAGGGCCGCGTGCGCGGCGTGTCGATGGCGGCGTCGATGATGAAATAGGCGACATGGATGCCCTGCGGCCCGAATTCGCGCGCGATGGACTCCGCCAGGATGCGCTGCGCCGCCTTGGTGGAGGCGAAGAAGCCCCAATGCGCCTTGCCGCGCGTGGCAGAGGTGTTGCCGGTGACGAGCAGCGCGCCGCCGCCCGCCTCCAGCATGCCCGGAATCGTCTCGCGGGCGAGATGCAGCAGCGCCGTCGCATTCACGCGGAAATTGCGCTCAAGCTCCTCCGGGTCCTGCTCCAGGAACGGCCCGCGCGTGCTCCTGAGCGCGTTATGCACGACGACCGTCGGCGGGCCGAGCCGCTCGCGCACCGCCGCGACTGTCGCCCGGAGCGCGTCGAGATCGCCGACATCGCAGGGGAAGGCGGCGGCGTTCTCGATATCGGCTTCGAGCGCGGCCAGCCGCTCGGCATCGCGGGCGAGCATGGCGGTCAGGTAGCCGCCATCGGCGAAACGGCGGGCGATTTCGGCGCCCGTGCCCCCGTCGGGGCCGACGCCGGTGACGAGCGCAACCGGCTGGCTCATGCGCTTTTCCTCTCTTCCGTCTGCGTTTCGAGCACATAGCCGCTGCCGAGGTCCGCGGCGAAGGCGGGCAGGCGGCGCAGGCGGTCGAAATGGGCATGCGCATGAGCGTGGTCGCCGGGGCGGTAAATCGGCTCGAGGCCGCAATCCGCCAGCCGGTCGGCCATGCGCTCCTCGCGGCGGAACTGCGCGAAGTCGCAGACGAAGGCGATGTCGGCGATCGAGAACGGGCCCGCCAGCCCCTCGCCGCCGAGCCTCGCGGCATTGTCGATGCCGTCCATGTAGAAGGCATAGGCCTCGCGCATGCGGTCCGAGAGTTCCCGCGACGCCTTGCGGGGCACGAGCGCCAGCAGATAGGCCTGCGCCTCGCGCGCGAAGATGAGCCCCGCATCGAGGAAGCTGTCGATCCGCGCCGCTTCATACGGTCCCTCGCCATAGAGTCCGCCGGCCGCCGCGCCCAACGCGGCGAGTTGTTCGGTCTGGCGGCGTTCCGGCGCCGCCGCGCGGGCGACGGCGCGCAGGATGCTGTTCGATTCGAACACGCCCGTCGCGCCCTCGGGGTCGAAGGCCGCCGGCACGGTGCCGAAGGGGTGGGCGGCGAGGAAGGCGTCGGTCTTGTAGAGCGTGGCGGCGCTGAAGCCGCGCTTGCTCGCGCGCGCATGCGGGTTGTCCGGCGTCTTCTCGGCCTCCTCGAGCGGCCTCGCGTCGAAATCCCAGAGCCAGCCCGGCAGCGCCTTCGGGCGGTCGCCCACGACCTCGACCTCGACGCCGAGCAGCCGCGCGGCGATCGTCGCCTTCCAGACGCGCGGATTGGGGAGATAGGAGAAAATCCTGAGCACCGCCATCGCAGACGCCCCCTTCGCCTCGGGTTTCCGGAACCGCCCGCACCCTGCCACGAAAGCCCCCGGCTCCACCAGCCGCTTGGCCGGTCCGGGCGCCGGCGCTACTCTCGCGGCAGGCGGGACGGGAGGCATCTTCCATGCGCGCGACCCGGCGGACGGTCCTGGCGGGCGCCGGCGCGGCGCTGGCGGCGCCGGCTCTGGGCGCAGTGGCTGGCGGCGCGCTGACAAAGCCCGTTCCGGCGACCGGGGAGCTTGTGCCGGCGGTCGGGCTGGGCAGCTGGATCACCTTCAATGTCGGCAAGGACCCGCTGCTGCGCGCCGAATGCCGCGCCGTCATGGCCGCCTTCTTCGGGGAAGGCGGGGGCATGATCGATTCCTCGCCCATGTACGGCTCCTCGCAGGCGGTGATCGGCGACGCGCTCGCAAAGCTCGGACGCCCGGCGGGCCTCTTCTCCGCCGACAAGGTCTGGACCCGCGCGGCGGACGCGCGCGCGCAGATCGCGGAAACCGCCCGGCGCTGGGGCGTGGAGCGCTTCGACCTCCTCCAGGTCCACAACCTGATCGACTGGGAGCGGAACCTCGACATTCTGGAGGGGATGAAGGAGGCCGGCGCCATCCGCTATAGCGGCGTCACCACCTCGCACGGCCGCAGGCATGGCGAGCTGGAGGACGTCATGCGCCGCCGCCGGCCCGATTTCGTCCAGCTGACCTACAACATCGTGGACCGGGAGGCGGAGCGCCGCCTGCTGCCGCTGGCGCGGGAGCGCGGCATCGCCGTCATCTGCAACCGGCCCTTCCGGCGCGGCCGGCTGCCGGACCGGCTGGAGGGCCGCCCCGTGCCGGACTGGGCTTCCGAAATCGGCGTCTCCACCTGGCCGCAATTCCTGCTGAAATTCATCCTCTCCCATCCCGCTGTCACGACGGCCATCCCGGCGACCCGGCGGGTGGACCATTTGCGCGAGAACAAGTCCGCGGCCTTCGGCCCCATGCCGGATGCGGTCCTGCGCCGGCGCATGGCCGCGCATGTGCGCGACCTCTAGCGCGCCGTCATGGAGGGGTTCCGGGCGCTGGCGGACCTGCTGCCGTTCGAGCCGCGCGTCTATTGGCGGCTCTTCCAGCTGGAGAACGAGGCGCTCTGGCCGGTCCAGCCGCTGCTGCTGGCGGCGGGCGCGGCACTCCTTTACGGCCTGCTCAGGGGCCGGCGGCTCTCCGGGCGCTGGCTCGGCCCCGCGCTCGGCGCGGCCTGGCTCTGGACCGGCTGGCAATTCGTGGCGCTCGGCTACGGGGCGATAAACTGGGCCGCGCCCCGGTTCGCCTGGGGCTTCTGTGCGGAAGCCGCGCTGCTGGCGGCGCTCGGGCTCTCCGGCCGGCTCGCCTTCTCGCGGCGGGGCCCGGGGGCCGGCGCGGGCATCGGGCTGCTGGCGGCAGCGCTGTTCGCCTGGCCGCTGCTGGCGGCGCTCGACGGGCGGTCCTGGCGCGAGGCCGAGGTCGCCGCCATTCACCCCGACCCGACGGCCATCGCCACGCTCGGCCTTCTGGCGCTGGCGCCGCGCAGCCGCTGGACGGCGCTCCTCTGCCTCCCGCCCGCGCTCTGGCTCGCCCTCTCGGCGCTCACCCTGCTGGCGATGGGCGCCTGGCAGGGCTGGGCGGTGCTCGCCGCGCTCGCCGCCGGCCTAGCCGCGCAAAGCCCCCGGCTGCGGTAAGGCCAATCTATGACGGAGCGGTGCGGTAGATGTGCCAGTGCAGGATCGCGGCGGCGCTGCGATGGGGCGACCAGACCCGGGTGAGCCGCGCCGCCTCGGCGGGTGTGGGGCGGGCGTCGAGGCCGAGGGTCTTCTGCAGCGCGGCGCAGAGCGCGAGGTCGCCCGCCGGCCAGATGTCGGGGCGGCCGGCCGCGAACAGCAGCCAGACCTCCGCCGTCCAGCGCCCGACGCCCTTCAGGGCGGAGAGGGCGGCGATGGCCTCCTCGTCCGGCATGCGCTGAATGCGCCGGAGCGAGACCCGCCGGGACGCAAGTTCGCCGGCGATGGAGAGCGCATAGCCTGCCTTGGGCCGCGAGAGGCCGACGGCGCGAAGCCCCTCCGGCCCGAGCGCCAGCACGGCCCCCGGCGTGACCCTGCCGCCCGCAGCCTCCTCCAGCCGCCCCCAGATCGCCCGCGCCGAAGCGGCCGAGACCTGCTGCGCCGCAATCGCCCTCAGCAGCGCCGCAAAGCCCGCCCCCCGAAGCGCCATCGGCGGCGCCCCGACCTCGTCCAGCGCCGCCCTGATGCGCGCATCCCGCCCCGCGAGCGCGGTCAGCCCGGCCCGCCAGCGCCGGACGGCGCCGCTGCGGGGCGGGGGAGGGGGCATATTGTCTTCCGTCAAGTGAATCCTCCCGACATCGCCCGGCCGTTCTCGCCCGGCGGCGAGTGTGGCCGCTACAGGAGACCCCGACAATGACCGGCGACGGTATCGGGAGAGAGCGCTTTCCCGGCTGCACTCGGGGACGATGGGGAATACAGTGTCGGGACAATTTCGTAACGAGGCACTGAAGATGACCGGGGAACTCGAAGGCAGGGTCGCCGTCGTTACCGGGGCGGCCGGGGGGATCGGGCGCGAGTTCGTGTCCGGACTGCTGGGCGCGGGCGCGAAGGTGGCAGCGCTCGATATCGACGGGGGGCGGCTCGGCGAGCTTGCGGCGGCGCACCAAGCGGATGCCGCCGCCGGCCGGCTGGTTACCCTGCCTGCGGACATTGCGCGCTGGGCCGAATGCGAGGCGGCGGTCGGGCGGGTGCGGGAACGGCTGGGCGGGCCGGACATCCTCGTCAATAACGGCGCAGTCGGCATGGGCGTCATCCGGGCGGACCACATGACGAAGCTGGTCGCCATCGACGAGATCGAGCCGGAGGTCTGGGACCGGTTCGTTGCGGTGAACTTCTCCGGGGCGTGGTACATGACCCGCGCGTCGGTCGGGGGCATGCTCGACCGGGGATGGGGGCGGATCGTCAATGTCACCACCAGCTTCTTCACCATGCTGCGCGGACGCTTCCACCCCTACGGTCCCGCTAAATCCGGGCTCGAGGCCATGTCGGCCGGCCATGCCGCGGAATTCGCCGGCCGGGGCGTGACGGTGAATGTCGTCGTGCCCGGCGGCCCGACGGACACCCCGATGGTGCCCCCGGAGTCCGGCATCGATCGCGCCCTGATGGTCCGGCCCGCGGCGATGGTGCCGCCGGTGCTCTGGCTCTGCTCCGCGGAGGGCGCAGGCTGGACCGGGCACCGCTATGTCGCGGGCAACTGGGATGCGGCGCTCGACCCCGCCGCCGCGGCGGAAGGCTGCCGCGCGCCCATCGCCTGGCCGGACCTCGCGCAGAGCCCGGTATGGCCGGGAGGCAAGCCGCCGGAGTGACCCGGCTCCGTCCCGGTTTGACAACGGGCCCCGCCCCGCTATAACCCGCGCCATTCCCGAGAACGCGGGCGGCTCCGCCCCGTCCCGGCCGTTGCGCCGGGGCCTATCGGGACAACAACAAACGCGAAAGCGAGCGGCAAAAAGCCATGGCAAAACGCGAAAGCGCGAAACACAAGATAGACCGGCGCCTCGGCGTCAATCTCTGGGGGCGGCCCAAGAGCCCCTACAACCGCCGGGAATACGGGCCGGGCCAGCACGGGCAGCGCCGGCGCAAGCCCACCGATTTCGGCCTCCAGCTGCGCGCCAAGCAGCAGCTCAAGGGCCATTACGGCGACATTTCCGAAAAGCAGTTCCGCCGCCTCTACCATGAGGCCGTGCGCCGGCGGGGCGACACCGGCGAGAACCTGATCGAGCTGCTGGAGCGCCGCCTCGATGCCGTGGTCTATCGCATGAAATTCGTGCCGACGATCTTCGCCGCGCGCCAGTTCGTGAACCACGGCCATGTCCGGGTGAACGGGCGCCGGCTCAACATCCCCTCCTACCGGGTCCGCGACGGCGACGTGATCGAGGTGAAGCAGAAGTCCCGCACCATGGCGCTGGTACTGGAGGCCATCGAATCGCCGGAGCGCGACGTGCCGGACTACCTCTCGGTGGACTTCAACGAGTTGAAAGGCACCTTCCAGCGCGGGCCCGGCCTGGCCGATGTGCCCTTCGCCGTGAGCATGGAGCCGCATCTGGTGGTGGAGTTCTACTCCCGGTAGCGATGGGCGCGCCGGAGCCTTCGCGGCCCCCGGACCGCCGCACGATTCTCGCCCGCATGGACGGCGGCGAACGGCTGAGGCTCCTGCAACGCTCCGACCGCAAGGGCCTCGTCCATCTTGCGGGCCATCTGGCGGCGCTCGGCATCACCGGATCGGCGATTGCGCTGGAAGCGCCCGGCTGGCCGGTCCTGCTGCTGCCGCACGCCGTCCTGCTGGCCTTCCTCTTCTGCCTGCTGCACGAGGCCATACACAGGACGCCGTTCCGCAGCGGCTGGCTCAACACTGCCGCCGCCCGGGGAGTCGGGTTCGTCCTGTTCCTGCCGCCGACCTGGTTCCGCCACTTCCACCTGGCGCATCACCGCCACACCCACGACCCGGAGCGCGACCCGGAACTGGCGCGGCCGCTGCCCCGGTCGAAGCGCGGCCTCGCCTGGCATGTCGCGGGCGGCGCTTACTGGACCCGGCAGGCGCGGATGCTGTTCGTCAATGCGGCGGGCCGGAACCGCGACGCGTTCGTGCCGGCTTCGGCGCGCGGCGCGCTGGCCCGCGAAGCGCGGTGGTTCCTCTTCCTCTATGCGGGCGCGGCGGCGCTTTCGGTCTGGCTCGGCACGACGGCGCTGCTGTGGCTATGGCTGCTGCCGCTCATGCTGGGACAGCCCTTCCTGCGCCTCTATCTGCTCGCCGAGCATACCGGCTGCCCGCATGTGCCCGACATGCTCCGGAACACGCGCACGACCTTCACAAATCCGCTGGTCCGCTTCGTCGCGTGGAACATGCCCTACCATGTCGAGCACCATGTCCACCCGGTGGTGCCGTTCCACAAGCTGCCGGCGTTCCACAGGATCCTGCAGGACGACCTGACGGTCACCGCGAACGGCTACCCCGCGGCGGCGCGGGCTGCCGTCTTCGCCGCTCTTCGCGGAAAGGCGTAAACCCGGCGTCAGGCCGCCATGCCGGGGGTTTCGATGCCGTGCTCGTTGAGGAAGCCCTGAAGCTCGCCCGCGTCCCACATCTCGCGCACGATATCGCAGCCGCCGACGAACTCGCCCTTCACATAAAGCTGGGGGATGGTCGGCCAGCCGGTGAACTCCTTGATGCCCTGGCGGACCTCCATGTCCTCCAGCACGTTCACCGAATGGTACCTCACGCCCATATGGTTCAGCACGCCGGCCACCGCCGAGGAGAAGCCGCATTGCGGGAAGACGGGCGTGCCCTTCATGAACAGCACGACATCGTTCCCGTTCACGGTTTCCTGGATGCTGGTCATCGCGTCGCTCATCGGCTTCTCCCGGTTCTCAAGCGGTTTCGGGGGCGGCGGTGCGCAGCGCGAGCGCGTGCAACTCCCCCCCCATCCGGCCCTGCAGGGCCCTGTAAACGATCTGGTGCTGCTGTACTCGGGACTTGCCACGGAAGGCCTCCGAGACGACGCGGGCGGCATAGTGGTCGCCGTCGCCCGCGAGGTCCTCGATCGCCACTTCCGCGTCGGGCAGCGCCTCGCGGATCAGGCGTTCGATTTCTTCCGCCTGCATGGGCATGCGTTGCGTCCCTTATCCTCCGGCGATCCAGGCGGGCATCCACGCTTCGTGCAGATCGCGCAGTTCGTCGAGCGATATGGAGGAGTGCCCCTCGACTGTCAATGCGCTCCCCCCTGTTCCGCCGATCCGCGAGGCCGGAACGCCCGCTGCGGCCGCGCGTTCCAGCACATCTTCCGGGTCCTCGACCGCCAGCAGGTAGCGCGCCTGGTCCTCCCCGAACAGGCCCGCAACGGCGTCGTCGAGCGGCGGGCGCAGCGTGGCGCCGACCCCGCCGGCCAGCGCCATCTCGGCCGCGGCGATGAGCAGCCCGCCATCGGAAAGGTCGTGGCAGGCGGCGACCCGCCCGGCGCGGATTTCGGCGCGCACGAAATCGCCGTTGCGCCGCTCGGCCGCGAGATCGACCGGAGGCGGCGGGCCTTCCTCGCGCCCCTCGACCGTCTCCAGCCAGAGCGAGCGGCCGAGATGGCCCCGCGTCTCGCCGACCAGCACCAGCGCGACGCCCGGCCCCGGAAGCGCCATGCCGGTCCGGGCGGCGAGATCGTCCAGCAGCCCCACGGCGCCGACCACCGGCGTCGGCAGCACCGCCCGGCCGTTGGTCTCGTTGTAGAGCGAGACATTGCCGGAGACGACCGGGACGTCGAGCGCGCGGCAGGCTTCGCCCATGCCCTCGATGCAGCCGACGAATTGGCCCATCACCTCGGGGCGCTCGGGGTCGCCGAAATTCAGATTGTCGGTGACCGCGAGCGGCCGGGCGCCGACCGCGGTGAGATTGCGCCACGCCTCGGCGACCGCCTGCCGCCCGCCCTCGACCGGGTCGGCGAGGCAGTAGCGCGGCGTGCAGTCGCTGGTGAGCGCGAGCCCGCGCGCCGTGCCGTGGATGCGGACCACCGCGGCGTCGCCGCCGGGGCCGCCGACCGTGTCGCCCATCACCGTGTGGTCGTATTGCTCCCAGATCCATCGCCGGGAGGCGCCGGCCGGGCCGCCGAGGACGGTCCTGAGCGCCGCCACGGGGTCCCTGTTGTCGGGCGAGATCGTGGCGTGCGGCGCAGGCGGCGTGCGCGTCCAGGGCCGGTCGTATTCAGGTGACCCGTCGGCCAGCGGCCGGATCGGCAGGTCGGCCGCGGGCCGTCCGTGCTGCGAGAGCACCATGCGCCCCGTATCCGTCAGCCGGCCGATGACGGCGAATTCCAGTCCCCATTTCCGGAACACCGCCTCGGCCGCTTCCTCGCCGCCGGGGCGCAGCACCATCAGCATCCGCTCCTGGCTCTCCGAGAGCATGATCTCGTAGGCCGACATGCCCTCCTCCCGCTGGGGCACCCGGTCGAGGTCCAGCGCCACGCCGAGCCCGCCCTTGGACGCCATCTCGAAGGCCGAGGACGTGAGGCCGGCCGCGCCCATGTCCTGGATCGCGACGATGGCGTCCGTGCCCATGAGCTCAAGGCAGGCCTCGATCAGCAGCTTGCCGGTGAACGGGTCGCCCACCTGCACGGTCGGGCGCTGCTGCTCGGCCTCGTCATCGAAGGTGGCGGACGCCATGGTGGCGCCGTGGATGCCGTCGCGCCCGGTCCGCGAGCCGACATAGACGACGGCATTGCCGACGCCGGCCGCGGCGGAGCGGAACAGCCGGTCCGCCGGCGCGATGCCGACCGCCATGGCGTTGACGAGGATGTTGCCGTTATAGGCCGGGTGGAAGGAGCATTCGCCGCCGACGGTCGGCACGCCGACGCAGTTCCCGTAGCCGCCGATGCCCGCGACCACCCCGGCCGCGAGCCGCCGCGTCGCCTCGTGGTCGGGAGCGCCGAAGCGCAGCGCGTTCAGGATCGCCACAGGCCGCGCGCCCATGGTGAACACGTCGCGCAATATGCCGCCGACGCCCGTCGCCGCGCCCTGGTAAGGCTCAATGAAGGACGGGTGGTTGTGGCTCTCCATCTTGAAGACCGCCGCCAGCCCGCCGCCGATGTCCACCGCGCCCGCGTTCTCCCCCGGTCCCTGGAGCACCCGGGGACCGTCGGTCGGCAGCGTCCTCAGCCACTTCTTCGAGGACTTGTAGGAGCAATGCTCGCTCCACATCGCGGCGAAGATGCCGAGTTCCACGGCATTGGGCCGGCGGCCGAGCATTTCCAGAACGCGCGCATATTCGTCCGGCGCGAGGCCGCCATAATCTTCCCCGGGCGCGCTCATGCGGCGAGCGATTCGAACAGGGCGCGGCCGTCCGTGCCGCCGAGCAGCGCATCGGCGGCGCGCTCCGGGTGCGGCATCATGCCGAGCACATTGCGGTCCCCGTTCAGGATTCCGGCGATGTCCCCGGCGGAGCCGTTGGGGTTGTCGAGATAGCGAAACGCGATGCGGTCCTCGCCGGCGAGGCGCTCCAGCGTCCCGGCGTCGGCGAAATAGTTGCCGTCATGATGCGCGACCGGCATCCGCAGCGCATCGCCCGGCCTGTAACCGCCGGTGAACGCGCTGTCCGCGGTCTCCACGCGGAGCGTCACGGGCCGGCAGACGAAGCGCAGCCCCGCATTGCGCAAGAGCGCCCCCGGCAGCAGCCCGCATTCGGTCAGCACCTGGAAGCCGTTGCAGATGCCCAGCACCCGCACGCCGCGCCTGGCGGCCCGGATGACGGCCTGCATGACCGGCGAGCGCGAGGCCATGGCGCCCGGCCGGAGATAGTCGCCGTAGGAGAAGCCGCCCGGCAGCACCACGAGGTCCGCCGGCGGCAGGTCCGGGTCTCCGTGCCACACCATCGCCGCGGGGCGGCCGGTCGCCGCTTCGAGCGCGACCCGGGCGTCGCGGTCGCAGTTCGACCCCGGAAAGACGATGACGACCGCCTTCATGCGATCTCGATCGTGTAGTCCTCGATGACCGGGTTGGCGAGCAGGCGTTCACACATGGCCGCAAGCGCGGCTTCGGCGGCGGCCGGATCGGTTTCGGCAAGCTCCAGCTCGATCACCTTGCCCTGGCGGGCCGCCGCCACGCCCTCGAAGCCCAGCCCCGCCAGCGCCTGCGCGACCGCCTTGCCCTGCGGGTCGAGCACGCCGCTGCGGGGCATGACCAGGACCCGCGCCTTCACGCGCTCGCCTTCGGCAGGGGTTCGACATTGCTTTCCTGAAGGATGCCGAGGCGCCGCGCCACTTCGCGATAGGCCTCCGCCACATCGCCCATGTCGCGGCGGAACCGGTCCTTGTCCAGCACCTCGTTGGTCTGCAGGTCCCAGAGGCGGCAGCTGTCGGGGCTGATCTCGTCGGCCAGCACGATCCGCACGTCCTCATGGGTGTAGAGGCGCCCGAATTCCACCTTGAAATCGATCAGGCGAAGGCCGGCGCCGAGGAACAGCCCGCTCAGATAGTCGTTCACCCTGAGCGCCAGGTTGAAGATGTCGTCGAGGTCCTGCGGCGAGGCCCAGCCGAAGGCGGTGATGTGCTCCTCGGTGACCATCGGGTCGTCGAGCTCGTCGTTCTTGTAATAGTATTCGACGATGGACCGGGGCAGCGGCGTGCCTTCCTCGATCTTGAAGCGCGACGCCAGCGACCCGGCGGCGATGTTCCGCACGACCACCTCGACCGGAATGATCTCGACCTCGCGGATCAGCTGCTCGCGCATGTTCAGCCGGCGCACGAAATGGGTCGGAATGCCCATCTCCTGCAGCCGGACCATCAGATATTCGGAAATCCGGTTGTTCAGGACCCCCTTGCCGGAGATCGTGGCTTTCTTGCGGTTGTTGAAGGCGGTTGCGTCGTCCTTGAAATACTGGACGAGCGTTCCGGGCTCGGGGCCTTCGTAGAGAACCTTGGCCTTGCCCTCGTAGATGCGTTTGCGTCTTGCCATGGGTGTTCACCGAATGCCGCCCGACGGAGGACCGGCAAAGCGCCGGGCCCGCGGGTCGCCGAATCCGATATAGCAATCCCGGCGCTTCTTCTCAATGAAGCTCTGTGTAGCCGCCGGTTTCGGGCCATGAGCGGGCGAAACGCCAGACGGGCCGGGCGCCGGCGCCGGCCGGCAGGGCGAGCAGGGCGCGCGACACGGTGGCGAAGCCCCAACCTGTGCGCACATGCATGGCGCCGTTGGGATCGAGAACGCCGGGCGCGGTCTCCTCGGATACGAGCAGGCCCTCCCAATCGGCCCAGCCGTCCGGCGCGCCCGGGTCCGGAGGCCGGGCGGCCTCGAACCGGGGCAGGTAGTGGTCGATGCGCTCGGACGCGGCGCGGTCGTTCAGGTCCGAGGCGGTCAGCATGGAAAGGCCCGACGCGACCGCATGCGCCGATACGCCGCGCCCGCCTGCATGGCGGATCCAGAAGGCATCCTCGCGGTCCGCCACCAGCATGTTGAAGCTGCGATAGGCGCGCCCGTCCACGTCCGCCATGGCCGCCGCCGCCCGGCGGGCGCTGCCATGGTCGAGCGCCTCCAGCACCAGCGCGCCGCGCGTGCGCTTGCCCCGGGCGGGGCCGAGCGAGCCGCGCCGGTTGAGGATGGCGGCCGCGACGCCCGCCTCGTTCAATCCCATCCAGCTGCCGCCGGCCTCCTCGTCGAGGCCGGCGAGCACGCCCGGCCGGTCGGGCCAGTGGCGGGCCGGCGGCCGCCAGGGGCGGTCCACCGCTTCGTCGCGATTCGCGGCGATGATCGCGGGCCAGGCATGGCCGGGCCTGCGGAGCAGGACGACAGTACACATGGAAGCTATGCAAATCCGGACCGGGACTGGCTATATATCGCCCGTAACCCGCCCGACCAAGCTAGCTAAGGGGACGACCCGCATGGCGACCTTCGCAGACCGCGAAAAGCAGTTCGAGACCAAATACAGCCACGACGAGGAGCTGCGCTTCAAGGTGCAGGCCCGGCGCAACCGGCTGTTCGGCGAGTGGGCGGGCGCGCAATGGGGGCTCGGTGGCGAAGACCTGCAGGCCTACGCCCGCACCGTGGTCCAGTCGGATTTCGACCGCCCGGGCGACGACGACGTGCTGGAGAAGGTGCTGGCCGACCTCAGCGCGCAGGGCATAGAGACCGACGCCCGGCGGCTGCGCAACCGCATGGAGGAACTGCTCCAGGAGGCCAAGGCGCAGATCATGGCGGAGTAGCGCCGCCGCGCGCCCTCAGCAGCCGCGCCAGCGGCGGGCGAGGGCCTCATAGGCCTCCGCCGCCTCGGCGATATGCGCCACGGGGCAGTATTCGTCGGTCTGGTGGGCCATGTGCATCTCGCCCGGCCCGAGGATCACGGTCGGCGGGTGGCCGCAGGCCGGCGTCAGCGCGGAGGCGTCGGTGAAATAGGGCGCGCCGCGCGGCTCCACGGGTTCGCCGAGCACCGGCTCCATCAGCCGCCAGACCTCCCGGATCCACGGGTGGGTATGCGGGGTATGCACGCCGCCCACATCGACGATGCGCGCGATCCGGCTCTCCCCGCCGAGATAGCCCTCGAGGCCTGAGACGATCCCGTCATGGTCCTGCTCCGGCAGGGTCCGGATATCGACGGTGAAGGCGGCGCGGTCCGGCACGGAGTTGAGGTTCTGGCCGCCCTCCATGGTGCCGACATTGAGGGTCGAGCGGCCCAGCAGCCCGTGCGGCTTCACGTTGAAATCGAAATCCTCGAGCTTCGTCACCGCGCGCGCCGCCCTGTAGATGGCGTTCACGCCCCGCTCCGGCATCGAGCCGTGGGCGGCGACGCCTTCCGTCTCCACCTTCAGCCAGAGCGCGCCCTTGTGGCCGAGCATGGGGTAGTTCGCCGTCGGCTCGGCGATGACAATGGCGCCGGCCTCGCCGACCGCGCCGATCCTGCCCAGATGGGAGGAGCCCTCGCAGCCGGTCTCCTCGCCGGCGCAGATCGCGAGCACGATGTCGGCATGTCCCGGCGCTCCGTCTGCCGCGAGCTTCATCGCGGCATGGACGAAGGCGGCGACGCCGGACTTCATGTCGGTCGAGCCGCGCCCGTAGAGCCTGTCGTCGATGATCTCGGCGCCGAAGGGATCGACCGACCACTCCTTCGCGCCCAGCGGCACCACGTCGATATGCCCGCCGAAGCAGAGCGGCTTCTTCCCGTCGGCAGCGTCTCCCCCGCCCCGCAACACGGCGACAAGGCTCGTCCGGCCCGGCGCGAAGTCATGGTAGGAAACATCCAGCCCGGCGCCGGCGAGCAGGTCTCCCAGGTAATGCGCGCATTCCACCTCGCGTCCCGGCGGGTTGCGGGTGTCCATGCGGACAAGGTCGCTCGCGATGTCGAGCGCGGACGGGATGGCGGGCATGGCGGGCGGCTACCCCGTCTCCTCCATGAGCTCGCGGCCGATGAGCCAGCGGCGGATTTCGCTGGTGCCGGCGCCGATCTCGTAGAGCTTGGCGTCGCGGACCACGCGCCCGACGGGGCTCTCGTTGACATAGCCCATGCCGCCCAGGCACTGGACCGCCTCGAGCGCCAGCCAGGTCGCCTTCTCCGCGGCGTAGAGGATGGCGCCGGCGGCGTCCTTGCGGGTCGTGTCGCCCCGGTCGCAGGCCTGCGCCACCGCATACACATAGGCCCGGCAGGCGTTCATGGTCACATACATGTCGGCGAGCTTGCCCTGCATGAGCTGGAAGGAGCCGATGGGCTGGCCGAACTGCCGGCGCTCGTGCAGATAGGGCACGGCCGCATCCATCGCCGCCTGCATGAGGCCGAGAGGCCCGCCGGCGAGCACCAGGCGCTCGTAGTCGAGGCCGCTCATCAGCACGCGCACGCCCTCGTTCTCGCGGCCGAGCAGGTTCTCCTCCGGCACTTCGCAATCCTCGAAGATGAGCTCGCTGGTGCCGGAGCCGCGCATGCCGAGCTTGTCGAGCTTCTGCCCCGGCCGGAAACCCCGGAAACCGCGCTCGACCAGGAAGGCGGAGATGCCGTGCGGGCCGGCGTCCGGCGCGGTCTTCGCATAGACGACCAGCACGTCCGCATCCGGGCCGTTGGTGCACCACATCTTCGTGCCGTTCAGCACATAGACGGAGCCGCGCCGGTCCGCCCGGCAGGACATGGCGACCACGTCCGAGCCCGCGCCCGGCTCGCTCATCGAGAGCGCGCCCACATGCTCGCCCGAGATCAGCTTCGGCAGGTAGCGGCGCTTCTGCGCCTCCGTGCCGTTGCGGCGGACCTGGTTGACGCAGAGATTGGAATGCGCCCCGTAGGAGAGGCCGACCGACCCGGAAGCGCGGCTGACCTCCTCCATCGCCACGACATGGGCGGTGTAGCCCATCTCCGCGCCGCCGAACTCCTCCTCCACGGTGATGCCGTGCAGGCCGAGCGCGCCCATTTCCGGCCAGAGCTCGCGCGGGAACTCGTTGGACCGGTCGATGGCGTCGGCGCGCGGCAGGATTTCGTCGGCCGCGAACGTCTCGACCGACGCGCGCAGCAGGTCGACATCCTCCCCGAGGCCGAAATCGAACGGCGGCAGGGCGTTGGGGCGCATAGGCGCTCTCCGGCGCGGTCAGCCTACGGCGAGCGAGGCGTTCCTCACATCGGTGACGAGCATGTGGGCCGGCGTGTGCGTGATCGCCAGCGGCGGACGCGCGGAGCGCACAGCCACCTGCGGCGTCACCCCGCAGGCCCAGAAAACCGGCATCTGGTCGGCGGTGAGCTTCGGGTCGTCGCCCTGCCAGGCGCGGCCGATATCCTCCACGCCGATAAGCTCCGGCATGCCGAGATGCACCGGCGCGCCGTGGACGCGGGGATAGCGGCTGGTGATCTGGACAGCCTTGATCGCATCCGCCGGATTGAACGGGCGCATCGACACGACCAGCTTGCTGTGGAAGCGGCCGGCCGGCGCGCAGTCGATGTCGGTCAGGAACATCGGGCACACGCTGCCGTCCTCCCAGTGGCGGAGCCTCAGGCCGGCGTCCACCAGCGGTTCCTCGAAGGAGAAGGAACAGCCGAGCGCAAACACCACGAAATCGTCCCGCCAGAGGTCCTCAATGCTCACCACGTCGCCGTCATACTCGCCGTCCCGGAACACGCGGTAGCTCGGCAGGTCGGTCCTGATGTCGAGGTCCTCGGCGAGCTCCGGCAGGCGCGGATCGCCCGGCTCGGACATGGCCAGCAGCGGGCAGGGTTTGGGGTTGCGCTGGCAGAAGCGCAGGAAGTCCTCAGCATAATCCAGAGGCATGATCGCGAGATTGGCCTGCACGAAGCCCTTGGCGAGCGCGCCCGTGTGGCCGCGATACTGGCCGGTGCGGATTTGCCGCCGGACTTCCCGGGGGTCGGTCGTGTCCCATGCGAGCTCGAGACCGTGGGGGGCTTCGGCCAGGGCGGTTGCGAATGCGTTCATGACTCCTCCTCGCCGGGACGTCCCGACACGCCGTTATGTCTTCCGGGCCGGGAGTTTAGCGCGGAATTCGCCGCCCGGTCACGATTTCAGCGTTGAGGCGGCGCAAGGATGCGGTCGAGCACCGGCAGGAGGTAGCCGCGGAAGGCCTCCGGGTTCTCCGACATCGGGAAGTGGCCGACATCCTTCATCACCTCGAAATGCGCCGCGCCGATCAGCGCCGCTAGCTCCCGGCCCATTTCCGGCGTCGCCGACACGTCGTAGTCGCCGCTCAGCAGGTAGATCGGGCAGTCCGAGTCCGCGAGCGCCGCCGCGCCGCCGTTGCGGAGGTCGCCGTCCTCGAAATAGTAGTGCAGGTCGCCGGCGAAGATGCCCGGGCCGCCCTGCATGTAGTGCCACATGGTCTCCCACCGCTCGGCGGCGGGGGAACGCGGGGCCGTCATGCCGGCCATCGAGGCGCCCGCCGCCATGCCCGCATGGATGTCCGGCCGGGCGAGCGCCAGGTCCGGCATGGGGTCGCCCAGGCTCCGGTCCTCGGCGTAGAGCGCCGATTGCAGCCCGATCGCCGCCCGGAAGCGCGCGCCGTGGCGGAGCGCCAGATGCAGCACGGCCCGGCCGCCGATGGAGCAGCCCATCACGACGGGCCGTTCCAGTTGGAGCGCGTCGGCAACCGCCATCACCGTCTCCACATAGGAGTCGGTGGTGAGGCGGTACACCTCCTTCCCGAAGCCCTCGGGCGGGGAGGACTTGCCGTGCCAGGGCAGGTCGAAGGCGATGACGCGGAAGCGCGCCGTCACCGCCGGGTCGTTCAGGATATGGCGGTATTGCCGCCCGTCGCTGCCGGCCGTGTGCAGGCAGAGCAGCGGCACGCCCGCGCCCGCCTCCTCGAAATAGAGCCGGTGCGCGCGCCCGCCGATCCCGAGGCGGAGATAGCGCCCGGTCACGGGCTCCTGCGCCGGCGCGGCGGGCGGACCGGCCTCCGGGCGGTCGTCCTCCAGGCGCGAGAACAGCATCTCCAGCAGCAGCAGGTGGCGCTGGAACTTCGCCATGTCGCCCGTCACGATGAGATGCCGGGCGCGGCGCATGGTGGCCACGGTCTGGAAACCCGGCGCCGGGGCCTCCCTGCGGAGCTCGGCCCAGGCCTCGGGCGCGGCGCTCATCACCAGGTCGGCTTCGCCGGAGGCCGGCGGCCCGAAGCGGACGCCGCCCGCGTCTATGGTGACAAAGGCCGTCTCGCCGCCCGAGCGGAGCTCCAGCACGAGCGGCCCGAAGCCGCGCAGCTGCGCGATATGCGGATTGGCATGGGCGCGTTCCGCCAGATAGTCGAACACGGCTTCCGGTTCCTCGGCGCTTGCGGTCGCGCCGAGCGTAGCAGGGGCCGATACGGGCCGGATAGCGCTATCTCGGCCCGAAGGCGGCATTGGCCGCGATGTAGAGGCCGAGCGCCAGCACGGCGAGGAAGAAGACGCGCCGGAAGCGCGCCTCGGAAAGCCGCCGCCTCAGCAGCAGGCCCGCCCCCATGCCGAGGAAGGCCGGCGCGAGCGCGGCGGCCGAAGCGAGCCCGAGCGGCCCGTCGAGCAGGCCGTGGCGTTCGAGGGAAATTGCAAGCGCCAGGGTCGAGACGGTGAACAGCATGCCCATGGCCTGCACGAGCGCATCGCGCCCGAGGCCGATGGCCTGCAGGTAGAGCACGCCCGGCACGACGAAGGAGCCGGTCATGCCGGTGAGCACGCCGTTCACGGTGCCGAAGGCCGGCCCCGTCCAGGCCTGCCAGCGCGCCGGAATCGAGATGCCCAGCCCCGCGAGGCCCTGCGCCGCATAGGCGATCAGCAGCAGGCCGAGCAGGCCCGAGAGCAGCGCCAGATCGGTGCTGACAAGCGCGGCCGCGCCGATCCAGACGGTGACGGCTGCTGTCGCGAGAAACGGCCAGAGCCGGCGGATGAGCGCCCGCGCGTTGCCGCCCACGACCGCCTGCAGCAGGTTGGTGGCGAAGGAGGGCGCCACCATCAGCGCCATGGCCGTGGTGAGGTCGAAGGCGGCCGTCAGGAGGCCGAGGCTCACCGTCGGCAGCCCGAGCCCCACCACCCCCTTCACAGCGCCCGCCAGCAGGAAGACGCCCGCGATCAGCGCAGCCGAAGCAGGATCGAACATGGGTGGCCACCGCCTGCGTTCAGGCCGTCTCCGCGCCTTCTTCGTTCCCCGCGCCGTCCTGCTGCACGGCTTCGGTGAAGCGGTCGAAGAACTGGCCGGCGAGCTTGCGCGCCGTGCCCTGGATGAGGCGGGAGCCGATCTGGGCGAGCTTGCCGCCCACCTGCGCATCCGCCTCGTAGGTGAGCACCGTGGCGCCCCCGTCCTCCGCGAGCCGGACCCACGCCCCGCCGCGCGCGAAGCCGGCCGCGCCGCCCGTGCCCTCGCCGGAGATGCGGTAGCGTTCCGGCGCCACGATGTCGCTGAGTTCGACCGCACCGGCGAAGGTCGCCTTCACCGGCCCGACCTTCGCCTGCACGGTTGCGGCGAAGGCGTTGTCGGCGGTCTTCTCCAGCTCCTGGCAGCCGGGAATCGCGGCCTTCAGCACTTCGGGGTCGTTGAGCGCCCGCCAGACTTCCTCGCGCGGGGCCTCAATGCGCCGTTCGCCGGTGAGTTCCATGAAGGGGCGGCCTCCGCGCCTGCCGGAAAAAGGTAGAGAACGCACTCTAACCCGCCCGCGGCAACCCGCAAATCCCGCCGTCTTGGCCGGGGACCGGCGCTGGGGCATATTGGCCCGTCCTGCGCGCCGGCGGACCCGGCGTCTTCCGGGGGGCTATCGGGGAGGGTTCCATGCGCGTGCTCGCCGCATCCATTTCGGCCTTGCTGCTCGGCGCGGGGCCGGCGCTGGCCGCCGGCGCGGGCGCGCCGCATCTGGACGGCGGGGAACTGGGGCTGATCTGGTGCGTGCCCTTCGTCGGCATCCTGCTCTCGATCGCGCTCTTCCCGCTGCTGGCCCCGGCTTTCTGGCACCACCATTTCGGCAAGGTCTCGGCCTTCTGGGCGTTCGCCTTCCTGCTGCCCTTTCTCATCGTCTTCGGCTGGGAGCTCACCCTGTTCGAGATCCTGCATGTAGGGCTGCTCGAATACATCCCCTTCATCATCCTGCTGCTGTCGCTGTTCACCGTGGCCGGCGGCATCCGGCTCACCGGACGGCTGGTCGGCACGCCCGTCGTCAATACCGGCATCCTGCTGCTCGGCACGGTGCTGGCGAGCTGGATGGGCACCACGGGCGCGGCGATGCTGCTCATCCGCCCGATCATCCGGGCCAATGAATGGCGGCGCCACAAGGTCCACACCATGGTGTTCTTCATCTTCCTGGTGGCGAATATCGGCGGCTCGCTGACGCCGCTCGGCGACCCGCCGCTGTTCCTGGGATTCCTGAAGGGCGTCGATTTCTTCTGGCCGACGGAGGCCATGCTGGTGCCGATGCTGCTCGTCTCGGTCATCCTGCTGGTGCTCTATTACGGCGTGGACAGCTTCCTCTACCGGCGCGAGACGGGCGCCCCCTCGGAGGAGGACGAAGGCGACGGCGAGAGCCTCGGCATTGCCGGCAAGGTCAACTTCCTGCTGCTCGCCGGCGTCGTCGCCGCGGTGCTGATGTCGGGCGTGTGGCGGCCGGGCGTCTCCTTCGACGTCTTCCATGTGACCGTGGAGCTGCAGAACCTCTGCCGCGACCTCGCCCTGCTCGCCATCGCCTATCTGTCCTGGGTCGTCACCGACCGCGCCAACCGGGACGCCAACGGCTTCTCCTGGTTCCCGATCCTGGAGGTGGGCAAGCTCTTCGCCGGCATCTTCCTCACCATCGTGCCGGCCATCGCCATATTGCGCGCGGGCACGTCCGGCGCGCTGGAGCCGGTGGTCTCTCTGGTCACGGGCGCGGACGGCCAGCCGGTCGAGGCGATGTATTTCTGGCTGACCGGCATCCTGTCGAGCTTCCTCGACAATGCGCCGACCTACCTCGTCTTCTTCAACACCGCGGGCGGCGACGCGGAGACGCTGATGGGGCCGCTCTACGGCACATTGCTCGCCATCTCGGCGGGCGCGGTGTTCATGGGCGCCAACACCTATATCGGCAATGCGCCGAACTTCATGGTGCGGGCGATCTGCGAGGAGCGCGGCATCCCCATGCCGAGCTTCTTCGGCTACATGGCCTGGTCGGTCGGCATACTGGCGCCGATCTTCCTGGTGGTGACGCTGGTCTTCTTCCCGTAGGCGGGGCTGCGCCGCCGCTAGCGGTCCACGCGGCGCCAGGAGAGGCGGTCGCCGGGCGCCATGCCGAGGCGGCGCGCCGTCCCGCCGGCGAGTTCGAGCACCATGCGCGCCGGATGCGGCGAGGAGATGGTGAGCCGGGAGCGCGGCACGGCATTGGGGAAGAGGTGCACCACCCGCCCGTCCGCGGCGACGAACAGCATGTCGAGCGGCAGCCAGGTATTGGCCATCCACATGACCGGCCGCTCGCGCTCCGGGAAGAGGAACAGCATGCCGGCATCGGGCGCGAGCGTGCGGCGGAACATGAGGCCGCGCGCCCGCTGGTCCGGCGTCTCGGCAAGCTCGACACGGAAGAGGCGCACACCCGCGGCCGTCTCGATCCGCACCTCGCCGCGCCCGAACGCGATGTCCCCGGCAAAGGCCGCCGGAACCGCCGTCAGCAGCGCCGCCAGCACCCCGAACCAGTGTCGTAGCCGCATGAAGTCCCTCGACTCCTGTCCGCTCGCATGTTCTACCGCCATGGTCGCAACGCTGCCATGGCCGAACTTGACGCTAGACCCGAATCCGCCTGACTGTTCTCCAACGGTTCCGCCGGATGTCGAGGCGGCCGCGACGGAACGGATTGTAGCGCCGCCTTGTTACCGGACCTTCCCTTGGAGTTCGTCGTCTCGGGCATGGCTGTCAGCCAAGGCGCGCGGCCCGCATCAAGGAACGCTTGGCGGGACAAAGTGCGCGATGCTGCGCGCGATCAGCTTCCCGAATTTTACTTCACCCTCGATGTGCCCGTCGCTGTAACGGTCTATTTCTTTCCTCAAGGCAGATTGCCCGGCGATATCGACAACTGCATCAAGCCGATTCTCGACGCGTTGAAAGCCCTGATTTATAGGGACGACAGTCAGGTGGCGCGTCTCGTTGTGCAGAAATTCGAGCCGGAAAGACCGCTTGCGCTAACGGACGAGCCGACTGAATGTCTGGCTTCCGCCCTTGCCGCGAGCGGTCCCGTCGTCTACGTCAAGATCGGCACCGACCTTCGCGGGGAATAGCAGGATGACCGTCTCCGCCTACGAAGCCGAATCCATCGCGCTCGACCGCCTCGAGCCGCTTCTGGCGGCGAAGGGTTATCGGATGATCCGGAGTCCGGGTGACCGCGACCTGCCGCCCTTTTTGGCCGGCAGGCGCCCCGACGCCATCGCGGTAGGCCGGAAACCCTGCCTGCTGATCGAAGTGTTCGGGAACGACGGCCCGGCGGCGCTCAAAAAGGTCAAGGACCTCCGTTCCCTGTTGAAGGGGCAGGAGGACTGGGACCTGAATGTGTACTACTTTTCTTCCATGGAGCCGGCGGTCGAGCCCGTATCGGAAGCGACGGCCGCCGACGCCGCCGTGGCGGCTCGAAATGTCGTCGAGACCGAACCTCGCGCCGCCTTGTTGTTCGCATGGTCGATCCTGGAGGCTGCCACCCGCGTAAGGATGGATGCGGCGAACCATCGCCCGTTGAACCCCCACGTCCTGGTCAATCTGCTGGTCGGCGAGGGCTATGTCGATCAGGATACGGGGGCTGAATTGTTCCGCCTGGCGAAACTCAGGTCGCAGGTGGCTCACGGTCAAATCGACATTGCGCCGAAGGCGGAGGATGTGCGCTTCCTGCTTGCCGTCGCCGAAGACCTTTCGGGAAATCTCCAGGCTGCCGAATAAGGCGATGCGGCAGGCCGGGGACGCCTATTTCAACGCCGCGGTCGAGACGATGTCGGCCGACGAGACCGCCGCGATGCAACTCTCGAAGCTTAGCCGGCAGCTCGACTATCTGAAGGCGAACTCGCCCTTCCATGCGCGGAAGCTCGCCGAGGCGGGGGCCGAACCCGGCGACATCCGCTCGCTTGCGGACCTCGCCCGGCTGCCCTTCACCGGAAAGGCCGAGCTCAGGGAGAGCCAGAGGCGCGACCCGCCGCTCGGCAGCCACACGGCGGCCCCGATGCAGGACGTCGTGCGCGTGCATGCCTCCTCGGGCACCACCGGAACGCCCTCCTTCATCGGCCTCACCGCCCATGACGCGGGGCGCTGGGCCGAGTGCATCGCGCGCAGCTACTGGGCGCAGGGGCTTCGTCCGGGGAGCGTCTTCGCGATGGGGCTCAGCATCGGCTTCTTCGTCGGCGGCCTGCCGGTGGCCGCGGCGGTGGAGGCCGTCGGCGCAACCCTGCTCCCCATCGGCACCGGCGCCTCCGACCGGCTCATCGCGTCCATCCGGTCTATGAAGGCGGACGTGCTTGCGACGACGCCGTCCTACGCCCTTTACCTCGCCGAGCTTGCGCGGGAGGAGATGGGCGTCGATCCGGCGGCGCTCGGCATAAGACGGGTGATGGTCGGCGCTGAGCCCGGCGGCGGCGTCCCCGCGATAAGGGCGCAGATCGAGGAAAGCTGGGGCGCGCGCTGCACGGAAGCCATCGGCATTGCCGACCTCATCACCATCCACAGCGCCGAGTGCGAGGCGCGCGAGGGATGCCATTTCATGGTGCCGGACTATCTCGTCATGGAGATCGTCGATCCGGAGACGGGCGCCGTCATGCCGCCGGACGAGCGGGAGATCGAGGGCGAGCTGGTCTTCACCCATATCGACCGCGAGTGCAATCCGATGCTGCGCTTCCGCACCCGCGACCGGGTCACCGTGAAGACCGGGCCGTGCGCCTGCGGGCGCACCGGGCCGCGGCTGCGCTGCATTGGGCGCACGGACGACATGCTGATCCTGCGCGGCGTCAATGTCTGGCCGTCGGCGGTCCGGGACGTGGTCGCCGGGTTCCGTCCGGAGGCGACCGGCGAAATGCTGATCCGGGTGGACGGCGAGGGGCCGAAGGTCGATCCGCCGCTCCGGGTGCGGGTCGAGGCGGGCAGCGATGCCGGCGCGGGCCTCGCGGCGCGGATCGAACAGGCGATTCGCGCGAAGCTCATCGTCCAGGCCAGGGTCGAACTGGTTCCGCGCGGCGTGCTGCCGCGCACCGAGATGAAGGCGAAGCTCGTGGAGCGCAACATTTCCTGAGGTGCGGCGATGCGGTTCGAGAAGGTCCATATCCCTTACGGCGGCTACTGGAGCACGCCCTTCTGCCGCTGGCAGGGCAGCCTGAGCGGCGAGCACCCGATACGGCTCGCCGCCTCCTGCGCCGGCGCGTTCCTCGACGGGGCGGGCTGCGAGCCCGAGAGCCTGGACGGCATCCATTTCGGCATGACGGTGCCGCAGCACAAGAGCTTCTGGGGTGCGCCCTGGATCGGCGCGCTGATCGGCGCGGAGCGGGTGACGGGCCCGACCCTGTCGCAGGCCTGCGCCACCTCGGCGCGCGTCATCGCCTCGGCCGCCGCCGCCGTGGAGCTCGGCACCGGCGGGCGGGTGCTGGCGCTGGCCGCGGACCGCGTCTCCAACGGGCCCACGCTCTACTATCCCGACCCCTCCGGGCCCGGCGGCCGCGGCGTCACCGAGCATTGGGTGTGGGACAATTTCAACGAGGATCCCCACGCCAATGTGGCCATGATCCGGACCGCCGAGAACATCGCCGCGCGCTTCGGATATTCACGCCGCGCGCAGGACGACCTGGCGCTCCGCCGGCAGGAGCAATACGGCATGGCGCTTGCCGACGACCGCGCGTTCCAGCGCCGCTATATGGTCGATGTCCCGGTGGGCGGGACGCGCGGGGCGACGACCGTCTCCGGCGACGAGGGCATCCGCGAGCGCACCGGGGAGCGCGTACAGGCGCTCGCGCCCGTCATCGGGAACGGAACCGTCACCGCCGCCGCACAGACCCACCCGGCGGACGGCAATGCGGGACTGCTGCTGGCCGCGGCCGGGCAGGCGGAGGAGCTTGGCCGCGACGATGCGGTTTCGGTGCGGCTCCTCTCATTCGGGGAGGGCCGCGCGGAGACAGCCTATATGGGCATGGCGCCGGTTGCGGCGGCCGAAGCGGCGCTCGCCGATGCCGGGCTCGGGATCGACGGCATCGATGTCGTCAAGACGCACAACCCCTTCGCCGTGAACGACCTCTATTTCGCCGAAGCGACGGGGTTCGAGGCCGAAAGGATGAACAATTACGGCTCCTCTCTCATCTTCGGCCATCCGCAGGGGCCGACGGGCATGCGCCTCGTGCTGGAGCTGATCGAGGAACTGGCGCTCAGGGGCGGCGGATACGGCCTCTTCACCGGCTGCGCGGCGGGCGACAGCGCGGCCGCCATCGTGCTGAAGGTGGAGGTGCGCTGACCCCGCCGGGCCACCATGGGCGCATATCTCGTCCGGCGTGTATCCAGGGCGCCTGCCGCCCGGCCACGCCCGCGCTCCGCGCCCCGCCTGCCCCCGCGAAGACGGGGGTCGCCCCGGCCCCGCCTGTTCCCGCTCTCGAGCGGAGAATCCAGTAGCTGGCCGGTGTTGATGGCGAATTGTTCCTGAAATTTATGTAATATTTCTCTGTTTGGGACTTGCATTTTCAGAAACAGTGGTATGATGGGTCCGAGGGAAGAGGCATCCGGAGCCGCTTCCCGCCCGTGCCGGTCCGGTGCGGAACGACCCCGATTCAGCCGACAGGCGAAGTGCGTCCTGCACCTGCCTCGCGCGCGGGCAATCAGGCGCGCGAACCGCGCCGCCGCGATACGCGCGCCCAGCCGCGCACAGGCGCGCGCGCAGGATACGCGCGAAACAGGGTCGCTCCGGTGCCGGGGCGGCATGGCAGGTGAACGCAAGACGAATGAAGGAGTTGCCATGACCTTTCTCGACCCGACCCTCTCGCTCTCCTCGCGGCAGGAAGCCTTCTGCCGCCACTACACGGCCTCGGGCAATGCCGCGGACGCCGCAAGGCGCGCCGGCTATGCGACACGCTCCGCAAGGCAGACCGGCTCCGCCCTGCTGGAACGGCCCTGGATCGTGGAGCGGGTGCGGCGC
>JAJEIH010000004.1 GCA_022827685.1 Alphaproteobacteria bacterium
GATGCTCCGGGTGCTGCGCTTCCAGGCGGAGATCGCGGGGCTTGCCGGACCCGCCGGCGGGAACCGGGCCCGGCTCTGGCCGCTGGCGCATGAGGACGAGTTCGGGGAGATCGAGGCGGGCGATGCCCTGGAGGCGGGCACAGAGCCCGGCCCGCTCGCAGACGCCGTGCGGCAGGGCCATGCCCGCGCCGAACGCGCGCTCGAACGACACCGCGAGAGCCGGGAGGCGATGGAGCGGCAGGAGGGCTTCGACGGAGCCGCGCATGAGGCGGCCGCCCGCAGGCTGGCCGCGGCCGTCGAGGAGCGCACCCGCCTGCCCGTGAGCTTCGGCCCCCCGCCCGCGCCTGCCAACGACCTGCCGCCGGCCGACGATCCACCGGAGGAGACCTACGAGGACTGCCCCTGAGCCGGCGGCGGTGGCGGCGATGAGGACGGGATCGACAACGACCGCGCCGACGGGGCCGAACATGACTGGCTCTACCAGCGCCGCAACGGCTACGACGACATCTACGACCCCTGGGCGCCCGACAAGGTCGAGGAGCGCAGGCAGAGCCGCCTCGAACGGGAACGGGAGGAAGAGGCCCGCCGCAGCGGCGGGGACCGGGCCGGGGACGACGATGAAGACGAGGGGGACCGGGACGTCGACCCGGACTGGACGGACGACCCGGACTGGCAGGGCGGGGACTGGTTCGACAATGTGGAATTCGCGCCCGGCCATGACAGAACATGACATCTCATGACATTCCATGACGTCTCGCGAAGAGACGCCGCCGCCCCGGCCCCGAGCGGGGAAAGACGGCGTCCGGGCCCGACGGAGGGGCCTGCCCCGAGCCTGTCGAAGGGAGAGCGGACGGGAAAGGCCGCGCACTCCCGAAAACCCGGCCGACCCCCAATTCGGCTTCGCCCGACGGCTAAACCGGACGGCAATGGAACAAGTCCGGGCATGACGGGAAGAGGGGCGGCAAGGAGCGGACGGCGCGCTGGATTCGCGCCGCCGGTTCCGGTTTACTCCGGCGCGACAGAGGAACGGAGGCGGCGGCGGACCCCATGGATGCGATGAACGATGCGAGCCCCATCACGATGGAGGTCGGCGAGACCTGGCCCGAGATCCGCGAGGCGGTGCGCCGGCTCTGCGCCAACTATCCGGGCGACTACTGGCGCGAGCTCGACCGCAACCGGGAATATCCGGAGGCCTTCGTCAAGGCGCTGACCGACGCCGGCTATCTGGCGGTGCTGATCCCGGAGGAATATGGCGGCTCGGGTCTGCCGATTTCCGCCGGAAGCGCGGTGCTGGAGGAGGTCAACGCCTCGGGCTGCAATGCCGGCGCCTGCCACGCCCAGATGTACATCATGGGCACGCTGCTCCGCCACGGCAGCGACGAGCAGAAGCAGCGCTACCTGCCGAAGATCGCGACGGGCGAGCTGCGCCTCCAGGCCTTCGGCGTCACCGAGCCGAGCAGCGGCACGGACACGCTGAGCCTGCGCACCACGGCCGTGCGCGAGGGCAACGGCTATGTGGTGAACGGCCAGAAGATCTGGACGAGCCGCGCGCAATATTCGGACCTCATGCTGCTGCTCGCCCGCACGACCCCAAAGGACCGGGTGGCGAAGCGGACCGACGGGCTGTCTGTCTTTCTTGTCGATATGCGCGAGGCGCTCGGCAACGGGCTGGAGATCCGCCCGATCCGCACCATGATAAACCACCAGACCAACGAGCTCTTCTTCGACAATATGCGCATTCCGGCCGATGCGCTGATCGGCGAGGAGGGCCGGGGGTTCCGCTACATCCTCGACGGCATGAACGCGGAACGGATACTGGTCGCTTCCGACGCGCTGGGCGACGCCAGGTTCTTCATCGACCGCGCCGTGGCATACGCCAACGACCGCAGCGTGTTCGGCCGCCCGATCGGGCAGAACCAGGGCATCCAGTTCCCCATCGCGGAAGCATACGCCCAGACCGCCGCGGCGGAGCTGATGATGCGCAAGGCGGCCGCACTGTTCGAGGCGGGCGAGCCCTGCGGGCCGGAAGCCAACATGGCCAAGCATCTCTGCGCCGAGGCCTCCTGGAAGGCGGGCGACGTGTGCATGCAGACCTATGGCGGGTTCGCCTTCGCGGAGGAGTACGACATAGAGCGCAAGTTCCGCGAGGCGCGCCTCTACCGCACGGCGCCGATCTCCACCAATCTCGTGCTGGCCTATCTCGCCGAGCACGTCCTCGGCCTGCCCCGCTCCTACTGATCCGGGAGGTGGACCGGCCGGCCGTGCGGGGTTTCCGCGTGGGCGCGGCGCCAGGCCTGCTCGCGGTCGTCGAGATCGGCTGCGCCCGCGAGGCCGCCCGCCGCCGCCAGTTCTTCCAGCGCCGCGAGCCAGCTCTCCCAATAGGGGCGCCCGGGTTCGGCGCGGAGCGCGCGGCCGAGATGTTCGGACCAGGCGGGCCAGGTGAAATGCCCCGCCTCGTGGAGGCGCACCGTCATGGCGAAGGCCCGCGCCTGCCAGGGCTCCTCGAACGGCGCGTCCGGCGTCACGCCGGCTCCAGATAGGGTTCCCAGAGGTCGATCATGACCGCGTCCGACGCGGATGCGGACGGCCCCCAGAGTTCGCGGGCGGAGAAGCGCACGCTGTAGAGGTGGCGCGGGTCCTGGTCCCCGGTGGCGGCGTGCGAGTCGGGATAGACATGCGCGCCCCGAAGCCGGTCGATCCGGCCGGTGCGGCCGCGGCAGTAGCGCGGCAGGCGGGTGTGGCCGACGGGGTGGATGTTCAGCGCGCGCACCCTGTCGCCGGGCGCGAAGGCCGGGGCGGCTTCGGTCTCGCGTTCCGTCGGGCCGCCGGTCTTCAGCGCCTTCTCCACGTTCCCCGCATCCAGCCGCCGGAGCTTCGCCGGCGCGCCTTCCAGCAGGCCGCGTTCCGCCATCAGCGCCTCGAGCCCGAACAGCCAGTGCTCGTAATAGGAGGTCGCCAGATAGTCGGCGGGCGGCATGGCCTCGCGCGCATGGCGGGACCTGTCGAGGTTCCATTGCCCGGTGAAGCCCATGGCGAGCGTCAGCGCGAAGGCGCGCCGCTCCCACTCGTCATGGAAGACAGGCTCGTTTTCTTCGGGACCGACGGGGCCGAAGCCGTGCATCCCGCCGAGGTCGTGCGCGCCGTTCACGGGGCGGCGGCCCTGGCCGTGCCGATCATGGCGTCGCGCGTGACCAGCCCGGCGAGCGCGTCCGCACCCCAGCCGTCCGTGCCGGCGGGCCGTTCGGGCAGCACCAGATAGCGGATTTCGGCGGTCGAATCCCAGACGCGCACCTCGACATCCTCGCCCACTTCCATGCCGAACTCCGCGAGCACGGCGCGCGGCTCGATCACGGCGCGGGCGCGGTAGGGCGGCGCCTTGTACCAGACCGGCGGCAGCCCCAGCACCGGCCACGGATAGCAGGAGCACAAGGTGCACACCACCATGTTGTGCAGCTCCGGCGTGTTCTCCAGCACCACCATGTCCTCGCCCTGACGCCCGCTGTAGCCGAGCTCGGCGATGGCCGCGCTCGCGTCCTCGCGGAGTCGGTCGAGATACTCGGGGTCACTCCACGCGCGGGCGACCACGCGCGCGCCGTTGCGTGGCCCCACCTTGTGCTCGTAGG
>JAJEIH010000078.1 GCA_022827685.1 Alphaproteobacteria bacterium
ACGCCCCGGCATCGTGCGACCGTGACAAATCCCGGCCCGCGAACCCCCGATTGTCACCAATCGCCGTCAAGCGACCTCCAAAACGAACAGGAAATCCATATAAATCATACAGTTCCAATCGCTATCTCAGACTTGCACCCGTTCGTGGAGTGGAGATACGCGCATGAACACCATTCTCTGTTTGCCGAAACGGGTATCCTGAAGACGGCGCTCAAGGCAATTGTTGAAGCATATTTCGTCGAGATTCCTCCGGCACGGCGACTGAAAGGTTAGGTCTTCCTGTCCGGCTTCGTCGCCATCCGACCAGTTCCAGGCTGCGTTTATCCCGGGCCTTTGCCGGCCTTTCAGGAACGCGATTCGGTCAATGCGCCGGCCCGGCCTTCTTTCCGCGCGACGACTTGCCAGGGCTCCCCGTCGCGTCAAGAACGACC
This sequence comes from Alphaproteobacteria bacterium, assembly GCA_022827685.1. Lineage (GTDB taxonomy): Bacteria > Pseudomonadota > Alphaproteobacteria > Bin95 > Bin95 > Bin95. The sequence goes on from JAJEIH010000078.1 coordinate 432, forward strand.
ACCGCCAGTCCCCCGAGAAACACCAGCAGCGCGACGACAACCAGCCACTCCATCACAGGTCCTCCAGTTCGGCGATTTTCCTCGCGGCTCCATCGTCAGCCGCGGCGGTGGATCGCGAAGTGCGGCGCGATTTCTTCCGTGAAGCGCGTCATCTGGTCCTTGACCTCTTCATGCGGCTTCAGGCCGTAGTTGAAGTAGAGCACGACCTCGTCGATGCCGGCCGCCTCCACCAGCTTGAGGTCTTCCACGATCTGCGCCGGCGGGCCGATCAGCACCGAGCAGTTGGTGAGCTTGTCGGGCGACATCTCGCGCAGCAGGCGGCAGATCTCGACGAAATAGCGGTAGCTCGGCGGCGCGGTCGCCGGGTCGCCGGGGAAGGCGGCCACCAGCGCGTCCTGGAAATAGCGCACCAGCGCCTCGCGGCCCCGCAAATCCTCCGCCGGCGTATCGGCGATATGGATGAAATAGGAGCAGACCGCCCGCCTCGGCGGCCGGGCATGCTCATCCTCGCAGGTCCGGCGGTAGATTTCGACGGCTTCGGCGAGCGAGCCGTAAACCATGGCGGCGGCGAAGGGGGCATAGACGACATGCCAGTCGCGCCGGGCCGCCAGTTCCATGCTGGGCCGGGAGAAGCAGGCGACATGGGGCCTCAGCGGCTTTTGCGCCGGCTTCGGGCGCACATCCACATTCTCGAAGCGCCAGAAGCGCCCGTCATGAGAGAACGGGCCGGTCTCGGTCCAGGCGCGCCAGACGATGTCCAGCCCCTCGGCGAACGCCTCGGCCGAGTCCTCGAACGGCGCGCCGAAGGGGCCGTATTCCAGCCGGTCGTAGCCGCGCCCGGCGGCGAAATCCACCCGGCCGCCGGAGAGCAGGTCGAGCGTCGCCCAGTCCTCCGCCACCTGCAGCGGGTGGTGGACCGGCAGCAGCACGACCGCCGGCGCCAGCCGGATGCGCGAGGTGGCGCCGGCAAGCTGCGCCAGCAGCATGTGCGGCGAGGCGTTGACGCCCAGCAGGTTGAAATGATGCTCGCCGATCCAGGCAGAATCGAGGCCGACGGCTTCGGCGTGAAGCGCCTGTTCGTAGATTTCGCGGACCAGCGTTTCGGCCGAGCGCGTATTGCCGGGATAGCGGTTGTCCGAGAGGGTGAAGTAGCCGAACTTCACGGGGAGGCTACGGCGCGCCGGTGCGGGCCCGGATGAAGGCCGCCGCCTCGTCTATGCCCTCCCTGGCGCGGTCGAGCAGGCGGTCGAACCAGTGCCAGACATGGATCATCTCGTCCGCCACGGTGAGTTGCACTTCAACGCCTGCCCGGCGGGCCGCCTCCACCAGCGACACCGAGTCGTCCAGCAGGACTTCCTCGCTGCCGACCTGCACCAGCAGCGGCGGCAGGCCTTCCAGATCGGCGTAGAGCGGCGAAGCCCAGGGGTGGCGGCAGTCGGTCTCCGCGCCGAGATAGACGCCGGCCCAGCGCTCGATCTGGTCCTTCTTCACCATCGGGTCGGAGCCGGCCTTGGCCGCGTAGGAGCCGGCCTCCATCGTCATGTCCGTCCAGGGGGAGATGCAGAGCCCGCCGGCCGGCATGGGAAGCCCGTCGTCGCGCGCCTTGACGAGCGTTGCGACCGTCAGGCCGCCGCCCGCCGAGTCGCCGCCGATGACGGCGTGGGCCGGGTCGATGCCGCTCTCCAGCAGGCCCTGCCATGCTGCCGCGCCGTCCTCGACGGCGGCGGGGAAGGGATGCTCGGGCGCGAGCCGGTAGTCGGCCGAGAAGGCATGGACGCCGGCGCCGGCCGCTAGCGCCGCGACCATGTGCCGGTGCGAGCGCGTCGAGCCCAGCACATAGCCGCCGCCGTGGAAGTAAAGCAGGACGCGGGTCGCGTCCGCACCCTCGGGCCGCAGCCACTCGCCCGGAACGCCGCCCAAGGTCCCCTCTTCGCGGGAGACGCCGTCCGGCAGCGGGAAGATCTCGACTGCGCGGTCGTATTCCGCCCGAAGGTCGGCGATGGCGGCGGTTGCGCCGTCGGGCCGTTCGGCAAGCTTTAGCCGCAACGCGGCGATCGAACGGTCTTTCATGGGATTGCTTCCTTCCGGCGGGTCAGCCGCCTTCCAGCTTCGGGATGAAGAACACCTCGCCGCCCGGCGGCACGGGCTGGAAATAGGCGGTCTCGTGCATCATGCCGTCTATGGCGACGGTGGTCTCTTCCACCAGGCGTTCGCCGAGGCCGGGGAAGCGCTCGTTCATCGCGCGGATGACATCGCGCAGGAGCCGCGCCTCGACCTCGAATTCGCGCACGCCCCCGGTGAAGGCGCGCGCAAACCCTTCGGTGAACCGGACCTGGACGGTCGGGCCCACGCGGCCCTGCTCCCGGTCTCAGTCGTCCCCGTCCGCTCCGTTCGCGTCCATGGCGGCCAGCAGCCTCGGCGGCGACATCGGCAGTTCGTACATCCGCGTGTCGACCGCCTGGTCGATGGCGTTGGCGATCGCGGCCATGGGCGGGCAGATATTCACCTCGCCCACGCCCTTGACGCCGTAGGGATGGCTCGGATTGGGGACCTCGACCAGGACCGCGTCGATCATCGGCAGGTCGGAGGCCACGGGCACGCGGTAGTCGAGGAAGCCCGCATTCTCCAGCCGGCCCTGGTCGTCGTAGATATATTCCTCGTTCAGCGCCCAGCCGATGCCCTGCACGACACCGCCCTGGATCTGGCCCTCGACATAGGAGGGATGGATCGCGCGGCCCACATCCTGCGCCGCGATGAAGCGCAGCACCTGGACATGGCCGGTCTCGGGATCGACCTCGATATCGCAGAACTGGCTGGAGAAGCCCGGAGCCTGGGCGCCGGCATTGGTGGTGCCGGCCGCGCCGATGGGCCCGCCCGTCAGCGCCCGCTTGGCCGCGAGCTCGCCGATGGTGAGCGGTTCGAAATCTCCGACATTGGCGCCGGCGGGGTGGGCCGCGCCGTCCCGCCATTCGACGGCGTCTACATCGACGTCCCAGATCATCGCGGCGCGCTGGCGCAAATCGTCGATCACCTTGTTGCAGGCCTGGTGGACGGCGATGCCGGTGGCGAAGGTCACGCGGCTGCCGCCGGTGACATGCGTGTAGCCGACCGACGCCGTGTCCGAGACGACGCAGCGCACCTTGTCGTAATCGACGCCGAAGGTCTCCGCCGCCATCAGCGCCATGCTCGCGCGCGACCCGCCGACATCGACGCTGCCGCTGCCGACGATCACCGTGCCGTCGTCGTTCACGTGGACGGTCGCGCTCGATTCGCCGCCGCCGTTGAACCAGAAGCCCGAGGCGACGCCGCGGCCCTGGTTCGGGCCGATGGGCTTCTTGTAGTCGGGATGGGCCATGAGCGCTTCCAGCGTCTCGACATAACCGTCATGGCTGAGCTTCGGCCCATAGACCATCTGGGTGCCCTGGCGGGCGGCATTCTTCAGGCGGAATTCCACCGGGTCCATGCCGGTCTTCTTGGCGAGCATGTCGAGGACGCTCTCGACCCCGAAGGCCGAGATCGGCGAGCCGGGCGCGCGGTAGGCCGCCGCCTTCGGGCGGTTGCACACCACGTCGTAGCCGACCGTGCGCGCGTTCCCGATGTCGTAGGGGGCGAAGGCGCACATGCAGGCATTCACCACCGGCGAGCCGGGGAAGGCGCCCGCCTGGAAATTGAAGGTGGCGTCGGCGGCGGTGATCTTCCCGTCATCGGTGCAGCCGATCTTGACGCTCATCGAGGCGCCGGAAGTCGGGCCCGTCGCCTTGAAGACCTCCTCGCGCGTCATCTGCATGCGCACGGGCTGGCTGCATTTCCGCGACAGCGCGGCCGCCAGCGGCTCCAGATAGACGATGGTCTTGCCGCCGAAGCCGCCGCCGATCTCCAGCGCCGTCGCGCGGATATCGCCGGGGCTGATGCCGAGCAGCTTGGCGGTCATCGCGCGGACCACGAAATGGCCCTGGCTCGACGACCAGATCTCGCCCTGTCCGTCGGCGTCGAAGCGCGCCATGCAGGCATGGGTCTCGATATAGCCCTGGTGGACGGGCGCGGTCTTGAAGCTCTTCTCGACGATGTGGTCGGCCGCTGCAAAGCCGGCTTCCAGGTCGCCGATGCCGAACTCCACCCGCTTCGAGATATTGGACGGCTTTTCGGGCGCCGGCTCGACGCCGCGCGTGGTCATGTCCTCGAACAGAAGCGGCGCGTCCGGCTTCATCGCCTCATCGACATCGATCACATGCGCCAGCACCTCGTAATCGACCTCGATGAGCGAGAGCGCTTCCTCGGCGACGGCGGCGCTCCCTGCGGCCACGGCGGCGACGGCATGGCCCTCATAGAGCACCTTCTCGCGCGCCATGATGTTGCGGGTGATGTGCCAGAAATTCTGCGCCACCCGCTCCGGGCCGATATAGGCGAAGGGGTGGTCCGGGAAGTCGGCCGAAGTGACCACTGCCCTGACGCCGGGCAGGGCCTCGGCCTTCGAGGTGTCGATGCCCCGGATGCGCGCATGGGCATGGGGGCTGCGCAGCACCTTGCCGATCAGCTCGCCGGGCAGCCGGTAATCGGCGCCGTACTGGGCGCGGCCGGTGACTTTCGGCACGCCGTCCGGGCGGACGGGGCGGGTGCCAACCCACTTGAACTCTTTCGCTTCGGCGCTCATCCACAGGGTCTCCAGAATCGGGGCGTAACGGTCCCGCCTATGCAAGCCCATCCGGCGGCCGCGCGCAAGTGCGCCGGCGCGCGTGGAGGGCAAGGGACTTGCCCCGGCCGGCGGTTTCGGCAAGCTGGCGGCAGGTGACCGTTTTCTTGCACCGGGGAGGGCGCCGGCGTTGCAGATCGTTCCGTTCGATGCCCCGCTTGGCGCGGAGTTGCGCGGGCTGGACGCCTCGCAGCCGGTCGACGCGGCGGATGCGGCGGCGCTCCGCCGCGCGCTCGACGAACATCTCGTGCTGCTCGCGCGCGGCCAGCGGCTGGACGACCCGGCGCTGATGGCCTTCTCGCGCGTCTTCGGCGAGTTGGACCCGCCGGGGCCGAATCCCTATGGCGCGCCCTTCCTGCCCGAGTTCCCGGAGATCAATGTCATCTCCAATGTGGTCGAGAACGGCCGGCCCATCGGCAATCTCGGCGCGGGCGAGGCGGTCTGGCATGCGGACATGACCTATGTCGAAAAGCCGCCGAAAGCCGCGCTCCTCTATGCGCTGGAGGCGCCGGACGGCGAGGGCGACACCTGGTTCGCCAACCAGTTCGCCGCATGGGCGGCGCTTCCCGACGAGGACAAGGCGCGGATCGAGGGGCTGCGCTGTGTCCATGACAGCGCGCATAACAGCGCCGGCATGCTGCGGCGGGGCTACCGGGAAACCGAGGATGTGCGCGAGACGCCGGGCGCGCGCCAGCCGCTGGTGCGCACCGACCCGGCGACGGGCGAGCGGGCGCTCTTCCTCGGCCGGCGGCCCCATGCCTGGGTCGTCGGGCTTGAGGTGGCGGAGAGCGATGCGCTGCTCGACCGCCTCTGGGCCCACGCTTCCGACCCGCGCTTCGTCTGGCGCCACCGCTGGCGGCCGGGCGACCTGCTTGTCTGGAACAATCTGGGCGTCCTGCACCGCCGCGACGCCTTCGACGCCAGCGCCCGCCGGATCATGCACCGCACCCAGATCCGGGGCGAGCGGGAGATCGCGTGAGGCCATGAAACGGTTCTACGAGCAGGCGGATGCGGTGCCGCTCGACGCGGGCGGCTACGGCGTCGCGCTGGACGGCCGCCGGGTGCGCACGCCGGCGGGCCGGTCGCTCGCCCTGCCGAGCCGGGCGCTGGCGGCCGCCGTGGCGGACGAATGGTCCGAACAGGGAGAAAGGGTCGAGCCCCGGACCATGGCGATGATGACGCTGTCGGCAACCGCGCTCGACCGGGTCGCGCCCCGCGCCGGCGAGGTCGCGGCCGAGATCGCGCGCTATGGCGAAACGGACCTGCTCTGCTACCGCGATGCGGCCGGCGGCGAGCTCGCGCGGCGCCAGAACGCCGCCTGGCAGCCCGTGCTCGACTGGCTGGCGGCGGTCCACGGCGCGAAGCTCGGCACGGTTGCGGGCGTGATGCCAGCCGCGCAGGAGAAGGGCGCGATCGAAGCGCTCAGGCGGGCGGTGGACGCCCATGAGCCGTTCCGCCTGACGGCGCTGCACACGGCCGTTGCCGCCACCGGCTCCGCGGCGCTCGGCATGGCGCTCCTCGGCGGCCGGCTGAACGCCTGCCAGGCATGGCGCTGCGCGCGCCTCGACGACGAGTGGCAGGCGGAGCGCTGGGGCGAGGAAGAGGATGCACGCAGGCGGGGCGCGGCGCTGAGGGGTGAACTCGCCGCCGTGGAGCGCTTCGCGGCGCTGCTATAGACGCTGCTACAGACAGGGAGGCCCGAGGCCATGACCGACATCGTGGACATGCTGGAAGCCAAGCGCGCCCAGGCCCGCCTCGGCGGCGGCGAGCGGCGCATCGAGGCGCAGCACCGGCGCGGCAAGCTGACGGCGCGCGAACGGCTGGACGTGCTGCTCGACGAAGGGTCCTTCGAGGAATACGACATGTTCGTGGAGCACCGTTGCGCCGATTTCGGCATGGAGGCGCAGCGCATTCCGGGCGACGGCGTGGTCACCGGCCACGGCACCGTCAACGGGCGGCTCGTCTTCGTCTTCAGCCAGGACTTCACCGTGTTCGGCGGCTCGCTGTCCGAGGCGCATGCGGAGAAGATCTGCAAGGTGATGGACCGGGCGATGAAGGTCGGCGCGCCGGTCGTCGGCCTCAACGACTCGGGCGGGGCGCGCATACAGGAGGGCGTCGCCTCCCTCGGCGGCTATGCCGAGGTGTTCCAGCGCAATGTGCTGGCCTCCGGCGTCGTGCCTCAGGTCTCGGTCATCATGGGCCCCTGTGCGGGCGGGGCGGTCTATTCCCCGGCGATGACGGATTTCATCTTCATGGTGGAGGACACCTCCTTCATGTATGTCACCGGCCCGGACGTGGTCAGGACCGTGACCCACGAGACGGTGACGCATGAGGAGCTCGGCGGGGCGCGCACCCATGCCAGGCGCTCGGGCGTTGCCGACCTTGCGCTCGACAACGACATCGAGGCGCTGCTGCAGGTGCGGCGGTTCCTGGGCTTCCTGCCGTCCTCCAACCGCGAGGCGCCGCCGCTGCGCCCCACCGAAGACCCGATAGACCGCCGGGAGCCCTCGCTCGACAGCCTGGTGCCGGACAACCCGAACAAGCCCTACGACATCAAGGAGCTGATCCGGAAGACCGCGGATGAAGGCGTCTTCTTCGAGCTCCAGCCGGACTGGGCGGCGAATATCGTCATCGGCTTCGCGCGCTATGGCGGCCAGCCGGTCGGGGTCGTCGCCAACCAGCCCATGGTGCTGGCCGGTTGCCTCGACATCGACAGCGCGCGCAAGGGCGGGCGGTTCGTGCGCTTCTGCGATGCCTTCAACCTGCCCATCGTCACCTTCGTCGATGTGCCGGGCTTCCTTCCGGGCACCGTCCAGGAATATGGCGGCATCATCAAGCATGGCGCCAAGCTGCTGTTCGCCTATGCCGAGGCGACGGTGCCGAAGGTCACGCTGATTACCCGCAAGGCCTATGGCGGCGCCTATGACGTGATGAGCTCGAAGCATCTGCGCGGCGACGTGAACTATGCCTGGCCGCAGGCGGAAATCGCCGTGATGGGCGCCAAGGGCGCGGTCGAGATCATCTTCCGCCAGGATATCGGCGACGAGGAGAAGATCGCCGGGCGGACGGCGGAATATGCGGAGAAGTTCGCCAACCCCTTCATCGCCTCGGCGCGCGGCTATATCGACGACGTGATCCGCCCCCGCAACACCCGCTTCCGCATCTGCCGCTCGCTGGAGGTGCTGCGCAACAAGCGGTTGGAAAATCCCTGGAAGAAGCACGACAATATCCCGCTTTAGTGTCTTGGAATTGAAGTGCGTCGCATTGCAAAATAGCTGTCTGGGCGCCTCCATCCCGTCATGCCCGGACTTGTTCCGGGCATCTCCCTCATGGGCCGTCGCGACGGTGGCAGCGGATGCCCGGAACAAGTCCGGGCATGACGATTATGGGAGCATGACGGAAGGGCAGTTGAACGCTCCAGACAAAACGATACGAACTTCAGAAACATGACACCAGGGCGCTTGAGAGGGACGGCACGGATGCAATTCGAGACCTTCGACTGGATCGCGCACAACGCCTCGCGGCGGCCGGAAAGCACCGCGCTGGTCGATCTCGCAAGCGGCCGCGAAATCGACTATGCGGAGATGGACCGGCGGGTCGGGAGTCTTGCGGGCTTCATGCGCGGCCGTCTGGGGGTCGAGCCCGGCGACCGCGTGGCCCTGCTGGCCGAGAATTCCACCGACTATCTGGAGATCCAGTTCGCCTGCTTCCGCGCCGGCGCCGTGTTCGTGCCGCTCAACTGGCGGCTCACCGTTCCGGAGCTCAACTACATCGTCGGCGACGCCGCGCCGAAGGCGATGATCCACGACCGGGGCTTTGCCGAAACGGCCGCGGCCGTGCAGGCCGGGACGGGCTTCCGGCACCGGCTGGAGACCGCCGCCGACGGCAGCCCGTCGGACTATGAGGCGGCGATAGAGGAGGGGCCCTGCGAGGCCGAAATGGTCCCGCAGCAGATGTCGGACCTCTCGACCATCATGTACACCTCGGGCACGACCGGCCTGCCCAAGGGCGCGCGCATCACCCACGGCATGACCTTCATCAACACGGTGAATATCGGCATCCCGCACCGTATCTCCGCCGATTCGGTCACGCTCACCGTGCTGCCGCTGTTCCACACGGGCGGCCTCAACGCCTATGCCAATCCCGTGCTGCATGCGGGCGGCAAGGTGGTGGTCGCGCGGAGTTTCGACCCCGAGCAGTGCCTGCGGCTGCTGGCCGACCCGGCGGCCGGCATCACCAACTTCCTCGGCGTGCCGGCCAATTTCCAGTTCATGGCGCAGCTTCCAGCCTTCGAGGAGGCGGATTTCAGCCATGTGACCGTGTTCGGCGTCGGCGCCGCGCCCACGCCGCATGCGCTGATCGAGGTTTGGGCGGCGCGGGGCGGGCCGCTCGCCCAAGCCTATGGCATGACCGAGACCGCGCCGCTGGTGATGGCGCTCGACCCCGTGGACGCCACGCGCAAGATCGGCTCGGCCGGCAAGCCCGTGCTCTACACCCGAACGCGGGTGATGACCGAGGATGGCCGCGCGGCCGCGCCGGGCGAGCGGGGAGAGCTGCAGGTGGCCGGGCCGAACGTGACGCCCGGCTACTGGAACAAGCCGAAGGAAACCGCCGAGTCCTTCGACGGCGAATGGCTGAAGACGGGCGACGCCGTCTGGGTCGATGAGGAGGGCTACTACTACATCGTGGACCGCTGGAAGGACATGTACATCTCCGGTGGCGAGAACGTCTATCCGGCGGAGGTGGAAAACGTGCTCTACCGGCTGGACGGCATCGGGGAGGCCGCCGTGATCGGCATGCCGGACGAGCGCTGGGGCGAGGTCGGCTGCGCGGTGGTCGTCCGCCGCGAGGGCGCGGCGCTGGAGCCGCAGCAGATCCTCGACCACTGCGCCGGCCAGCTCGCCCGCTTCAAGCAGCCCCGCCGCATCCTGTTCACCGACGCCCTCCCCCGCAACGCCACCGGAAAGGTCCTGAAACACGAACTCCGCCGCATGCTGGCGGAGGGGGAATTGGCCTAGCCCTTCGGCGCTGCGTCCTGCGCCGCCGCGTCCCATTCGAATTTCGACGCCCGGGCGAGACGTTCTGTGTCCACCACGCCGGTAAGGCGGCGGCCCTCGACGATCCATGTCGGGTAGCGCCGGATGTCCTGGACCGTGCAGGCGGCCGTGAGGGGGCCGTTCGGTCCCGAAGGCGCGCATTCGGTGTAGGGCAGCCGCTTGGCGGAGGCGGCGAACAGCGCCTTCTGCTCCTGGCAGGCCCGACACCAGTAGGCGCCGTAGAAGCGCGCGCCGCTGTCCTGCAGGTGGGTCGCGAGCGCCTTGAGGTAAGGGTCCTCCGGGCCGGCGGCGGGGTCGAAGAGGCCGCTGAAATGCAGATGCAGGCCCAGCACCAGGACGAGGGCGGCGCCGACCGGATACAGCAGGGTCCGGCGCCGCTCCCGCTCCGGCGTCCCGGAAGGACGGCGCAGGACCACGAGCAGCAACAGCAGGTTCATGAGCGCGAAGGAGGCAAGGCAGTATTCGCAGACCGCCCTGATCTCGAAGACCGACACCAGGGTCAGGAACCAGCTCACGCCAAAGCCGATGCAGGCGACGAAAAACAGGGCGCCCCATGCCGGCGGGCGGGAGCGCAGCCGCCACGCCAGGCCGGCAAGAAGCGCGTAGGTGAGCAGGCCCCAGAGCGCCATCGGCAGGCCGAGCAGGGTGGACCACCGGCTCGACTGCACGATGTCGCATCCGGAATCCACGCCGCAATAAGCCGGGTGCTCGCCCAGCCAGGCGGTCAGGGTCAGGTAGCCGGTGAGCAGGACGCCGGCTGCCGCCAGGCCGAGAATCCAGTTGTCGAGGGGGTGCCTCCTGCGTGCCGGCGTTCCGGATGCGCCCGCGGCCTGCTGCCGGGCAGGCGCGCCCGCATTGCGGGCATGGCGGGCGCCGGACCTCGATCGTTTACGCTTCCTGGGCATTGTCGCGCTTCCCGGCTGTCGGCTCGTCCCGCCCCTCGGGAGGACGATTCGTCCCGATAGTGGTAGGCGGTTGTTCGATGCCTTTCAATTGCCTGCATTACCGGTTCGCAAGACAGCGCCGCCGGCCGGAGCGGAGCCCTTCCAAAGCCGTGAGCATGAAAGAAATCTGATATAATTGATTTTTGTTCATGATTTGGGCTTGACATCTGGCGGAGTGTGTTATGATGGTCCCCAGGGAAGCGGCATCCGGAGCCGCGTCCCGGGCGTTGCGCGGCCGGGCGGCGCCACTTTTTTGAAAACCCGTGAGAAGCCGACGGGAGAGGTGCGCCCTCTGCCTCGCGCGCGCAATCAGGCGCGCGAACCGCGCCGCCGCGATACGCGCGCCGGCGCGCGCACAGGCGCCCGCGCAGGATACGCGCGGAAAAGGGACCCGCTCCCGGTCGGAGCAAGGAGGAACGATGAGGGCAACCGACCCCGCCCCGCACTGGCGGCGATGCCAGCCGAAAGGCTCACCCCCGCCGCGGCCCTTGCCGGCGCCTGTGCGGAGGACATGGCCATGCGGTTTGCGCCAGAAGGAGAGGGTTCTGAATGGGGCGTTATGCCCGGACGGACTGCAGGACATACCCCCTGTGCATGCAGAACATGACATCTCATGACATATCGGAACTGCATCCCGGGGAAGGCGCAGGGCGTCTCATGACGAAACATGACATCTCATGACATCCGGAAGGATGAGGCCGGGCGAAGCCGCCCGGTTGCCGGACGGGGAAGGGAACGGGGCTCAGCCTGTCCCCGGGGCCGAAGGAGCGTCCGGCCGGCCGGGGGCGGCTCCCGGCCGCCGCCTGCCGCCGCCTGCCGCAAGCTGCTTCTCGCGCCAGTAGACATAGATGCCGGAGCCGGCGATGAGCGTGCAGCCGAGCAGCACCCAGTGGTCCGGCAGATGGTCGAACACGAGCCAGCCGAGCAGGATGGCGGAGGGCAGGGCGACATATTCGAAGGGCGCCAGCGTCGCCGCGTCGGCCAGCCTGTAGGCCTGGGTCAGCGAATAGGCGATGAAGCCGGAGAGGCCGCCCAGCAGCACGAACAGCAGCCAGTGTTCCGGCGTCGGCCACACCCAGGCGCGAAACAGGAACAGCCAGGTCCTGTTCTCCATGCCCTCGGCGAAGCGCCCGTCGCCGGCGACGACGAAGAAGCCGAGGCTGACGGTAATGAACATGACCTGGATATAGGCCGCCATGGCCGAGGCCGGGGCGCTCGCCCGGAGCTTTCGCGTCAGGATCTGCATGGTGGCGTAGGCGAGCGCGGCCGCCATGGGCAGAAGCAGGGTCCACCGGTCCGGGGCGTGTTCGAGTTCGCCGGTTCCGGGCCGGAGCATGACCAGCACGCCGAGGAACCCGACCAGCACGGCGGAGAACCGCCTGATGCCGACCTTCTCGCCGAGGAAGGGAATGGACAGCAGCGTGATGAGCAGCGGGGCGACGAAGAAGAGCGCCGTCACGTCGGCCAGCGGCGCCGACGCCAGCGCGCCGAAGAAGGCGAGATTCGCCAGGACCATGCAGAGCCCGCGCGCAATGTGGGCGGCAGGCCGTCCGGTGCGCAGCGCCCTCAGGCCCCCCTCGAAGCGCAGCACGGCGAGGCTGAACAGCAGCGCCACGATGGCGCGCACGAACACGATCTCGTGCAGCGGGTAGCGGTCCGAGAGCGCCTTGACGATGGAGTCGTTGATGGTGATGACCACCATGCCGAGGCAGATCATGGCGATGCCCAGGCGGGGATCGTTCGCCGGTCGAAACGCTCTGCCAGCCATCGGCGGGAAACCCTCGAACCCCGGACGGAACGCCGCCGCCCGGTCGCGGGAATCATAGGGATATCCGGCCGCGCCCGGCAACGGGGAAGTTCGGCGCCGCGGGGCCCCGGCCGCCGTGGGCGCGGCCGCCGTCCGTCAGTCGATATGCAGCACGGCCTTGCCGGGGAAGCGGCGCTCGATCAGGTCGTCGGCGGTGCGCGCGACCTCGCTCCAGGACGCCTCGCGCTCGATGGCGGTGTCGAGCCGGCCCTGCGCCACGAGGCCGAGCAGGCGGGCGAGATGGTCGCGCGGCGGGGCAGTCTCGCTCTTGTAGTAGAGATGGAAGCCGAGGATGCGCGCGAGGCCGCGGGTCATGAAATCCCCGACGGCGACGGAGATCGCGGGCGCGGCGGTGACGCCGTAGCAGACCGCGAGCCCTTCGGGGCCGAGCGCGCGCACGCCGGCTTCCAGGATCGGCCCGGCGACGCCGTCCACCACCAGCCGGTAGGGGCCGGCGGCTTCGATGCTGCTGCCGTCCGGGCTCACGATGAGCTGGCCGAGGCCCACCCGGTCGGCGAAGGCGCGCTGGTCCTCGCGCCGGATCTGGGAGAGCACTTCCGCCCCGCCGATGCGCGCAAGCTGGGCCGCGAACAGCCCGACGCCGCCCGTAGCCCCGGTGACCAGCACGCGCGCGCCGATCAGGCAGTCGCATGCGTCGATGGAATGGAGCGCCGTCAGGCCCGCGACCGGCAGCGTCGCCGCCGCGGCGTCGCTCACCCCGTCCGGGATCGGACAGAGATAGGAGCCGGGGATCGGCGCGCGCTCCGCCCAGCCCTCCATGCGCGGCGAGAAGCCCACGACGCGCGCGCCCTCCGGCGGGCTGGAGCCGTCGGCCGCAGCCTTCTCGACGGTGCCCGCAATGTCCCAGCCGATGCGGATCGCGCGCTCCGCGCGCTCGGACCGGCGCACCTCGCCCCGGTTGAGCGAAAAGGCGGAAACGCGCACCAGCGCCTCGTTGGAGAAGGGCGGTCGCTCCTCGACCTCTGCGACTTCAAGCCGGTCCGGGCTTCCGGGAACGGCGCGGACGGCCCGGATCATGGCGATACCTCCAGCAGGACCTTGCCCCAGGTGCGGCGCGAGGCAAGCGCGCGCAGCGCCGCCGGCAGGTCGTCGAATGCGTAGCGGGCGGAGATGACGGGGTCGATCTCGCCGCGCGCGAGCATGGCGTAGCAGTCCGCGACGACCTCATGGGTGTATTCGGGGTGGCTGCGGAAGAAGCCGCCCCAGATGGCGCCGACGGCCGAGGCGTTCTTGAGCAGCAGGCGGTTGGCGGCGATCTGCTGGATGGCGCCGCCGGCGAAGCCGATGATGAGCGCGCGGCCCTCGACCGCGATGACCTTGAGCGCGAGATTGAAGACCTCGCCGCCCACAGGGTCGAAGATGACATCCGCGCCGCGCCCGCCGGTCGCCTCGCGCACGGCCTCGACCCAGCCCTCGTCGGTGTAGTCGAGCGCGAGCTCGGCCCCGTGGGCGCGGCAGACGGCGAGCTTCTCCTCGCTGCCGGCGAGCGCGATGACATGCGCGCCCCAGGCCCTGCCGATCTGGATCGCCGCCAGCCCGGAGCCGCCCGCGCCGGCCGTCACCAGCAGCCACTCGCCGGCCTTCAGCCCGCCGCGCCGGCCGAGCGCGATATGGCCGGTCGGATAGACCACCGGCACGCAGGCGGCGAGGTCCATCGCCACGCCGTCCGGGATCGGATTGATCTGCAGGTCATCGACCACCGCATATTCGGCGAAGGCGCCCCAATAGGGCTGGGCGGCGACGCGCTGGCCGACCCTGCAGTTCGAGCCGGGTCCGACCGCCGCGATCTCGCCGGACAGCTCGCAGCCGGGCGTGAACGGGAAGTCCGGCTTCATCTGGTATTTGCCCTGGACCATCAGGATGTCGAGGAAGTTGAGCGCGGCGTTGCGGACCCTGACCAGCGCCTGGCCCGGCCCCGGCTCCGGGCGCGCCACGGTCTCGAACGCCATGTCCTCGGGCTCGCAGAATTCACGCACCCGCCATGCCTGCATCTGGCTCATGCAACCGGCTCCCGACGGCTTCCGGAAAGGTGAGGCAATCGATAGCGCCTTTGCCCCCGGCGCGCCAGTTCAGCCGAGCCAGGCGCGGCAGCCGGTCGCCTCCAGCACCGGGTCGAGCGCGGCGCGGTCGGCGAGCGCGGCGTATTTCCCGCGCAGCACGCGGAGCGAGCGGGCATGGTAGCGCTGCGGCGCCTGCATCCAGCGCCCGCCTGCGATATCGACGGCGAAGCTTTCCGCGCCGCCGGCGATCGCGCGGGCGTTGGCGTCCGACCAGGGCAGGAACCGTGCGCCGACCTCCTCGGCGAGCAGCGGCTCGAGCGTCGGCGCGAGCGCGTCCCAAGCCTCGAAGGGCCCTTCGTTCTCAGGGTCCTGCATTCGCCGGCACCAGCCGCGGGTGCGCGGCGGCACGAGGGTGCTGCCGGTCGGGTCGGTCCACGCCTCCCATATCTGGGCGGCAATGCCGAAATCCGCGAAAGCCGGCCGGGTGCCGAACAGGTAGCGGCGGCCCTCCAGATGCGCTTCCAACAGCTCCAGCTGGCGGGCGAAGGAGGCCTCGATGATCGGCGCCGTCTCCGGCGAGGAGCCGACGAAGCTCACGCGCGGCACCATGCGCTCCCGCACCGCCCGCGCGCGTTCGGCCACCGTTTCCCCGTCGGCGTCCGGCAGCATGGAGCGGGCGATGCGCTCCGCCGCCGAGACCTGGTCGGCCTCGTCGCGCCAGCGATAGTGGAACATGTGCTTGTTGCCCCACTCGTCGCCATATTCCTCCAGCAGCGCGGAGAGGAAGGCGAGCATCGGGTCCCCGGGCTGGGTCGCGGGCTCGGGGAAGGCGGCCTCGAACCGCTCCATGATGGGCGTCGAGTCCTGGATGCCTTCGCCTTCGGGCGTGATGACCAGCGGCACGAGCGGCAGCCGCGCATGGGCCTCGTATTCGGCCCGGTTCTCCGGCGTGCGCGTCAGCCAGTCATGCGCGATGCCCTTGTAGCGGAACCAGGCGCGAACCTTGACCGAATAGGGTGAAAGCTCCGAACCGAAAATGCGATAGCGCGCCACGGAAGCGGCCTCCCTGCCGAGTTGCGGGACCATGCCAGCAAGTCCCGCAACGGGGCAAGGCTAGCGCTGCCTGTCCTCCGCATAGGGGTTGGCGGCAGCGCGGAGCAGGATGCGGATGGGCACGCCCGGCAGGTCGAAATCGCGCCGGAGGCCGTTGGCGAGATAGCGGACATAGGACTCCGGCACCGCGGAGGGACGCGAGCCGAAGATCGCCACGGTCGGCGGCCGGCGCTTGATCTGCGCGGCGTAGCGCAACTTTAGGCGCCTGCCCTTGACGATGGGCGGCGGATGCGCCTCCAGCGCCTCCTGGAGCCAGCGGTTTAGGGCGCCGGTCGGGATGCGCCGGCTCCAGACCTCGCGGCTCTCGAACGCGGTGCGGACCAGCCGGTCGACGCCGCGGCCGGTGACGGCGGAAACCGTGAGCAGCGGCACGTTGCGCACCTGCGGCAGCGAGGTTTCGATCCGGTCCCGCAACGCGCCGAGCGCCTCCGGAGCATCGTGGACGAGGTCCCACTTGTTCGCCGCAAGCACCAGCGCGCGGCCTTCCTCGATCGTCCGGGCGGCGATAGCGAGGTCCTGGCGCTCCAGCCCGTCGGCGGCGTCGAGCAGCAGCACGACCACTTCGGCGAAGCGGATGGCGCGGTCGGTATCCGCCGCCGAGAGCCGTTCGATCCGGTCCTGCACGCGGGCGCGGCGGCGCAGCCCGGCCGTATCCACCAGGCGCACGGGCCGGCCCTTCCAGACCCAGTCGATGGCGATGGCGTCGCGCGTCACGCCCGGCTCCGGCCCGGTCAGCAGGCGGTCCTCGCCGAGCAGCCGGTTGATGAGCGTCGATTTGCCCACATTCGGCCGGCCGACGATGGCGAGCCGGAGTGGGCCTTCGGCTTCGTCATCGTCTTCATCTTCTTCCGGGACGGGCGTTTCGATGAAGGGCGCGAGCGCCTCGTAAAGCCCCGCAAGCCCCTCGCCATGCTCCGCCGAAATCGCGACCGGCGCGCCGAAGCCGAGTTCATAGGCTTCGAACGCGCCGTCCATGCCGCGCCCGGACTCCGCCTTGTTCGCCGCAAGCACGACCGGCGCGGGGCCCCGCCTGAGCCAGGCGGCGAAGTGCCGGTCCAGCGCCGTTACCCCGGCGCGCGCATCGACCAGAAAGAGCGCGGCATCGGCACCGGCGAGCGCCGCTTCGGTCTGGCGGCGCATGGCGGTTTCGAGCGTGTCCGCCGGCGCATCCTCCAGCCCGGCCGTATCGATGACCGTGAACTCGGCGCCGCCGAGCGACGCCGCGCCTTCGCGGCGGTCGCGCGTCACGCCCGGGCGGTCGTCCACGATCGCCTCGCGCCGCCCGACAAGGCGGTTGAACAGCGTCGATTTGCCAACATTGGGCCGTCCGACAATGGCGATAACGGCGCCCGGCATGGCGGTCAGCGATAAGCGGTCAACACGCCGTCGTCGTCGAGCAGCAGCAGTGTCCGGGCCGCGACGACGGGCGCCAGGCGGTGGGGTCGTCCGGCATCGAGCGTCGCGCCCTTCTTCCCGGTCTCCGGGTCGAGGAAGACGATCTCGCCATGCGAGCCCGCCAGCACCAGCCGCCCGCCCGCCAGCACCGGGCCGGCCCATTCGATGCGGTCTTCGCGGTCCTCCTCGTCCTCATAGCGCGCCAGCGGCATGACCCAGCGCACCTTGCCTGTCCCGGCCTCCGCCGCCACGACCTCGCCCCGCGCCGTTACGGCGAACAGGTGGGCGCCGGCGAGCCACGGCATGTGCAGGCCGCCGAACTCCTTGCTCCAGATCCTGCGGCCGGTCCGCATGTCGATGGCGCCGGCGCGGCCGGTATTGCTGAGCGCGAAGAGCCGTCCGTCATGGACCACCGGCGGGGCCTGGACATCGGCCAGCGCCGCCACGAAATCCGCGCGGCGGGCCACGGTGAGGTTGTCGGACCAGAGTTCCCGCCCGGTCTCCGTCTTCAGCGCGACGATCTCGCCCGAGGAATAGGCGGACACGGCCGCGCCCTGCGCGACTGCCGGGCCCGCGCCGCCGAGGAGCGCGGTCTGCTCCGCCACGGAATCATGGGTCCAGAGAGCGGCGCCGTCGCCGGTGTCGAGGGCATGGGTCTTGTTGTCGAGCGTGGCGACGAAGAGCCGGCCGCCTTCGACCGCCGGCGCCCCCCGCGCCGGAGCCGACAGCAGCCGGCGCCATATCACGGCTCCGGAGGAGGCGTCGATCGCCAGGGCTTCGGCATAGCCTGTCGCTGCGAACAGGCGGCCTCCGGCAAAGGCCACGCCGCCGCCCGTCGATTCTTCCTCGCCCTCGGGCCGGGTCTCGACCGACCACAACCCGCTGCCGTCCTGCAGGCTGAAAGCGCTGACCGCGCCGACGGCGTCCATGGCATAGACCCGGCCATTGGCGACGACGGGCTGCGCCATCAGGCGGCGGCCCTCGCCGGAGCCGGCGCCGACGGACCGGGACCACGCCGGACCGGACACGGAGCCGAGCGCCGGGTGACCGATGGCGTGGAAGGACGCGCCTCCGGCCTGCGGCCAGTCGATATTGGCGGCCTGTTCCGGCAGCTCCAAGGGGCGCGCCGCCGCCTCGGGGTCGCTCTTGAGCGCGCGGTCCAGCGCGAGCACGGCGACGCGGTCGCCGGGAAGCGGCGGGTCCTCGGATTCGCCGAACCAGCCGTCCGACTCGCAGCCGGCGAGCAGGAACGCGCCCCCGACCGCCAGAAGCAGCGTCCGTCTCATGAGGAGCCTCCCAATGCGGCCAGCATTTCCGCCGCACGCCGGCGCACGCCGACAGGAGCCTCGGGGTCGTCGGCCAGCGCCTTGAAGCCCGCGACCGCCGCCGTCGTTTCGCCGAGCGCGGCCCGCGCCGCCGCTATCGTTTCGGCCGCAGAATGGCGCAGCGCTCCCGAGAGCCCTTCCACCGCCGCGATGGCCGCTTCCGGCCGGCCGGCATCCAGTTCGATCATGCCGCGGAACAGTTGCGCTAGGTCGCGATAGACCGGAGCTGCGTCCGCATCGGCCGCCAGCGCCTCGTAGCGGGCGAGCGCGGAAGCGGTGTCGCCCTGCCGGGCGAGCTCCGCCGCTTCGCCGAACCGCGCCAGGAGGCCGGCCCCGCCGCCCTCGGCAGCGAGCGCGGCAAAGGCCGCTGCGGCGTCCGCCGGCTTGTCCTCCCCGGCCAGGGAAGCCGCCTGTTCCAGCCGCTGGCTCGCCTCGGCGGCCGCCTCCGCCTGCATATGCTTCCAGAGTTGCAAGCCGCCGACCGCCAGCACGGCCAGCACGGCCGCGCCAACCACGAAGACACCGTATTTCCGCCAAAGTTCCTTGGCGCGCTCGGTGCGGACTTCCTCGTCCACCTCGCGAAAGATATCGGCCACTTTGCCTCTCCTGGACGGCCGCCGCGTTATAGCTTTCACCGGCCCCTGTGCGCAAACACCGTCGGCTATCACGGAATCGGCATATTTCGTCTGGACGACGCCCGGAGATTCGGGGCAGCATGGCCGTGCCGTCCAGCGAGGAGGACAGGGGAGGCCATGGGAGAGGTCGTCGCGCTCGAAAACCAATACCGTCCGGCGAAGCCGGTCTTTTTCGACAAGAGAGAGCTTCGCCACCTGATGAATGTTTACAGCCGGCGCGTGTCGGCGGGGGACTGGCGGGATTACGCGATAGACTTCCAGCGGGGCGAGGCCGTGTTTTCGATTTTCCGGCACAGCTCCGAAGCGCCCCTCTACAGGGTGGCCAAGACCGGGCGCAAAGGCCGGTCCGCGGCGGAATACTCCGTGAGCGAAGGCCCCCGGCTGCTGAAGCGCGGGCAGAACATCCGCGACGTGCTCTCCGTGATCGAACGACGGCTCGAGCTGGTCACCTGACGGCGCGGTTCCGGGCCTCGTCTCATCCGGCAAGGCCTCTCCCCTCGCTCTGGGGCGGGCATGACGAGAAGAGTGTCGGGGCACTGGACCGAATATCGGCTGGAGCCGTACGGTGTGGAGGTCCCCGATCGTCCCCGGATTGGTTCCGGGGCGACGATTGAGGTTCTATGGACGGGGCCGTTTCAACCTGAACGAATCGTGTGCTGGAGGCCCCGCCGAGCGGCTACTCGGCGGCGGCCTCGCCGTTCTGCACGAGATCGAAGAGGGGCGCGAAATATTCCGGTTCCTGGGCGCCGGAGATGGCGTAACGGCGGTCCACCACGAAGCAGGGCACGCCCTGAATGCCCATCGTCCGCGCCCGCGTGTCCTCCTGCCGGACTTCCCGGCTTGCGGCGTCAGAGGCAAGAAAGGCTTCCGCCTCGCATCTGTCCCAGCCGGCGCGCGAGGCGATATCCGCCAATTGCCCCTTGTCGCCAATATCCTCGCCGTTCAGGAAATAGGCGTCGAAGAGTGCATCCACCACCGCCGTCTGCCGCTCGCCCGACTCCCGGATGAGCCTGTGCGCGGCGAGCGTGCTCGGCGTGCGCTCTATGGCGTCGAAACGGAAGTCGATGCCTTCCGACCGTCCGGTCTCGCGGATGCGGTCATAGGCGGGGCCGCCGCCCTCCGCGCCGAATTTGAGCGCGAGATAGTCCTGGCGCGCCATGCCTTCGGGCGGCATGCCCGGATTGAGCTGGAACGCCCGCCAGCGAATGACCGGGTCCAGGCCGGGACGGGACTCCAGGGCGCGGGCGAGGCGCCGGCGCCCGATGAAGCACCAGGGACAGATGACGTCGGAGAAAATCTCGATCAGCATGGACCGGCAATATAGGAGCGGCCCCGAAGGGAGGAAAGCGTGTCGATCGGGGGAATTCTGCGGCTCGACGGCAAGACCGTTCTGGTGACGGGCGCCTCGCGCGGTCTGGGACGCGGATTCGCCGAGGTTGCGGCTGCGGCGGGCGCACGGGTGGCGCTGGCGGCGCGGGACATGGAGGCGCTTGCCGGGGTGGCGGCAGGCATCGGCAATGCCGCCGTCGTTTCCATGGATGTCACCGACCGCGGACAGGTGTCCGCCGGCTTCGATGCTGCCGAAGAAGCGCTCGGGCCCATTCATGCCCTCGTCAACAATTCCGGCGTAGCCGTGAGCCGGCGGCTGCTGGAAACGGAGGAAGAAGACTGGCGCCGGGTGATCGACACCAACCTCACCGGGGCCTGGTTCGTGGCGCAGGAGGCGGCGAAGCGGATGGTCGCGCGCGGGGAGGGCGGCAGCATCGTCAATATCGGCTCGCTGCTGGGCCTGCGCACCGGGCGCGGCGCCATCGGCTATGCGGCATCCAAGGCCGGGCTTCATCATCTGACGCGCGTCATGGCCGCGGAGCTCGCCCGCGACGATGTGCGGGTGAACACGCTCTCCCCCGGCTATGTGCTGACCGACCTCAACGAGGAATTCTTCGCCTCGCCGCCGGGGCAGGCATTGATGCGCCGCGTGCCCATGGGCCGCCTGGGCCAACCGGAAGACCTGGCCGCCCCGCTGTTGTTCCTGCTCTCGGACGCCTCGGCCTACATCACCGGCCAACTCCTTGCCGTGGACGGCGGGCATTCCGTGTCGAATGCGTGAAGGGCAGGGAGTCTGGCGGATGGGGAGGGATTCGAACCCTCGGTGGACTTGCGCCCACGCCGGTTTTCAAGACCGGTGCATTCAACCGCTCTGCCACCCATCCGGCAGGCCGGGCGGGGGTGAACGCCCGCCCCGTGCAGCAGCCGCGCCATCCTGCTAGGCTGGGGCCTCGCGAACAAGCCGGATCACGAAAGGCGCGTCTTCCATGAAGGTCGGCATTCTCTTCACCTCGCATCCGGACCCGAAGTCCGAGCCCTATCCGCACCAGGCCATCCATGAGCGCACCACCCGCGAAATCCTGGAGGCGGAAGAACTCGGCTTCGACAGCGTGTGGATCGCCGAACACCACTTCTCGAACAAATACGGCATCCTGCCGGACCCGTTCAGCTATCTCTCCTATCTCGCTGCGAAGACGACGAGAATCCAGCTCGGCGCCGCCGTGATGGTCGTGCCGCTGCACCATCCCATGCGCATTGTCGAGAATGCGGCCTTCGTCGATATCCTGAGCAACGGGCGCTTCCAGCTCGGCCTCGGCTCCGGCTACCGGCCCTACGAGTTCGAAGGCCTTGGCATCAGCTACGAGGAACGCCGCGACATCCAGGCGGAAGCGATTCCGCTGATCCTCGACGGCTTCCACAAGAAGCGCGTGAACGCCGACGGCAAGTATTTCAGGATCGAGATGGACGACATCTACGAGGTGTTCCCGCAGCCAGTGCAGCAACCCCACCCGCCGTTCTACATGGGGGCCGGCACGGAAGGCTCGATCCGCATGGCGGCGCGGAACGGCTTCGGCCTGATGCAGTCGTCCCTGCCCTCGGCCGCCACCATCGGCGAGCATATCGCGGTCTATCGCGAGCACATGGCGGAGGCGCCGGCCCCGCTCAACGCCAACCCGGCCTTCGGCGAGGTGGATGTGGTGCGCATGGCCTATGTGGCGCCGAGCGACGCCAGAGCCCGCGAGGAGAGCGAGGCCGGCATCACCCACCACATGAAGACGTTCCTGAGCGGCGCGGTCGGGCGCTATCTGGGCGACGTGACCGAGAAGGCGGACGAGAGCCAGTTCGCCTATGAGCACCTGGTGAAGGACACCATCCTGCACGGCTCGCCGGACACGGTGCTGCGCAAGATCGAGGCCTTCCGCGATGTCGGCACGACCTCACTGATGATCCACTATCCGCCCTATTACGGCGTCGAGCGCACGTTGGACATGCTGCGGCTCTTCGCTGCCGAGGTGCTGCCGGAACTGAAGCGGATGGAGGCACGGCCCGAGCCGCTCCGCGCCGCCGGGTAGCGCCCCGGTGGCCTGGGGGGAGATTACCGGGGAGCGCCTGGCGGAGGCGGCCGCGCTGATCGGCAAGCCCCTGCGCCGCTCCCGGCTGCAATGGATCGAGACGGCGACGCGCGACGCGATCCGCCATTTCGCCTGGGGCGTGGGTGACGACAACCCGCTCTGGCTCGACGAGGACTATGCCCGGGCGTCGCCTGCCGGCGGCATCGTCGCGCCGCCCTGCATCCTCTATGCCGTGGACATGACCATCGTTGCGCCCAAGCTCTCCGGCGTGCAGTGGATCTATGCGGGAACCGACTTCACCTGGTTCGACCGCATCCGCCTCGACACGCGCTTCGACGTCGAGGCGCGGCTGGTGCGCCAGGAGATGAAGTCCGGCCGGCGCTTCGCCAGGTGGGTGTTGCAGACCGGCGAGGTGGACTACCGGGACAGGAGCGACGGCCGGCTTGTCGCCAGGGCTGTCGGCCAGGTGGCCCGCACCCCGCGCGGCGAGCAGTTGAAGGCGGAGCGGGGCGGTGAGGCGGGAAGCGCTTCAGCGCACCGCTACACGCCGGAGGAACTGGACGGGATCGAGCGCGAGATCCTCGCCGAAACCCGGCGGGGGCCGGAGCCGCTCTACTGGGAGGACGTATCGGTCGGTGACGCCTTGCCGCCGGTGGTCAAGGGACCGCTTACGATCACCGATATCGTGGCCTGGTATTCCGCGACGCAGGGCGCCATGCCCTATGGCGGTGCGCATGGGGACGCGGTGCGCTACCGCCGGCGCCACGACGACTACCACATCAACCCGGAAACGGGCGCCAAGGACGCAGCCGGCCGCGGCCATCTCGAAGCCGCCACCGGCCGCGATGTCGGCATGGGCGGGGCCTACGATGTGGGACCGCAGCGCATCTCCTGGGCGCAGCACATGCTGACGAACTGGATCGGCGACCACGGCTTCCTGCACCGGCTGAATGTCTCCGTGCGCCGGCCGAACCTCGTGGGCGACACGATCCGGTGGCGGGGCAGGGTGACGGCCAAGCGGGAGGCTGGCGGCGCCATGCTGGTGGACCTCGACGTCGAGGCGCGGAACCAGTCCGAAATTGTCTCGGCCTTCGGGACCGCAACCGTCGCGCTGCCCTCGCGAAAGACGGGGCCGGTGCCCCTGCCGCTGTCGTGAAGGAGCTTCGCCGGCTTCCGGTCGGCCCGGTGCCGGCGTGCTTCGACGGGACCGGCCGCGCGCCGGCCTATGCCGAAACCTGGCTCGCAATGGCCGGGGCCGAACCTGCGCCAGGCGGCCCGGCAATCCGGCTCTGGGACTTCCAGGTGGGCATGGAAGGCAGCGGCGCAGACGCCTGCGCCGTCGCCGGGCCGGCCGCGGCCATCGGCCATGCGGACGGTCCGGGCGTGCCGCTGCCGGCGGACATGCCGGAGAAATGGTGCGGGCTGGTGGGGGCTGTTCTGGCGCTTGCGGAGGCCTGGCGCGGGCAGGACGGCCGCGCGCCCGGATACGATATCTCGTCCGCAGACATCATGCGTTCCTTCGCGCTCCAGAACTCCGGCACGCCGGAGGAGCGCCGCCGTCTCTGGAAGCGCAACGGGCGCATCTGCGTCGAGCACGGCCTGATCTTCCCCATGGGCTTCTTCGCCTGCCGCGACGGCTATGTCGCGCTGCTCGGGCGCTCGCGGCGCGACTGGCGGCGCATTGCAAAGGCCGTGGGCGATCCCGACTGGGCGCGTCGGCCCGGCTTCGACAATCCCTTCGTTCTTGCGAGGCAAAGCACGGAAGCGGATGCATTGCTCGAAGAAACCCTCGCGGACCGGGAGCGTGACGGTCTCCTGGCGCGCGGGCTGGAGGAAGGCGCGGTCATTGCTCCCGTTTACAGCTACGGAGAGGCGCTGGCCCGCGGTGTGTTCCGGGCCGGTTTCGAGGAGCCCGCCATGCCCTTCCTGGCGGCGCCATCGGGTGATGGGGACATCAAGGTCCGCCGGAAGCGGGGTGGCCCGGCGGGGCCGCTGGAGGGGCTTGTCTGTGTGGAGCTTTGTTGGATCTGGTCGGGGCCGATGGTCGGCCAGATTCTCGCCGATCTCGGCGCGGAGGTCGTCAAGGTCGAGTCTCCGGACCGCTTCGATCTCTACCGCACGCGCGGACTGGAGCATTTGCGGGGCGAGATGGATGAGCAGGTCCGGCTCGAAAGCTCGCTTTACTTCCACAGCCTGAACCGGAACAAGACCGGGCTTTCGCTCAACCTCAAGTCGGAGGAGGGCAGGGCGCAGCTGCTTGAACTGGTCGCGCAAGCCGACCTGCTGATCGAGAATTTCACCGTGGGGACGATGGAGCGGATGGGGCTCGGGCGCGATGTGCTGAAACGGGCCAATCCGGGCCTGGTCAGCCTGTCGATGAGCGGGCCGGGCAAGGGCTCGTCGGTAGAGCGGCTCCGGTCCTACGGTCTGGTGCTGAGCGCGCTCGGCGGCGCGGAAATCCTGATCCGGGACGATGAGGGCGCCTTTATCGGCTCGCCGACCTTCTCGATCAGCGACCCGAATGCCGCCTGTTTCGGCGCGTTCGCGGCGCTGGCGGCCCTGCTTGCGGGGAACCGCGACGGCAAGGGCCGGGCGCTAGACCTCTCGCAGATCGAGGCCGCCGCCGCGATTGCCGAAACGCCGGCCCTGGGTCCTTCGCGGCCGATGACCGCCCCGGTGGTCGAACTCGATGACAGCGACGCCTCGCCGGTCTTTGCGGATTGTCCGGGCTGGATCGAGGCGCACCATCCCGTCACCGGCAGGGAACGGCTGGTGGCCGCGCCCTGGCGCGCCGACGGCCGGCGCCCGCCCTTTCGCAAGCCTGCACCGATGCTCGACCGGGGAGCCGAGAGATGATCCGCATCATGGGCAAAACGCCGCACGCCACCACGCTCCGCGATCTGGTGACGATGCGCGCTGCGCTCGGCGACAAACCGCTGCTCGTTTGCCGGGACGAGACCCTGACCTACGCCGATGCCGATCGGCTCTCGAATCGCGCCGCGAACGCGCTTCTCGAACGCGGCATAGGCAAGGGCGATGTCGTTGCAACCTTCATGTACAACTCGCTCGCGCAGGAGGTCGTCTGGTTCGCCTGCGCCAAGATCGGCGCGGTCTATGCGGCCCTCAATGTTTCGCTCGCGCGCGACGACCTCGCCTACAGCCTGAACGACACCGGCGCGAAGCTGCTGGTCGCGGACGACGAGTTGATGGATGTCTGCGAGGCGGCGGCGGACCGGTTTTCGTCTCCCCCGAAGACTCTCGTCCACGGCGCGCCGCGCGCGGGATACGGCGCCTGGGAAGAGCTGCTGACGGGCTCCGAGGCGCTTCCCGAGGCGGAGGTGCGGCCGACGGACCCCGCGGCCATCGTCTATACCGGAGGCAGTACATCCATGCCCAAGGGCGTGCTCGTTTCCCACCTCTATTACATCGGCACAGCCATCCGCTATGCGGAGATCGCCGAGGCCGGTCCTGACGACGTGCATTTTGCAAACTCGCATTTCTTCCATATCGGCGGTCAGCAATTCGGCGTCACCGGTCCGCTCTACACCGGCATGACCGGCGTGATGCACAAATGGTTCAGCGCTTCGCGTTACTGGGAGACGGTGCATCGCCACGGCGCCACCATCATCGATCCGCTGGGCACGATGATGTCCGTGCTGCTCCGACGGCCGGAAAGCGGGCTCGACCGCTCGCACCGGGTCAAGGTCGGGGTGGGGATTGCATCCGGCCAGGTGCGCCGCGAGCTCCGCGATGAGTTCGAGACCCGTTTCAGCATCCCGATGCTGGAGGTCTATGCGATGACGGAGATGGGCGTGCTGCTCTGCTCCGAGCGCCTGCACGATCGCAAGGCCGGCACCTGCGGCCGGCCGCATGGATGGGCCGAGATCATGGTGGCCGACGCCGACGACAACCCGCTGCCTGCGGGCGAGACGGGCCAGTTGCTGTTGCGGCCCGGAGTGCCGAACACCTACATGATCGAATACATCAACAAACCGGAGGCAACTCTCGCCGCCTGGCGCAATCTTTGGTACCACTCAGGCGACCTCGGCTGGCTCGACGAGGACGGCTATGTCCATTTCGTCGGCCGCGAGGCGCACTGGATCCGCCGCCGGGGCGAGAACGTCTCGGCCTTCGAGGTGGAGAAGGCGATCACGGCCCATGACGCGGTCGTTGACTGCGCCTGCGTAGGTGTGCCGTCCGATCTCGGAGAGGAAGACATCAAGGCCTATGTGCAGGTCTCCGCGCCGGTGGAGCCAGGCGCGCTGGTGGCGTGGTGCCGCGAGCGCATCGCCTATTTCAAGGCGCCGCGCTACGTCGAGTTCGTGGACGAGTTCCCCCGCACGATGACCAAGAACGAGATCGCCCGCCACGAATTGCGCGAACGGGGAATCGGCAATTGCTGGGACGCGGAGGCAGACCGGATGGCGCCGGCCTCCTGACGGAGAGGCTCCGCCGGTCGTCAAGGCGTTGCTGCCGGAAGTCGATCCGGTCGTAATTCGCAGCTCTTCCGGTGCGTTCATTTGCCTGCAGGCGTCGGTTCTTTCTCCGGTTCTCTTCTTCCAGGACATTGTGTTGTTTCCGTTGCGCCGGGATGAAACCGGGCCGAAGAAGCAGAGAAGCAACGCTGGCGCGGAGACGATTGGGCGCTATGATTGCAGCAACGCAAGCGGCGGGATTGGCCGGCAAGCATGAGACTGCGGATCAAGTTGGGATTGGCGTTCCTGGCCGGCGTTGCCTTTTCTCTCGCACTGGTCGTGTATGCCGCACTCGACACATTCGATCGCGAACTCCAAACCGTTAAGGCGTCGCATTTCGGCTTCACCGTCGATGAAATCGCCCATGCGGTTACGGTCCGCACAGATTTGGGCCTTCGACTCGAAACCATCCCGGAAATTGCGGCATTGCTGGACCGTATCCAGGCGGCCGACCCGGATATCGACCGGCTGCTGGTTTTCGGGGCGGACGGCCGGGTCGTATTCTCCACCGACCAGACAGACCTCGGGACCACGATCGATACCGGTGACCGGACCGGGCGCTGGATCGAGGCGGATGAGCGGGCGGTGACGGTGGGCAGCCCGCTCATCAACAATTTCGGCAAGGTCGTCGGGGGCGTCCTGCTGGAAAGCGAAGTCCGGCACAGCGCGCCGCTGCGCGAACGCGCGGCTATTACCGTTTTCGGCATTGCCGCCGGTGCATTCGCGGTCTGCCTCCTGCTCGTTTTCCTGTTTGCCCGCTGGGTGCTGCATCCCGTTCTCGACATGCTGAGGCGAAGCGATGCCTCGTTGCTGGCGATGGCGGAAGGCCAGGCGGTGAACGTAGAGGGTGCGCCGCCGTCGCTTGCAGGTTTCCATGACACTGCGGCGAGAATGCTGGCGACGATGGACGACGATGCGCGCGAGGTCGACCGGCTGGACCGGATCGGATGACGGGCATGGGACGGGTCTCGCGAATGATCTGCCTGAAAGCCTGCGTCGCTGCCATCGTGGTTGCGCTGTTGCAGGCGGTCCTGACGACCGCAGCGTTCCACTGGTGGGCCGAGGAGCCGCTGACGGGCGAGCTCGACCGCAAGGCACTCGCGGTCGGTCAGGCTATGAAGGCCGAGATGGAGCGCGCCGCTCGGGTCGGCATCCCGCTCGAGGAGCTCCGGGGAGTCGAGCCATTCTTCCAGCGCTTCCTCGACGACAACCCGGACATACGCTTCATCGCAATGACCACGCCGGACAAGGAGCCGGTCTATTTCAGCGGCGTCGCGCGCACCCGGCTGGAAAAAGTCCTTGAGTCGGCGGAGACCGCATTTGAGGAGCGCCGCCTAGCGGGAGGAATGACGGAAGCCCGGAGCCGTCACACCTTCGGCGACCTTTCTGTCGATATCCGTCCGATAGGTCCGGCGGACTATCCGCTCGCCCTCTTGCATGTCGCAGTTGAAAAGGACTTCGTGACGCATGTGCTGCGTCGCAATTGGCCGGGCTTTGCCATTGCTGGCGTCGTCGGCATCCTCGTCGGCTTGCTGTGCACGATCATTCTGACATTACGGGTCGGCCGGCGCTTGCAACGCCTCGACGACGGAATCGCGCAAGCGGCCGGCGGCCACCCGGTGCTGCTCGCGGATCTGGGGCAGCGGGATGAAATCGGCTATGCCGCCCGCGCGTTCAATGCAGTGCTGCACGGCCTCCGCACGCGATATGACGAAACCCTGGATCATGCGGAGGACGCCCGGGACGCCGCAGTCGGCCGGACGGTGCGGGATTCGCTGGAACGCATTCGCCGGGGGCTGGTTCAGAGGCTGGAGCCGGCCTTCCGCGATATTCCCCCGACGCCGCCCACCGCGGTCGGCCGCTTCGGCAGGAATGTCTCGATACGCCTGCGGCTGACGGCAATCATCAGCCTTGCGGGGCTTCTGCTGGCGGTGGGCCTCGGCTACGGCAGCATCGTGCGTGAGCGCCTTCTTGCCGAAAGCTATAACGAGGACCGCGAGACGGCACTGAAGACCGTCTGGAAGACCTTGTCGCAGCGCGAGACGGACACGGTCGCGCGCCTGCTGGTCCCGTTGCGCGCCAACGAAGACATCCGGTCCGCCCTTCTCGCAGGCGATACACTGCTCGCCGCGCGCCTGATCGAGGATCTTTCCGCGGGAAGCGGAATCGAACGGCTCGTGACTTTCGACCCCTCGGAAGGAGCAGGGGGACGCCTGTTCGTAGGCCGCAACCCCCTGTCGCCGCGCGTGGCCAAGCGAATCGTCGATACCGGAACGCGGGCAAGCGGCGGCGACATCGACGCCGACGGACGACCGGTCTGGACGGTTGCGGAGGCCTTGGGAGACTCTGAGCAGGGCGATGTGTTGATCGTTGCCGCAAGCCTCCCGCTCGCCTCCGCGGTGCAGGAAGCGGGTGCGGTCCTCGGCGGAGAAGCCTTTCTGGTCGGGAGCGAGGGTGGACTGATCTTCGGCACCGACCCGCCGCTCTGGCAAGGTCTGGACCAAAACAGCGCGGACTATTCTACGACGACAACGAACATCCCAGCCCTGAACGGCGGACGTCTCGCCGGCCTGCATGTCGTCGCCGATATCAGCGAACTCGCTGCGCGGCAGCAGGCGCTGCGCATTGCCTATTTCGGAGCAGCGGCGGTTTTCGCCTGCATTGCCCTTTGGGCGCTCTATGCAAATCTGAGCGGCTCCCTGCAGCCGCTCGACCGGGTGATCGGCGTGCTGGAGGCGCTCTCCGACGGCCGGCGCGGCGTGTGGCTCGAACAGGAGGCCGGCAGGGACGAAATTGCCCGCATCGCCAGGGCAGTCGAGGCGTATCGAAGTTCCCTGGGCGAAGTCGAACGCCTGTCGGCCGAGCGCCGCCGGGCGCAAAGGCGGCGCGAACGCTTCCTGCGCCAGCAGATGGCCGGACTGACCTCGGCTGTGGGCGCGGAAGCCCGCCAGGCCGTTACGGACCAGCTCGCCGAGCTCGAACGGGAAGGCGCCAGTGACGAGTTCGAGGCTCTCACGCTCGTGTTCGAACAGATGGCGCAGCGCATCCGTGAACAGCATGGACGCCTGACCGAGCTGATCGAGGAACTGCGCGAGGCGCTCAAGCACAAGGAACGCCTGGTCGCGATCGAGCGAGAACTGTCCATCGCGCACGACCTGCAGCTCTCGGTGCTGCCGCGCGAGACGCCGCCGCAGCGTACCGTGGAGATCGCCGCTCAGATGCTTCCGGCCAAGGAGGTCGGCGGCGACTTCTACGACTATTTCGCCATCGACGAACAACGCATCGGGCTCGTCATCGCGGATGTCTCGGGCAAGGGCATTCCGGCCGCCTTCTTCATGCTGATTGCGCGCACCCTGCTCAAGGCCACCGCTCTGATCGGTGAGTCGCCGGGCAGGGTGCTGACCGCGTTGAACGACATGCTGGAGGCCGAGAACGAGCAGATGATGTTCGTGACCGCCTTCTATGCTGTCGTGAACACCGAAACCGGCCATGTGACCTTCGCCAATGCCGGACACAATCCGACTTACCGGATCGACGGCGGGGGGAAGCTATCGACCCTGCCGATGGATCCCGGCCTGGCGCTCGCCATCATGCCGGGATTCAATTTCGAGGAGGGGGAGACGACGCTGGCGCCGGGCGACACGCTGTTCCTTTACACGGACGGCGTGAACGAGGCCTTCAACGAAGCGGGCGAGCAGTTCGGCGAGCCGCGGCTGGAAGCGGAATTGGCAGCCCATGCAGACGCCTCGCCGGCCATCATTTGCGATGCGATGCGCGCGTCGGTCGAGGAATTCTCGACAGGAGTCGAGCAGAGCGACGACATCACGACGGTGGCGGTGCGCTATCTGGGAGACGGTCCGGCCGCGTCCTGACCCCACTGCCGGTCGAGGCTTGTGGCAAGAATGTGCTCGACCAGGGCCTCCGAGGATATGCCTGCGCGCGCCGCGCTTTGCGCGAAGGCCATCGCGCCGCCGATCGAGCAGGCGAGGTTGAACTCAAGGAAGGCGTGTCCGGCGGGACCGAATCGAAAATCACAGCGCAGATAGTCGTATGGCTCCACCGCTCTCGCGAACCGCAGGGCGTCTTCGACGATGGGCTTGAGCCAGGGCTCATCGCCGGGGAACTCGCGTGTGAGACCGGGTTCCAGCTTCCGTTTCTGACGGTGGGTGAATAGCCCGTAAGGACTGTCGCAGGTCTGGGTAGCGGGGGGCAGGGCCACCGGCCCGTCCTCGCCCACCAGGATCGGCACCGTCACGTCGAAATCACCGAAGACCTGCTCGACAAGGCACTCGTCGATGCTGGCCCCCAGAACCGCGACCCGCGCTTCGAGGGCATTGAAATCCTCTTGCGCGCTCGAGGCGTCAATGCCTGTCGATGCTGCGCCGAAACGCGGCTTGGCTACATAGGGTCCGTCGAAGTCCGGCTTCTGCAGCGGGCCGTTTCCTGCGAACACTTTCCCGTCCGGCGCCGGTATGCCGAGCGCCCGCGCCGCCAGCTTGCTCAGCCACTTGTCTTCGGCGAGCGCGCGAATGTTCGCCGGCGCGCCCATGCAGGCGATGCCGGCTTTCGCCGCCAGGGCGGAGACGTAGATCTCGGAATTGCGGAACGGCGCAATGTTGTAGAGCGAGAAGACGTAATTCCGTCCTTCGAAGGCCTGGGGTACGACGTCGAGATTGGAACTGCTTTCGACATCCAGGCCGAGACCGTTTTGCAGCACATCCCAGATCTCATACTGGTAAGCCGGCTGCACGCCGTAATCCGGATGGATGTCCGGAGGCCTGGGTGTGTCGGGCGACGGCGCATGAGGCGCCAGATACAGGATTTTGACCGCAGCGCGGCGTTTGGCGTCCAAACGTTTCAGGGCGATCAAGAATCGGCTCCGGTCTTGATGAATTGGGCGAAGCGCAGGATTTCCATGGGCGGATACACCTTCAGCTTGTGCGCCGTCTCCATGTTGACCACGAAGGAGAAACGGGAGAGCGTTTCGATGGGGATGTCGCCGGGGTCCTTGCCGCCGGTGAGAATCTGCTCCGCCTTGAAGGCCGCGAATTGTCCGACCGCATAGAGCGGGCTGACGAGCCCCGTCATGCAGTGCTGCCGGATCAGGGTCTCCACGCCGCAGAAAGTCGGCAGCCCGAGTTCGGTTGCTGTGCGGGTCACGAACTCGGCATGGGCGCCGAAGAAGTTGGACGGCGGGATATAGAGGAAATCGACCCCGGCCTGTTTCAGGCGCCGGAGCGTCGGCTCTATCTGGGCCGGGTCCCGCTCGACCTTGGGCTCCGTCGGGCTGTCGGAGATGAATTCGATGCCGGATTCCTCAACCAGGGTCCGCATGGAGGCCTCGGTGCGGCGCTGCGCGCCCGAACTCTTGTCGTAGAGCATGCCGAGCTTCTCGAAGGGCATGTAGGTGCGCATCGCGTTGAGGCGCACGAGGTTCGAGACGACATGCCTTGCCCCGGTGATGTTGCGCTTCGAAAGCATCGGCGCCGCCGGGTCCGGAGGCTGGGGCACCAGTTGCGACCGGGCAGGAAACGAGACCATCGAAAACACGACGGGAATGTCGAGGACATGCTTCTGCGGGTCAGCCTCTTCAAGCCGCCCGACGACCGCGCGCGTCACCGAGGTCGTCTGGGTATAGACGAGGTCGGGCTTGAGCGCCTTGATCTCCTCGACATAGCCGGGAAGACGGGATCGGTCGTTCTCCATGTCGCGAAGGACGAAGTTCGCATCGACGCCGTTCGCCGTCAGGTAATCGCGAAAGCCGTCATCCGCGCCCGACCCGGCGCGATGCACGATCATGTAGATGGTGAAGGGATCGGCTTGGGAAGCCGGGGCCGCCACGGTCGAGATGGCGAGCGCCAGCAGAAGCACTCGTAACATGGGGAGGCGGGTCCGTTGCGTTGCCGGTGGAAGGGTTGAAGGTTATCATACGCTGGTTCCCTGTAATTTCGACACACATCTGGCCAATTTGCGATGCAAGAGCTGTTACAAATCGGCCCGGATCGGCGTGAGGAGCTGGATATCCTGTTTCTCGCCAAATACGCAGAGGACTGGACCGAGCCGCCGCCCACGGTGCATCCGCGCTACGGGCGGGAACTCTACACCAAATTCGAGGTGCTCTCGGTCCTGCGCGGCCTGGCGCGTTCGGTGGAGCCCTGCGCCAGCCTCGAGGCTTTCGAAGAACGCATGCGCCGCGGACCGGCGCCGGACTACATCTTCCAGATCTACAACCGGGAGCCTGTCCGCAATCCCGAGATACTGGTGTCCGCGCTCTGCGCGCGCACTGGCGTTCCCTATCTTGGCAGCCCGCCCAATGTGCGCGCCATGGCCGAGGACAAGTGGATCACGAAGCTGATGGCCCGGGCCGCGGGCCTGTCGGTGCCCGAAGGCGCCGTGGCGGTCGCCGAGGCCGATCTTGACGAGCCGCCCGGCTTCGACGGGCCCTATTTCGTCAAGCCCCGATTCGGCGCCAACTCGGAAGGCGTCGATGAGGGCTCGATCTGCGATGGCTGGGAAGAGGCGCGGTCGCGGGCATCAGCCCTGCTGGCGGCCGGCGAGGAGGCGCTGATCGAGACCCTGGCGCCCGGCCTCGACGTGACCGTGCCGGTGCTGGGCGGGCCTCTTGCACTTCATCCCGTCGCCAACCATTCCGAACTGCGCGAAGGCGTGCAGACCGAAGGGCAAAAGCGCTTTCTGGAGCCAGGGAAACGGGGGGAACCCTTCGACGACGACGCCCTTTGCGAAGAGCTCCGGGAGGCGGCGGTTGCGTTCGCGAAGCTGGTGCAGCCCTGCGACTATCTCAGGGTCGATTTCCGGGTCGCGCCGGACCGGTCCTTCCGCCTGCTCGAGTTCAATGTCACCTGCAACCTGGCGACGGTCATGTCCATGAATATCGGCGCGGGCGCCGCGGGCGTGTCGCACGCGGCGATGATCGAGCATTTCCTTTGCTACAGCATGCGGCGCCAGGGGGTGCTGGCGGCATGAGGCTGCTGGTTGTCCTGAACGCCGCTTTCCTGTGCGCCTTCGCGGTGACGATGGCGCTGATGATCCTGCTCAACCAGCAGAAATTCTCCGACATCCTGCGCGGGCTGGACGATTCGCGGGTCTCGGTCGTCACGCTCGACGCGTCCCGCCGGCTGCGGCAGGCCGTGGACCTCGGACTGCCGCTCAAGGACATCGCCGAGAGCCGGACCATGGTGGAGGCGCTGGTCGCAGAGCATCCGGAACTTCAGTCCGTCAGCATTTTCGATGCGGGGGGCAGGCTGCTTGTGCATGGCGGCAACGGGTTGAGCGGCGGAGGGTCGGAGGCGCCGCGGGTCTGGAGCGCCGGGAACCGGGAGGCGGCGGGGGAGGTCTGGCGCATCGAGGATCCGGAATCCTTCGTGGTCGGCGCGCCCGTCATCAACAATTTCGGGAAGCTCGAAGGCGGCGTCGCGGTCCGCTACAGCAAGGCGCGTTTCAGCGGCATCGTCGAAGGGCTGACGGCGGAACTTCTGGAGGCCGCAGCCCTCATCTTCGTTGCCAGCGGGCTGCTGGCGGTGCTGGGAACCGCGGCCGCCCTCTGGAGACTGACAAGGACCGCCCGCTATCTGCGTCAAAGCGTTGAGAACCTTCTGGCGCCGGATCCGGGCGAAACGCCGTCGGACACCGACCTTGCCGAATTCGTCGGCTACAGCGCCTCCGTGCGGGAAACGGCGGCGACGCTGGCAGCTGCCGAAAGGAATACACCGTGAGCGCCGAGCGCAGCGGCCGCCAGCGGGCTCCGACCCTTGCGGGCGTCGGCGTCCGCATCGGTTTCGTCGCCGTGGCGGCTCTCGTCGCCGCAAATGCGTTCCTGGCCTGGATTGCGCTCGGCGCAGTCGAGACGAGGCTGGAGCCGGTCATCAAGGACAAGGCGCACGTCCTGGCCCGGTCGATCGCCAACGATCTCTACACGGCGGTGCGCCTCGATATTCCGGTCCGGGGGCTGAGGGGCGTGGACGCCTATCTGGACGACCTGCTGACGGACCACCCGGAGGTTGCCTATCTCGCCGTGACCGACGCCGGGGGCAAGGTGCTGTTCTCGGCGGAGGCCGACGACGGTGTCGAGGTCAGTTCCCACCCGTTGGCCGCGAATGCCGGCACCTTCGTTTCGATCGGCTCCGACTACAACATCGCGCATCCCCTCGTTCATGACGGCAAGCAGGTCGGGCATGCAATGGTGGGTATAGACCGGCGTTATGTCCGCAACACCATGGCCGGCATCTTCACCGATATCGGCATTTCGCTGTGCGTCGCCATCCTGATCGTTCTCGAACTCACCCTGCTGGTGCTGTCGCTTACGGTCGCGCGGTCCATCGGCCTGATGAGGCGGTTGATGCATGCCGTCAGCGAAGGGGACTTCTCGGCTTCCATAGCCACGCGCGGGCGGGACGATCTGGCCCGGGTCATCGATGCGATGAACGGCATCAATACCGAGATCAACCGGCGTTTCCGCGAATTGGTCGCCGCCGGCGGCGCTGTCGAGAGGCTGCGGGAAGGGCGGGTATTCGCCGAGGCGGGCGCTTACCGGCCCGTGCAGGTGCTGCGCGCCGGAGATGTACAGTATCCGCTGTTCTTCTTCATTTTCGGCGTCGAGCTGTCGCGTCCGTTCTTCCCCCTCTTCGTGCGCGACCTTTACGATCCCGCGCTCGGCATCGATGCCTCGATCGCGATCGCCATGCCGATGTCGGTCTGGGTAGTCGCAATGCTGTTCACGACGCCGCTCGCGCCGACGCTGATCCGGCGCCTGGGCACGCGCAACACACTGCTGCTCGGCATGGCGCCTACGAGTGTCGGCCTTATCGCGACGGCTTTCGCGACCGGGTTCATCGAACTCATTGCGTGGCGTTGCGTGACGGCGGCGGGCTTCGGCCTCGTCACCGCGGCTATTCTCGTCAGGCTCGCCATCACGGCGCCGGAACGCCGGCGCGCGCTCAATATCGGCGTGTTCGTAACGGCCACGGGCGGCGGCAGCATCTGCGCGACCGCAATCGGCGGTATCCTCGCCGAACGGCTGGGATACGAAAACACCTTTATCGTCGGGGCGACCATCGTCTTCGTCGCCATGACGATCACCTACGGCTTCCTGTCGTCGGAGGAAGGGGTCGGGACCAGCGTCGGTACGCCGGCCCATCGCAGGCGGCTGGGAATTTACGGCAGCGTGAGATTCATGACATTCATGGCGCTCTCGGCCCTGCCGTCGCGGACCGTGCTCACCGGCTTCCTGTTCTTCCTCGTGCCGCTCTATCTCGATTCGCTCGATTTCGGCGGGGCGGCCATCGGGCGCACCATGATGGTCTATTTCCTGGTTCTGCTGGTCATGAACCAGGCGGCGGCGCTGATAGCCGACAGGTTCCAGAACCACGGCATGCTGATCGTCGTCGGCGGGATTTCGGTTGCAGCCGGGTGCCTCCTGTTCGTTTCCACGACCGACGCCCTCTTGCTGGCCTGCGGCGTCGCGCTGATCGGGCTCGGCCAGTCCTTCGTGATGACGCCGCAAGTGGCCGTGCTGCCGACTTATTTCAGGTCCGAAACGGAGGCCTTCGGCACCGGCCCGGTCACGGCGGCGTTCCGGGTGGTGGAACGCGCCGGCAGTATTGCCGGCCCCCTGCTTGCCGGGAGCATCGTCGCTTTTGCCGGGCTGCAGCATGCAGGCCGGCTGCTCGGCTACGGCATAGCGGTCACGACCCTGTTGCTGGCCCTGCTGCTCGTTGTTGGCGTGTTCACCCGCCGGCACTGACCACCGCTTCGATCAGGACGGGGCCCGAGCCCGCGAGCGCATCCCGGTAAGCCTTGCGGAAGGCGGCCGGCGTCTCGACCCGCAAGGCGGCCATGCCAAAGCCTTCCGCAAGCCGCGTGGCGTCGATAGGCGGATCGCGAAAATCCATCCCTATCGGCGCGTCATTGTCGTGAAACGCCTTCATCCTGTCCTTCAGGATGCGGTAGCCGCCATTGTTGGCGATCACGAAGACGACCGGCAGCCGGGCGTTGACGGCGGTCCACAATGCCTGGATCGAATACATAGCGCTGCCGTCGCCAATAAGCGCCACCGTGCGCCGGGCGGGCTGTGCGATCTGCACGCCGACGGCCGCCGCAATGCCCCATCCGATACCTCCCGAGACATTGCCGAAATATCCGTTCGCGTCCCGGAACGGCAGGAAGTCCAGAAGGCGCGCGCCAGTGGTGATGCCTTCATCGACGACAATGCCGTCTTCGGGCAACTCTTCGGCAAGGCACTTGCAGAGCCAGGCCGGCGGAATGGGCCCTGCATCTTCCGGCACCTCCGCCAGGGCGTCCGCCGCCTTGCGCCGGTTCGCGGTCCAATTGCTTCCGGCAAGCGCAGCGATGCGCTCCCGCCGGCTTGCGCCGAGCTTGTCCTCCAGTACCGGATTCAGGGCTGCAAGCGTCTCCCTCACATCGCCCAGCGCGGCGATCTCGGCGGGATAGTTCTTGGCAAGTTCCCAGTCCCTCAGACCGATCTGGATGACCGACATATGGTCGGGCAGCGGGTCCGTTTCGCTCCAGACCGACATGCGCAGAAAATCGGCTCCGAGGCCGACGATCAGGTCGTAGGGCGCAAGCGTCCGGCGGACCTGGGGCTGACTGCGCGTGAGTGCCCCCATGAAGCAGGGGTGCTCCGAGGAAAAATGCGCGCCCTGGGGCACGCTTTGCTGATAGACGGGCGCGCCCAGCAATTCGGCGAACCGGGCGGCGGCATCGAGCGCATCGCCGGTGGCCGTCTCATGGCCGGCGAGGACAACCGGATTTGCGGCTGCGGCAATCCGGTCGGCCATCGCCGCCAGCGACTCGTCCGAAGGGCGGGCGCGGGCATCGACGCGGGTAGCCTGGCCAAGATCGATGGCCTCGTGGCGGTTCAGGATGTCTCCGGGCAGGGAGATGAACACGGGCCCCGTCGGCGGCGTCGTCGCAACCTTGGCGGCGCGGCGCAATATGCGGGGCAGGTCCTCGATTCTGGAGACTTCGACGGCCCATTTGACCACCGGCTCGGCAATCGGGGTGAGCGGGGCATAGAGGAGCGGTTCCGTCAGCCCGTGGCCCTGTTCCTGCTGGCCGGCGGTCACGATGATCGGCGAGCCGCTTTGCGAGGCGGTGTAGAGCGCGCCGATGGCGTTTCCCAGCCCCGGAGCGACATGAACATTGCAGGCCGCCAGCTTGCCGGACGCGCGCGCATAGCCGTCGGCCATCGCGACGACCACCGATTCCTGCAGTCCCAGCACGTAGCCGAGGTCGGTCTGCTCGGTCAGCGCGTGCATGATCGGCAATTCCGTCGTGCCCGGATTGCCGAAGAGATGCGTGACGCCCTCGTCCTTGAGCACGGCAAGGAAGGCGCTGCGGCCGCTGATCGCGTTGGAAGGGGATGACATCGGCTGTTCTTTTCCTTCATTCGCCGGGAAACCGGTCTGCCGGGGCGCCGGACGGGAGCGGCGGTCCTGTCCCGTCCGGACAGCAAAAGGTCAGGAGGCGAGAAAACCGCCGTCCACATAGAGCTCCACGCCGGAGCAGTAGCTGCTGTCGTCGGACGCCAGGAAGAGCACGGCCTTGGCAACCTCGTCCGCCCGTCCGTTGCGGCCCATCGGAACCCGCCGCAGCATCCGCTCGCGCACGGCCGGATCGGCGGTGGCGCCGGAGGTCCGCATCGGCGGCATCAGGCCCGGATGGACCGAATTCGCCCTAATTCCCTCTGGCGCGTGGCGCACGGCCAGTGATTTCGTCAATACGCGGATGGCACCCTTGGAGGCATTGTAGCCGTGATGGACGACGTCCTGGCCGACCACGCCGGAGATCGACGAAATATTGACAATGACGCCGCCGCCCGCGGCGGCCATTTTCGGCACGAAATGCCGGCATCCGAGAAACGCCCCGGTGACGTTGATGGCCATGAGGCTGTTCCATGCGTCGAGATCGAACGGGTCGGCATAGCCGCTGCCGCTGATGCCGGCATTGTTGACCAGAATACCGGCTTCGGGCCGGGAGGCGGCCAGGCCCGCCCACTCCGAATCCTCCGTCACATCCAGCCGGTGGAAGGATACCTTGCCCCCGCCGGCGGCGATCTTCGCCGCCTGTGACTTTCCTTCTTCTTCCAGAATGTCCGCGATGACAACGTCCGCTCCCTCGGAAGCAAGGAGTTCGGCCGTAACCGCCCCCATGCCCCAGGCCCCTCCGGTGACGATCGCGGTCTTGCCGGCAAGCTTCATCCTTCTTCTCCCGCAGCGAGGTTTTGCGCAAAGCGGCTCTCATCATGGCGTAACCGGAAAGGCCCCGAAAGATGCGCCATGGCGGGAACCGGCCGGCGCGACAGGCCCGGAATCGTCCGATATGTTGGCGCAGAGGTCATCGGGATTCCGGTTGCCGGGCCCGCGAACAAGGGGAAGGCGATGCGGCGAGGCGCTCTCGCGCTTGCAGTGCTGGCCGGGGTCTGTTGCGCAGGCGGGAACGGGCAGGCGGACGAATTCGGCAGGTGGCTCGCGGAATTTCGCGCCGAGGCGGCAGGAAAGGGAATTTCGCCGGCCACGCTGGACGCCGCGCTGGCGGGACTGAGGCCGCTGGAGAAGGTCCTGAACCGCGACCGCAAGCAGCCGGAGGTCAAGCTCACCTTCGAGACTTACAGCAACCGCCTCCTCAAGCCCGTCAATATCGAAGGGGGCAGGGCGATGATGGCGGAACATGCCGGGCTGCTGCGGCGCGTGTCCGACCGCTATGGCGTACAACCGCGCTTCATTGTCGCAATCTGGGGCATCGAAACCCGATACGGCGCCATCAGGGGCAGCACGGAAGTGGTGCCCGCGCTGGCGACGCTGGCGTTCGACCGGCGGCGATCCCGGTTCTTCCGCGCGCAGCTGCTGGATGCGCTGCGCATGGTGGACAGGGGTTATATCGAGCTTGCCGACATGAAGGGCTCCTGGGCGGGCGCGATGGGCCACCCCCAGTTCATCCCGTCCAGCTACCTTGCATTCGCGCAAGATTTCGATGGCGACGGCCGGCGGGACATCTGGAATAATCTCGGCGATGTTTTCGCCTCAATTGCCAACTATCTCCGCCAGCACGACTGGTCGGATGCGCGCACATGGGGGCGCGGGGTGCAGGTGCCGAAGACAGTGAGGCAGGCCTACGATTCGATGGCCGCCGGGAAAGCGAAGGGATGCCGGGCGCTCCGGCAGGCGACAAAAGCGAAGAGCCTCGCGGAGTGGCAGGTGGCGGGCCTGCGCCGCCTGTCCGGCGCCGGGCTGCCGGCCGTGACGCTCGACGCCAGGCTGCTCATGCCGGACGGCGCCGACGGCAGGGCTTTCCTCGTCTATCGCAACTATGAGGGTCTGTTGCGCTACAATTGCTCCAATCTCTATGCGTTGACGGTGGGGCTGTTGTCGGACGCTGTCGGGGAACGCCGATGATCCGCGTCCTTGCGCTGTTGATGGCATTCGCCGTTTGCGCCTGCAGTTCTCCCGACACGGTCGAGCGGACTGCGAAGACGGGGGAGCGAAGCGGAAAGGTCGTGGACAGGCGCCTCGGCGTCTCGGCATCGCCCTATCGCCCGCTGACCCACAATGTCAGCAGCTACAAGGTCGGCGAGCCCTACAAGATCGCCGAGCGCTGGTATCGACCGAAGGAATACGAGACCTTTTCGGAAACCGGCATAGCGTCCTGGTACGGGCATAAATTCCACAGCCGCCAGACGGCTAATGGCGAAGTCTTCAACATGTACG
Organism: Alphaproteobacteria bacterium; assembly: GCA_022827685.1. Classification (GTDB taxonomy): domain Bacteria; phylum Pseudomonadota; class Alphaproteobacteria; order Bin95; family Bin95; genus Bin95. The sequence continues at coordinate 41,037 of JAJEIH010000078.1, forward strand.
CGATGACGGCGGCGCATCGCGTGCTGCCGTTGCCGAGCGTGGTGCGCGTCACCAATCTCAGCAATGGGCGAAGTGTGGTCGTGCGTATCAACGACCGCGGCCCCTATGCGAATGAGCGGATCATCGACTTGTCGCTCTCAGCGGCCGAGAAGATCGGTTTTCGCCGCAAGGGCATCACCAGGGTGCGGGTCGAATTGCTGCCGGTATTGAGCCGCAAGGTCGCCCGGATTGCGAAGGCCGGCGGCGGGGCCCGAGAGCAGGACCGCCTCGTGGCGGACTTCGTCGGAGGCGGCAGCCCCCGGACGGGCGTGTATTATGTGCAGGCGGGCACGTTTCGCGATCGCAGGAATGCCGAGATCATGGCGAACAGGTTGAGGCGGCACTTCGACGGCGTGCGGGTTCACACGAGCACGGCGAAGAATGGCAGGGTCCTGCATCGCGTCCGCATCGGGCCGGAAAGCACCAGGCAATCGGCGGACGCCCTGCAGGCCCGCGTGAAAACGCGCGGACCTCGGGACGCCTTTGTGGTCCGCTCGACCGGATAGGGAGCGCGCCCATGCGATTGAGTGTCTTCACCATTCTGGCCTCGCTGCTGCTGGCCTTGTCCGCCCGCGCCGATACGACCATCGCTCCGCACGCCATACTAATCGACGGAACCACCGGGACGGTGCTGCTCGAAAAGGAAGCCGACACGCCGCTTCCGCCGGCGTCGATGAGCAAGCTCATGACGGTGCTCATGGTCTTCGAGCGGCTGAAGGCCGGCGTGCTTTCGATGGACCAGACCTTCCCGGTCAGCCACAAGGCCTGGAAGATGGGCGGCTCCAAGACCTTCGTTCGCGTCAACAGGCGCGTCTCGGTCGCCGACCTGCTGCGCGGCGTCATCGTGCAGTCGGGAAACGATGCCTCCATCGTCATTGCCGAGGGGATTTCGGGCAGCGAGGAGGCGTTCGCCGAAGCGATGACGGCGCGTGCGCGGGAACTGGGCCTTTCCAGCGCAAGTTTGATGAATGCGACTGGCTGGCCGCATCCGCAACATGTGATCTCCGCGCGCGATCTCGCCCGTCTTGCACAGATTATCGTGACCGAGTTTCCCGAACATTACGAGATGTTTGCGGAGCGCGAATTCGAGTTCAACAAGATCAAGCAGCGCAACCGCAACCCCTTGTTGGGGCGCGTTCCGGGCGCGGACGGCCTCAAGACCGGCCATACGAACGCATCGGGTTACGGCCTGACCGCCTCCGCCGAGCGCGACGGGCGGCGGCTCTATCTCGTGATGAACGGGTTGAAGAACTCCCGGGCGCGCGCGCGGGAATCGGAACGCCTGATCGAATGGGGCTTTCGCGAGTTTGCGGCTTATCCCCTCGTGAAAAAGGGAGAGACGGTCGAGAGCGCGGCCGTGTGGCTCGGCAGCGTGGACCATGTGCCGCTGGTTCCGGACCACGACGTGGTGCTTTCGCTGAAGCGCCAGGCGCGCTCCGGGCTGAAAGCGTCCGTCAGGTGGACGGGGCCGGTCGTTGCTCCCGTGAAGGAGGGCCAGCAGCTTGCGGTCCTGCGCCTGGAGGCGCCCGGCATCCAGCCGGTGGAGCATCCGCTTTACGCCGGAACGGATGTTGAGCGGATGGGCTTTTTCGGCCGCATCTTCGAGCGGATGCGCGCCATGATCTTCGGCTTCGACCCCGCAGCGTGACGGGCAGGCTGATAACCTTCGAAGGCGGCGACGGGGCCGGAAAATCGACCCAGATCGCGCGACTCGCCGGCTGGCTGGGGGAGCACGGCATTCAGGCGGTCTGCACACGCGAGCCGGGCGGTACGACGGAAGCCGAAGCCATCCGCGAACTGCTCGTCTCCGGCGAATCGGACTGGGACCCGCTCACCGAAGCAATGCTGCACTACGCAGCGCGGCGGGAGCATGCCGAAAAGCGTATCCGCCCGGCGCTCGCGGCCGGGACATGGGTGCTGTCGGACCGGTTTTTCGATTCGACGGTTGCCTATCAGTGCTATGGCCAGGGCGTTGCGCCGGACGACGAGGCGATCCTGCGCCGGCTTGCGATCGGCGCGCTGCGTCCCGACCTGACGCTGCTGCTGGACATACCGGTCGAAACCGGGCGCGACAGGGCGCGCGAGCGGCGGAAGAGCCGCTACGAGGAGATGAGCGACGAACTGCATCTGCGCGTGCGCGCGGGATTTCTCGAAATCGCGCGCGGGGAACCGGAGCGGGTGGCAGTCATCGATGCAGGAAGAGACCCGGACAGCGTCGCGGCAGCCGTGCGGGCCATCGTCGCAGAGCGTCTCGGCCTGTCATGACGACCGGCGAGAAGGCGGAGCCGAGAAAACGGAAGAAGCTGGTCGGCCATCCGGCGGCGGCAGGCCTGCTTGCGGCCGATCATGCCGCCGGCCGGCTGCATCATGCCTGGATTCTCGCCGGGCCGCGCGGGATCGGCAAGGCAACCCTGGCCTTCAGGTTCGCGCGCTATCTCCTTGCAGGACAAACCGGATTGCTTCCGGAAGAGGCCGGGACCGCGCCGCTCCACCTCCCGGCCGACGACCCGATCTTCCGCCGCGTGGCGTCGGGCGGCCATGCCGATTTACGGACCGTCGAACCGGCAGGCGCCCGAGGAGAAATCCGGGTCGATGCCGTACGCGACGCGATTCGTTTCCTGAAGCTGACGCCCGGCGAGTCGGCATGGCGCGTCCTGATCGTGGACGGGGCGGATTCCATGAACCCGAACGCGCAGAACGCTGCCTTGAAGGTACTGGAGGAACCGCCGCGCAACGTATTGATTCTGTTGATTGCCCATCGTCCGTCGCTGCTTCTCCCGACGGTGCGCTCGCGCTGCCGCCTGCTGCGAATGGCTCCGCTCGACCGCCCGGCTTTCAACGAGGTGCTTTCCGACATCGGGCCGGAACTGGATGCGGAGGCCTGCGCCCGCCTGTTCGCGGTTTCCGGCGGCAGTCCCGGCGCGGCGCTGGAACTGGAGCAGCTTGGCGGGCGCGGGATCAAGGAAGCGGTGGACGCCTTGCTCGAGGCGCTGCCGGCCATCGACCGCAAGGCACTGGAAGCAGTCGCCGCCACCGTAACTGAGAACCGCGAGCCTGAGCATTTCCAGGCGTTCGGGAGAATCCTTGCGGCAAGCCTGGCCGAACGCCTGCGGGCTACCGGTCCCGACGCCGCCTGGCTGGACGCGGAGGCTGGCGTGTCGCGCCTGCTGGAACGCTGCGTCGCGCTGTCCCTCGACCGGCGGCAGACGGTGTTCGAGATTTTCGGCGGGCTCGCCAGGACAGCCGCGGGCGGAGGGCAGGGCGCCCGTGCTTGATTCCGCGAATTATAAGTGGGACAACGCGCCCGTGTTCCGGGACCCGGATGTCCGCCTCCGATGAGCGACGCCACGCCGTTCTACATCACCACGCCGATCTATTACGTCAACGACGCGCCCCATATCGGCCATGCGTACACTACGCTGGCCTGCGATGTGCTGGCGCGCTTCAAGCGGCTCGACGGCTACGACGTCCAGTTCCTGACCGGCACGGACGAGCACGGGCAGAAGGTCGAGAAGGCGGCGGCGGCGGCCGGCGAAGCGGCGCAGCCCTTCACGGACCGGATGTCCGGAAACTTCCGCGATCTCGCGGGAACCCTGCGCGCATCCAACGACATTTTCATCCGCACCACCGAACACCGCCACAAGATTGCGAGCCAGGCCATCTGGAAAGCGCTGGTGGCCGCCGGCGATATCTATCTCGGCAGCTATGCCGGCTGGTACTCGGTGCGCGACGAGGCGTTCTTTACCGAGTCGGAGGTGACGAAGCGCGAAGACGGCGCCCGGATCGCTCCGACCGGCGCCGAATGCGAATGGGTCGAGGAGCCCAGCTACTTCTTCCGGCTTTCCGAGTGGCAGGACCGCCTGCTTGCCTTCTACGAGGCCAATCCCGACTTCATCGGGCCGCAAAGCCGGCGCAACGAGGTCGTCAGCTTCGTCAGGGGGGGGCTGCAGGACTTGTCGGTTTCGCGCACGACCTTCAACTGGGGCGTTCCGGTCCCCGGGGACGACGCCCATGTCATGTATGTCTGGCTGGACGCGCTGACGAACTACATTACCGGCGTCGGCTATCCCAAGACCGACGGCGATTTTTTCTCCCGCTACTGGCCCGCCAGCCTTCACATGGTCGGCAAGGACATCGTGCGCTTCCATGCGGTCTATTGGCCGGCCTTCCTCATGGCCGCCGGCGTGGCGCCGCCCCGGCGCGTGTTCGCGCATGGCTGGTGGACCAATGAGGGCGAGAAAATCTCCAAGTCGCTTGGCAATGTCATCGACCCCTACGACCTGATCGAGCGTTACGGGCTGGACCAGCTCCGCTATTTCCTGCTGCGCGAGGTGCCGTTCGGCAATGACGGCGATTTCTCGCACCGCTCGATGGTCCAGCGCATGAACGGCGAACTCGCCAACGACTACGGCAATCTGGTGCAGCGGACGCTGTCGATGATCGCCCGGAATTGCGGCGGCGAGCTGCCCGGGCCGGGGCATTTTTCGCCCGAGGACACAGGACTCCTGGGCGAAATTTACGGCCTGCTCGAACCGCTGCGGAGCGCGATGGATCGGCAGGCTTTTCATGAGGCGCTGGAGGACATATGGCGCGTCATCCGGGCGGCCAATGCCTATATTGCCGGCGAGGAGCCCTGGGCGCTGCGCAAGAGCGACCCGGAGCGCATGGGCACGGTCCTGTTCGTGGCCGCCGAGGCTATCAGGGGTCTCGCGCTTGCGACCCTGCCATTCATGCCGGATGCGTCCCACCGCATTCTCGACCAGCTTGCCGTCGAGCCCGAAGCCCGCGATTTCGCGGCGTTCGGAAAAGCCGGAACGCTCAACCCCGGCAGGGCGCTGCCGAAGCCGGAAGGCGTGTTTCCGCGTTACAGCGGCGAGGAAGCTTGATGCTGGTGGACAGCCATTGCCACCTCGATTTCCCGGATTTCGAGGGGGAAGTGGACGCGCTGGTGGAGCGCGCGCGCGAGGCCGGAGTCGGCTGCATGGTGACGATCTGCACCCGCCCGCGCCAGGCCGGGGCCGTGATTGCGCTTGCCGAGCGCCATGAGAGCGTATTCTGCGCGGTCGGGCTGCATCCACACCATGTCGCCGCCGAAGGACTGTCGGAAGAGGGGGATCTTGCCGGTCTGGCGGAACATCCCAAGGTGGTCGCGCTCGGCGAGACCGGCCTCGACTACCATTACGACCGTAGTCCGCGCGAGCTCCAGCAGGAGAGCTTCCGGCGCCATATCCGCGCCGCCGCAAGAGCGGACGTGCCGTTCGTGGTGCATAGCCGCAACGCCGATACCGACACCGCGACGATCCTCGAAGAAGAGGCGGCGGGGCAGGTTCCGGGCGTCATGCATTGTTTCAGCAGCGGTCGCGCACTGGCGGACAAGGCCCTGGAATTAGGGCTTTATATTTCGCTTTCGGGTATCGTGACCTTCCGGAATTCAGAGGGCCTGCGCGATATTGCGGCGGACGTGCCGCTCGACCGGCTGCTGGTCGAGACCGATGCGCCGTTCCTGGCGCCCGTGCCGATGCGGGGCAAACGCAACGAACCGGCCTATGTCGTCCACACGGCCGCGGTCGCAGCCGGACTGAAGGGCATTTCGGGCGAAGCCTTTGCGGCAGCCAGCACGGACAACTTCTTCCGCCTGTTCCCGAAGGCGCGCCCTTGCGCATAACGGTTCTCGGCTGCGGCGGCTCTGCCGGCGTCCCGGTCGCGAGCGGCGACTGGGGCGCCTGCGACCCCGATGACCCGCGAAACCGGCGCAGGCGGCCGTCAATCCTGATCGAGGCGGACGGCGCGCGCATCGTCGTCGATACCGGGCCGGATTTCCGCGAGCAATGGCTTTCTGTAGGCGGCGGGCGGCTCGACGCCGTCATCTACACGCATGCCCATGCCGACCATATTCACGGCATCGACGACCTGAAATCCCTCTGCACCGAGCGCGGCGGTCCCATCGATGTTTACGGACGGGCGGAAGTGCTGGAGCGGATCCGGCAGAGGTTCCCCTATGCCTTTGCCGGTCCCGTCGATGGGCCGATCTACTTCCGGCCTGCCGTCAATCCGCATCCCTTCGAAGACCGCTTCGAGATTTCAGGCATCGAGTTCCGGGCCTTCGAGCAGCAGCACGGGCAGGGACGGTCCACAGGGCTCAGGATCGGGGACTTCGCCTACAGCACCGATGTCTCGGCCCTCGACGACGCCGCATTCGAGGCGCTCGAGAGAATCGATACCTGGATCGTCGGCGCGGGGCATGCGGACTTCCCGAGCGGCAACCACGCCTTCCTGCCGGTCGTTCTGGAGTGGGTGGAGCGCCTCGGGCCGCAGCGTGTCGTGCTGACGCACCTCAATCATTTCATGGATTACCGCACGATTGCCGGCGAACTTCCGGAGGGGGTCGAACCCGGCATCGACGGCATGACCTTCGACGTCCTTCCTAATTCGCCCGCTCTGATTTCCCATAATATACATTATGCGATAACAGGATCGCAACCCGTTGATTCCCTTCTGGAAATCATGGCCACCCTGCGGGCGCCCTCTATCGGCTGTCCGTGGGATATCGAGCAGAACTTCGAGACCATCGCGCCATACACGGTCGAGGAAGCCTATGAAGTTGCCGAGGCCATTCGTTCCGGGGACCTCGACGCGCTGCGCGACGAACTGGGCGATCTGCTCTTCCAGGTCGTCTTCCATGCAAGGATGGCCGAGGAGCGCGGCGCGTTCGCCTTCGGCGATGTCGTCAATGCGGTGTCCGCCAAGATGGTGGCCCGCCATCCCCATGTATTCGGCGGCGCAACGGTCGCCGATGCCGATGCGCAGACCGCCAATTGGGAGGCGCAGAAGGAACGCGAGCGCCAGCGCAAGGCCAACGATGCCGGCGCGCCGCGTTCGAGCGCGCTGGACGATGTGCCACTGGCCCTGCCGGCGCTGATGCGCGCGGAGAAGCTGCAGCGCCGGGCGGCGCGGATCGGCTTCGACTGGCCGAACGCCGAACCGATCTTTGACAAGGTGCGCGAAGAACTCGACGAAATCGGGGCGCCGGACGCCGATGTTCCGGCCGAACTCGGCGACCTGCTCTTTTCCGCCGTCAATCTCGCGCGTAAGCTCGGCGCCCAGCCGGAAACGGTGCTGCGGGACGCCAACGCCCGGTTTGAAAGGCGGTTTCGCCGGGTCGAAGCCCTCGCGCGCAGGGAAGGCACGGCGCTGCCGGAGGCGCCGCTCGCGGAATTGGACCGCTTGTGGGACCTCGCAAAACGGGAAGAAAAGGATGCAGGCTGAGCTTCAACAGGAACTCTCCCGCAGGCTGTTCGCCCATCTCGATGCGGGAACGACCGATGTCTGGCCGGAGGTCGTTCGCCAGCCGGTCAGCGCCTATACCTGCCCCGAGCGGGCCGAACGGGAAAACCGAGAGCTGTTCCGGAGGCGCCCGCTTTTTGTCGGGCTCTCGGGGTTGTTGCCGAATCCGGGCGACTGGATCACCAGCGATGAGACCGGCATACCGCTGCTGATCGTCCGCGGCCGCGACGGGGGACTCAGGGCGTTCGCGAATGTCTGCCGCCACCGCGGGGCGCGGCTCGTCGATGGCCGCGGCTGTGGCGCGGCCTCCTTCTCCTGCCCTTACCACGGCTGGACCTACGACCTTGAAGGCCGGCTGATCGGCCTGCCCGACGAACGCAATTTCCCGGGCGTCGAACGGGACGGCCATCGGCTGGCGCCGGTGCCGGTGGCGGAGAAGCACGGCATGGTCTTCGTGCAGGCTACGCCGGGCGAGCCCTTCGACATCGATGCGCTGCTCGAAGGCATGGCGGCGGAACTTGCGCCCTACCGGCTCGAGGGCTGGACGCCCTACTCCAGCCGGCGCTTCGACTTCTCCATGAACTGGAAGATCGCCGTCGATACCTTCCTGGAGCCCTACCACTTCCCTTTCCTGCACAAGAACACCGTCGGCCCGATTTTTATCGGCAATCTCTGCCTTTACGACGGTTTCGGGCCGCATCTTCGCGAAGTGCTGCCGCGCCACGGCCTCCGCGAGATGCGCGGGAAGGCGCCGGAGGACTGGGACCTCGTGGACAACTCGGCGCTCGTTTACGTGTTCTTCCCGAACACCGCCTTCATCGTCCAGAAGGACCATATGGAGGTCTGGCGCTGCTTCCCGAAAACAGGCGGCGGCCCCGGCGAAACCACCGTGTTTTTCGACTTCTACATCCCGGAGCCGGTGCGGGGCGAAAAGGCGCGCATCCACTGGGACAAGAATGTCGATCTTGCGGTGCGCACCGTGATCGAGGAGGACTTCCCGACCGGCGAGACGATCCAGGCGGGCTTCGCCGCCGGGGTGAATGTACATGTCACCATCGGCCGGAACGAGCCGGCCGTCGCGCATTTCGAAACGACCACGAACCGCTACGCCGCGGCCTGAAGCGCCTCCAGCGTCGTCTCGAAAGGCAGCAATACCGCGCCGTGGCGCGCCGTAACCTCACGCACGGGCTCAAGGCGTTCGAATGCGCTCCACACGCCGCTCGGCGCCGCCCCGCCCTTCAGGAACGCTTCGACCTGGGCGCGCCCTTCCTCGACCTCCCGGGCGCTGCGCCCGGGCGCCGTTTCCGCGAACAGCGCCGCCGACGCCTGGCCGAAGGCGCAGGCCTGGATGCGCTGCCCATAGTCGGCAATCCGGCCGTCCCGGACCGCAACCTCGACCGTCATCACGCTGCCGCAAAGCCGGCTGGTGCGCGTCGCCGCCCCGTCCGCATCGGCCAGCTGCCCCACGCGGGAAATGCCTCCGGCGAGGCGAAGGATGTCGCGCGTGTAAAGCTTGAAGAGGGCGTCCGTCATGGCAGAGGCCATCTGGGCCCGGGGAGGGCCGGCGGCAAGGCCCTGCCCTCCCCCGCCGGCGTCTACTTCTTCGTGACGTAGTAGAGCATGAACTGGTTGTCGGCGCGCTGGGCGAGCTCGACGGAATCGCTCTTGCCCCATGCCAGTCCCTGCTGGTGCAACGGAATCGTTCCGACTTCCGAAGCGGCGATTTCATAGGCCTTCGCGATCATGGCGTTACGTTCCGCCTCGTCGGTCGAGACCTTGATCCTGTCCGTCAGCGCATCGACTTCCTTGTTGCAGTAGCCGCCGACATTGAACTTGCCGCGCCCGGTTTCCTCCCGGCAATTCAGGAGGTTGTAGAGCACGTTCCAGCTGTCGAACGAACCCGGCGTCCAGCCGAGCAGGAAGAAGCTGGTGTCGTAGTTCGGCCCCAGGATCTTCTTGAAGAACAGCGCCTTCGGCTCGGCCACCAGATTAACCTTGATGCCGACCTTGGCGAGCATCGAGGAAATCGCAATGCAGATCTGCTCGTCGTTCACATAGCGGTTGTTCGGGCAGTTCATGCCGACCTCGAATCCCTCCGCGTAACCGGCTTCCGCCAAAAGCGATTTCGCCTTGTCCGGATCATGGGCAAGGCGCCCGATGCCGGGGGCGTGCGGGAAGAGCTTCGGCGAGATCATCAGCGCCGAGGGGTCGGACAGGCGGCGCATGACCTTCTTGCGGATCGCGTCGATATTGATCGCGTGATAGAAGGCCTGCCGTACCCGCACATCCTTGAACGGATTGGCGCCCTTGACGCTCGAATAGAGAAGCTCGTCGCGGGCGATGTCGAGGCCGAGGAAGATCGTGCGCAGTTCGGGGCCGATCAGCACCGAGGTGCCGTCATTGCCGTCCACGCGCTTGATGTCCTGCACCGGCACGGGATAGGCCATGTCGATCTCGCCGGAGAGCAGGGCTGCGACGCGCGTGGCGTCGGAGCCGATCGGCTTGAACACGACGCGGGTCAGGTTGTGCTTCGGCGTGTCCCACCAGCCCTCATGCGGCTCCAGCACTGTCTCCACATCGGTCTCGCGCTTCACGACCCTGAAGGGTCCGGTGCCGTTGGCGTTGAAGGCGGCGAAATTGTCGGTGCCTTCGGCAAGCGAGGTCGGCGAGGCGGCGTTGTTCGCTTCCGCCCACTCCTTGTCCATGATGTACCAGGTCGCCCATTCCGAGTGCAGGATCGGGTTGGGGCCGTCGGTCACGAAATCGACCGTGTAGTCATCGACCTTCTCGACCTTGACGCTCTTGGCGATGCGGGTCGTCAGGTCGGAGCCCTCGGCCCGCACGCGGTCGGCGGAAAAGACCACGTCGTCGGCGTTGAAGGGGTTGCCGTTATGGAAGACGACGCCCTGCCGCAGGTGGAAACGCCACCGGTTCGGCTCGACGATTTCCCAGCGTTCCGCGAGCGCGGGCTCGATCTGGAGGTCGGGGCCCCGGCGTATCAGCCCTTCATAGACATTGCCGAGCAGGCCGAGCGTGAAGGTTTCGTTCAGCACATAGGGGTCGAGCGCCTGCGCGTCGCCCTGGAACGACCAGGTGAAGGTCTTGGCCCCGGCGGGCATCGCCATGGCCATCGTCGCGGCAAGCGCCGCAGCAGCAGTTCGGAGTCGCATCCTTGGAGCCTCTCGGGATGGTTTGCGGGCGGGAACCTAGCCCGGAATTCCGCCCATTGTCATGGATTCCGCGCCGCTCCCGAATTATTGCCGCGTCAGGCCGTGGAATTTGCAATCCACTCCCGCAGCGCCCGGTCGATCCGGGTCTGCCAGCCGCTTCCTCCCGCCTTGAAGTGGTCGATCACATCCTGCGACAAGCGGATGGTAGTCGAGACTTTCGGCTTCGCGGCAGGGGGGCGTCCCCGCCTGACCCTTGCCGTGGCGAACTTTTCCGGCCACCTGCCTCTCGACAGGTCAGGCGCGGTGTCAGGGTCGAAGTCTCGGACCGTAGAGTCGTCGTTCCCGTTCATTGGCCTTCCTCATGCTGATAATCCGCTGCGCATTCGGCCGCGATGTCCAGACAAGAACCACGATCTCACCATCGAGAAAACCGATGGTGAGAAAGCGATCCTCGCCGTAATCCTGCCGGTCGTCCCTGACAGTCAAGCTCTCGCCCGCGAACACATCGCCGGCACGGGCCATATCCAGTCCTCGGGCTTCGAAAGTGGCCGTCCTTTTTGCCTCGTCGAACTCGATTTTCATTTTATGTTACTACATCAAATGCAGCCGGGGAATTGTGCGCGAAAACGCACGGACCTCTCACCCGCCGTCGTAAAGCCAGCATGCGGCGCGGCTGGAGCCGGCTGTCGCCATCAGCTCCGGGCGCTGGCTGCGGCAGCGCGGGAAGACCTTCGGGCAGCGGGGTCCGAAGGCGCAGCCGGGCGGAATTTCGGTGAGGCGCGGCATGGCGCCCTCGATCTGGACCAGCCGGTCGCGCCGCTCCGCCATGGTCGGGATCGAGCCCATCAACCCCTCGGTATAGGGGTGGCGCGGGGCCTGGATGACATCGCGCACGGAACCGATCTCGGCGATCCGCCCGGCATACATCACCGCCACCCGGTCGGCCGTCTCCGCGATCACGCCCATATCGTGCGTCACCAGCATGACCGCCGTGCCGTGCTCGCGGCAGAGACGCTTCAGCAGCGCGATGATCTGCGCCTGGATCGACACGTCGAGGGCCGTTGTCGGCTCGTCGGCGATCAGCAGGCGCGGATTGGCCGCAAGCGCGAGCGCAATCACCACCCGCTGGCGCATGCCGCCCGAAAACTCGTGCGGATAGCTGTCGATACGACGCTCGGGAGCCGGGATGCCGACTTCCGAAAGCAGCTCCAGCGCCCGGGACCGCGCCGCGCGCTCGCCGAGGTCGAGATGGGTGGAGATGGTTTCCACAAGCTGCCGGCCGATGGTGTAGAGCGGGTTGAGGCTGGTCAGCGGGTCCTGGAAGACGGCGCCGATCTGCTTGCCGCGAATACGGCGCATCGCCTCCGGTGCAAGATTGTCGATGCGCCGGCCGTCGAGGCGGACGCGCCCCGCCGCGACGCGCCCCGGCGGCTCCAGAAGGCCGATGATCGACATGCCGGTGAGAGACTTGCCCGCGCCCGACTCGCCGACCACCCCCAGCACCTCGCCCTCCTCTATCGCAAAGGAGATGCCGTCCACCGCGACCAGCACGCCGCGCCTGGTCGGGAATTCGACCCGCAGGTCCTCGACCTCAAGCAGAGGCATCGCATCGCTCCCGTTCGCCGCCGGCTGCCGCTATAAATACGCGCGGCGCAAGTCTTCGGGAGGAATAACACCGATGCTCGGACTGATCATGGACCGGCCGATGCTGATCTCGTCCCTGATCGATTTCGCCGCCGAATATCACGGCGGGACGGAGATCGTGACCCACAATGTCGAGGGGGGCCTGCACCGCTACAGCTATGCCGACGCCCAGGCCGAGTCCAAGCGGCTCGCTAATGCGCTCGCAGAGCTCGGCATCGGCTTCGGCGACACGGTCGGCACGCTGGCATGGAACACGAGGCGGCATTTCGAGATCTACTATGCGGTGTCGGGCATCGGCGCGATATGCCACACCATAAACCCGCGCCTCTATGTCGAGCAGCTTGCCTATATCGTCAACCATGCCGGCGACCGCGTCCTCTTCGTCGAGCCCGGATTCGTCCCGCTGCTGGAGAGCTTTGCGGCCGAGATCGCCGATACCGTGCAGACGGTTGTCGTGCTTTGCGACGAGGCGAGCCTGCCCGAGAGCGAGCATTTCAGCCTCCTCTCCTACGATACGCTGGTCGCCGCGCAAGACCCGGTGTTTTCCTGGCCGAGCTTCGACGAGCGCACGGCCTCCTCGCTCTGCTACACCTCCGGCACGACCGGGAACCCCAAAGGGGTCCTTTACAGCCATCGCGGCAACATCCTGCACAGCTATGCCTCTGTCGCGCCGGACTGCATGAATCTCTCGGCCCGCGCCACGGTCATGCCGGTGGTCCCGATGTTCCACGCCAATGCCTGGGGCATTCCCTATGCGGCGACCATGGCCGGCTCGAAGCTGGTGCTGCCGGGGCCGCATCTCGACGGCGAAAACCTCCAGGCGCTGATTACCGGCGAAGGCGTGACCATGACGGCGGCCGTGCCGACCATCTGGCTGATGCTGCTCGACTATCTCAAGCGCTCCGGAAAGGACGTGCGCCCGCTTGCCGATGTCGTGATCGGCGGCTCGGCCGTCCCCCGCTCGATGATCGAGATCTTCAAGCGCGACTATGGCTCCATCGTCCGCCATGCCTGGGGCATGACCGAGATGTCCCCGCTCGGCACGGTCAACACGCCGCTCGCAAAGCATGACGGCATGGAGGAAGAGGCGTGGCTCGACCTCTCCGAGAAGCAGGGCCGGCCGATCTTCGGCGTGGACATGCGCATCGTGGACGACGGCGGCGCGGAACTGCCGCGCGACGGCACCGCCTTCGGCGACCTGCAGGTGAGGGGATACTGGATCGCGAGCGCCTATCACAGGCAGGACGAATCGGACGCCCATACCGCCGATGGCTGGTTCTCCACCGGCGACGTCGCGACCCTGGACGGCGACGGCTACATGCGCATCACCGACCGGACCAAGGATGTCATCAAGTCGGGCGGCGAGTGGATCAGCTCCATCGACCTGGAAAATATCGCCGTGGACCATCCCAGCGTGGTCGAGGCGGCCGTCATCGCCGTCGCTCATCCGCACTGGGACGAGCGGCCGCTACTCATTGCCGTCAGGGAAGAAGGCGCGGAACTGGACAAGTCCGATCTGCTCGACTGGTATGACGGCAAGATCGCGCGCTGGTGGAAGCCGGACGATGTCGTGTTCGTGGACGAACTCCCGCACACGGCTACCGGCAAGCTGCTGAAGACCAAGCTGCGCGACGACTTCAAGGACTACGCCCTGCCGACCGCGTGAGGAGCCGGCGGCGCCCTGCCCCTGCTCAGCGGCCCTCCCGGGCGCGTTCGGCGTGTGAGTTGTCCACGCAGGCTTCGAAGGGGATGTCGCGGGTGATGAAGCCGCCGGAGATGAGCGCGCCCTTGAGGCGCACGAAACCTTCGAGCGGCAGCACCGGGTTGCGGCCCCAGACGCCATTCGCCTTGTAGCGGGCGAGCGCGCCGGCGAGGCGGGCGGGAGCGAGCGTCGGGAAATAGCCGTGCAGCCGCTCGGCCAGCGCGTCGGCGTCGTGCCCGTGCAGCCAGTCGAGCGCCTCCATCACCCCGCCCGCCATGGCGGCGAGCGCATCGCCATTGGCCTCGGCGAAGCGCCGGGAGGTGTAGAGCGTCGTGTAGGAGGTCGGCCCCCGCGAGGCGGCGGCGTACCAGACATGGCCGGCGCCCTCATGCAGCAACTCTTCCACGAACGGCTCGAAGACCTGGACCGCGTCCACCCTGCCCGCGCGCAGCGCCTCGGCATTCTCCGCCATGCTGCGGTCGGGCGCGCGGTTCAGCCCGCCCGGGTCGAAGCCGGCGCGGCGGATGTCGTCCTGCAGGCAGAGCCAGGGCGTCGGCACTTCCGAAACCCGGGCGAAGCGCGCGTCCATGAGGTCGGCGAAGCGAAAGTCCGGCCCGGGCTCCCGCCCGACCACATAGAACGGGTCGCGTGTGACCGCCTCCGCAAACGCCACTACCGCCCCGTCCCCGTGCTGCTGCTGATACTGCATCATGCGCATCGGGCCGCCCCAGACGACATCGGCGCCGCTGCCGAACAGGCTCGAAGCTGCGTTGTCGGGGCTGTCGGGCCGGCCGAATTCGACTTCCAGCCCCCGCTTGCCGTAAGCGTCCAGTTCCAGAGCCAGGTAGAAGGGTGCGTAGAAGACCGCCCGAAGCGACTCGAACAGCCTCACCATGCGTTGTAGCCACCATCGACCAGCAGGTCGGCGCCGGTCATATAGCTGGACTCGTCGCTCGCGAGGAAGAGCGCGGCTTCGGCGATCTCCTCCGGCCGGCCCATGCGGTCCAGCATGGTGAGCGCGCCGTTCTCGCGTTCCGCCGCCTCCCGTCCTCCGTGCTTGGCGTGGACGCGCGGCGTGCCGATGGGACCGGGCGACAGGCTGTTCACGCGGATGCCCTGCCCCGCATGGTCGATCGCCATGACCTTCGCCAACTGGATCAGCGCCCCCTTGGCGGCGTTGTACCAGCAGTGCCCCGGCTTGCCGACCTGTCCCAGCTGCGAGGCCACATGGACGATGCTGCCGCCGCCGCTCTCCACGATCAGCGGAACGGCGTATTTGCTCATCAGGAACGGGCCGGTGAGATTGACCGCGAGCGAGCGTGTCCAGTCCTCCTCCGCGACATCCACAACGCTGCCGTAAGGCACGAAGACGGCGGCATTGTTGACGAGGACATGCAGCGCGCCGAAACGCTCCTTCGCCAGAGCCGCCGCGGCCCGGGCGTCGGCGGCGCGGGACACGTCGCAGCGCATCGCGACCGCGCCCTCCGGCGCGCGCTCCTCTATGTCCGGCGCATTGTCCGCAACGATGACCTCCGCGCCCTCGCGCAGGAAGGCGGCGGCGATGGCGTGGCCGATGCCCCCGGCCGCGCCGGTGACGATGGCGGCCCTGCCCGCGAGCCGGCCCATTACTCCCAGCGCCCTGCTGCGTGCCACTCGACCTGCTCGGCGTAGCTCTCGCTGTAGGCGGCGCGGTGCCGGAAGTAGCTGTCCCATTCCAGCGCGCCTTCCGGTTCCGGTTCGAGCTCGAAATGGCCGTAGCGGTCCTCGCCCCGCACAAGCGTCGCCGGCACCCTGACAGTGCCGATATGGCGTACGCTCGCCGGAATGTAGGAAATGCCGATGCCGATGCGCCGGTCTTCGGCCTCATTGGGGCCGGAAGCATGGACGGCCAGCGTGTGATGGATCGAGAACTCGCCGGGCTTCAACGGCACGGGCACCGCGTCTTCCGTCCGGAAATCGACCTCGGTGCGCTGGCCCACATTGTTGATGCTGTTGGGAGCCGCGTTGGCGATATGGCGCAGCAGCCCGCCGCGGTTGGTGCCGGGAACGAAGCGCATGCAGCCCGCCTCTTCCGAAGCCTCGCTCAGCGCCAGCCAGGCTGTCACATGGCGATGCGGCCGCAGGCCGAAATAGGTAGCGTCCTGATGCCAGATCGTTTGCGCCTCGGTATGCGCGTCCTTCACGAACCAGGTGCTGGTCCAGCAGAGAATGTCCGGGCCGAGCAACGCTTCCACCGCGTCGAGGATGCGCGGGTGGCGCGCCAGCTCCGCCGCGAACGGCATCAGCACATGCGTCTTGTAGCGGGTCTGCGGGTCTCCCTCCGTGACGCGGTGGCCTAGCTCTGTCTCGTAAGCCTCGAACTTCCTGCGATATTCCGCCGCTTCTTCCGCGCTCATGGCGTAGTAGGGGCCGCCGAAGCCGTCCCGCTCGAAGGCCTCGACATCGACCTTATGCGCTGCGCCCATCTTCTTCCTCCCTGCCCGCCTCAAAGCACGCGGATCATGCTTTTCATGCCGCTCGCCTGGTGCCCGAGGACATGGCAATGAAACAGCCAGTCGCCGGGATTGTCAGCAAGGAAAGCGATTTCCACCCGTTCGCGCGGGTCCATCAGCACGGTGTCCCGCCATTCGCGGTGCGCCGTCGGCCTGCCGTTGCGGGTGAGGATGCGGAAGGCATGGCCGTGCAGATGCATCGGGTGATGCCAGGCGGTGGCGTTGGTCATGGCGATGACGCAGCTCCGGCCGCGCCTGAGCGTCAGCATCGGCTCCGGGACGTCTCCCGAAGCGGCCTCGCCATCGACGAACCAGAACGAGCGCGGGCCGACCGGGCCCATGCGGCCGCCCATTTCGGCCATGACCGCCCCGCCCATCGCGCCGCCGGTGAACATCATCTCATGGCGGATCGCGCCCCCGACCTCCGGCTCGGCCAACGGGTTGGGCGGCAGGGCGACCAGCCATGCGGGCGGCTCCCCGCGCAGCGGCTCGGCCGCATAGGCGAGGTCGAGCAGGCGGTATTCCCGGTTGCGGTAGAAGGCGTCGACCACGGGCGTCCTCGTCCCCGGCTCCCCGGCCATGTCGAGCACGATGTCGGCGCGCATGCCGGGGCCGAGCACGACCTGGCCGCCCTCCGGCGCATGGGGCGCGACCGGGTGGCCGTCGAGCGCCACGACCTGCGGACGGTGGCCCTCGAACTGCAAGCCGAAGACCCGCGCATTCGCGGTGTTGACGAGGCGGAGCCGGATGCGCTCGCCCGGGCGCACGGCGAACTCTCCCGGACTGGAGCCGTTGACGGTGGCCCAATTGCCGAGGCGCCCGGCATGGCTCATGTCGTGCGGGGCTTCGAAGGCGCCGGCAAGCTCGGCTTCCTCAGTCATCCGCCAGTCGTCCAGAACCCAGGTGACGTCCCGGTCCGCGCGAAGCGCCGACTCGCGCTCCTCCACCACCAGCACGCCGTAAAGGCCGCGCGCAACCTGTTCGACGCTGTTGGTATGCGGGTGATACCAGAAGGTCCCGGCATCCACGGCGTCGAACTCGTAGGCGAAGGTCCCGCCGGGGGGCACCGGCGGCTGGGTCATGTCCGGCACGCCGTCCATGGCGTTGGGCAGCCGAAGCCCGTGCCAGTGGATCGTGGTGTCCTCGCCGAGGCCGTTGTCGAGCAGGACGCGCACCCGGTCGCCTTGCCGAACGCGGATTTCCGGTCCCGGCACGCTGCCGCCGTAACACCAGACGGGCGTTTCGCCGTAAGGCTCCGGTACGAGGCGGACGGATGCGGGCGCCGCGTGCAAGCGCATTTCTGCAGCGCCCGCCCTGCCCCCTCCAAGAGGCGCGAGCGCCAGGCCGGCCGTCGCCGACGCGAGAAACGCGCGGCGCGTCATTGCCGGTCTGGAAAATCGGGACATGGAACACGCGCCCGGAACTCTGGCGCGCCCGGCACGATTCGAACGTGCGACCTTCTGCTCCGGAGGCAGACGCTCTATCCACTGAGCTACGGGCGCTTGTGCCCGGAGACCATAGATGCGCGGCCCCGCCTGTCAACCGAGATACGACCCGTCCCGGGCCACCAGCCTTCCGGCCTTGAACACCAGGCCGCGCGGCGGGTGCTGGGCGACCGCCTCCGCCAGTGTTTCGGCGTGGACCGTGAACAGGTCGGCGGGCGCGCCGGCGGCGATGCCGCGGTCGTCCTGCCCGAATACCCGGCGCGGGGCGGCAGTGGCGCAATCGAAGGCGATGGCGAGGTCGCCGTCGGTGCGAAAGCCCGAACGCCATGAGAGCAGCATGGCGCGGATCAGCAGGTCCCCGTTGCCGTAGGGGCCCCATGTGTCGCGCACGTCGTCATTGCCGGCGAACACCTCGACGCCGCGCTCGCGCAGCTTCTTGACCGGCGGCAGCGGCGAGGCCCCGCCCCCGTGGGTGGCGAGCGACAGGCCCGCCTCCGCCATCGCGGCGGCCAGGCGCTCGAACACACCGTCCGGGCAGGCCCCGAGGCAGAAGCCGTGGCTGACGGTGACGCGGCCCTCCATGCCGGCCGCGCGGGTGCGTTCGGCGAGAGCCCCGATTTCCCGCAACCCCGCTTCGCCGGGATCGTGGATGTGGATGTCGATGCCCTTGCCGTGCTTCCCGGCCAGCCGGAACAGCAGGTCGAGCTGGCCGTCGAGGTCCCCGTCCTGGCCTATCGGGTCGATGCCGCCCACAAGGTCCGCGCCCATCGCCAGCGCCTCGTCCATCAGCTCATAGGTGCCGGGAGCAGCGAGTACGCCGTATTGCGGAAAGGCGACGACCTGGAAACCGGCGGCATGCGCGAAGGTGGCCCTGACCTCGAGTAGCGCCTCGACGTGCAGCACGCCGATATCGGGGCCGATATCCGCATGGCTGCGGAACGCGGTAGTGCCGAGCGCGACAGCCTGGCGGACGAGGTTGGATGCGCGCTCGGCCGGCGGCGGCAGCCCTGCGCGCAGGCCGCGCTCCGTCGCAATGCGGCTGGCCCGGTCCGGTCCGGCCGGATGCGGCATCCAGGGCAGGCCGGTCAGTGTCTTGTCGAGATGGATATGGCCGTCGATCATGCTTGGCAGGGCGAGCAGGCCACCGCCGTCGATGCGCCCGGCGCCCGCCGCGTCGAGGCCGGGCCCGACCTCTTCGATCGCGCCGCCGGCCATGCGGATATCCGCCTTGCTCCCGTCCGCCAGACGCACATTCGCAAGCAGGGTCGCCTCTTCATTCATGGTGCCGCCTCCCCGTTTCCGCTGTCCTCGACGTAACGCCGTTCCGGACACCGGCCAGAGGGCCTGCTATCGTCCGGCATTTCAAGGGGAAAGGGCCGGCAATGAATGCGGCGTCCGACATTTCAGGCCATTACGCGGATGGCGGCCTGCTCGCGCGGCTGGAGGTGAGCCTGGCCGAAGACGGGGTCGATCCGGAGAACCCGACCCTGGAAGAGCTCGCACCCTACGACCATTTCCACGGCCGCGGCCTGGAAGCGACCGAGGACATGGCGAACCGACTCCAAGTCTCCGCGAAGGACCGCATTCTGGATATCGGCAGCGGCCTCGGCGGCCCGGCGCGCTACATGGCCCGGCGCTTCGGCTGCCGCGTCGCCGGCATCGACCTGACGGCGGAGTTCTGCGAGGCTGCACGGCTCCTGACGGGACGGGTGGGTCTTGAGGACCGCGTGTCGTTCCAGCAGGGCGACGCGTTGACAATGCCGTTCAAGGACGCGGCCTTCGACGGCGCCTATTCCATGAACGTCTCCATGAACATCGCCGACAAGCGCGCCTTCTACCGGGAGGTCCGCCGCGTGCTGAAGCCCGGCGGGTGGCTCGCCCTGTCGGAAGTCGCCCGGGGTCCCGGCGGCGAACCCGACTACCCACTGCCCTGGGCACGGACCGCCGCGTCGAGCTTCCTCGCAACGCCGGAGGCCACCCGCACCGACCTCGAAGCCTCGGGCTTCAGGATCGAGCGCCTGCGGGACACAAGCAGCGAAGCGCGCGACTTCGCCGTCCGCTCGCGCGCTATCGTCGAGGCCGGCGGAAAACCGCCGCATCGCGCCGTCATGCTTGCCCTCGGCGAACGCGCTCGCGAAGCGGTAGCAAACAACGGGCGCGCGTCGAGAGACCGATGCACGGTGCCGATAGAGATTGTTTGCCAGAAGGTGCGCATCTGAACTGCCCCGGCTTTCCTGGAAGCTCCGTCTTGTGAGGAGGAGGAGCTGTTATGGGAAGACATTTGAAACGTTGTCCGGCGGGAGTTCGCAAGCTGTCCCAGGCCAACGGAATTCTGCGCAAATCCAGCGCCCGTTTCGCCCGGGTGTAGCTCGATTGCCCACTCAGCGGGAGTCGGTGAAGCTTGACGAAAACTCCCCGGGCAATTGTCTCCGTGGGTAATTTTCAACCGAAGACTGTGGGTTTAGGCGTTCGTCCCGGGTCTTCTCGTGACTTTCGGCATATGAAGACGGGCAGGTCAGCATATCGTTTTCCGGGCCGTCGCTGCCTGGATGCATCAGCTTTTGCTCTCGCGCGATCCGGTTGCGTTCGTAGTGTCGGCGGCAATATTGTCCCAAGCCATCGAGCAGCCGCCGCTGCGCCTTGTAGTCCGCCATTGGATTTTGCAAATTCGCAACAATATTCTTGAGCGCCTTCAGCACAGCGTTCTGCTGGTTGCGGACACCAGACCCGCCGACGAAGTTGACCGGGCCGTTTTCGGCAAAGATGTGGGCGCCTCGAGAAAAATCGGGATCATCGTTTACCTCCAAAATGCGCGCCCCGGAGGCGCCGCGCTTGGGGGCCGCGGCAATCCTCCGGAGCGCTGCCGTCCAGCAACCCAGGCGACTGCCGGACGGTGTTCCTTTGCGTTCGAGCGCCCCGGGAGGAAGAGGAGGAGCGGCCTTCCCCCCGGGTGCGCTGCCGGCCTGCGGTTTCGCAGAGGAACGAAACCGCCACTCTCAGGCCGACGTTCTGTAGTCGCCGTTGTTGTCCGGTGCGACACCGGATGGCGGAAATGTTATGAAGGGAATTCATGTTCGTAGTCGGGTGTTCCACATGGGAAAATTCAAGGTAATGCAACGTGGGAAAATGTCATGACGATGAGGCCCGGCTTCTAAGGAAATTCGATCGGGGATTTGGGAGCCTTTCGAACAAGGGAAATGAAGGGGACTTGCATACATTGTTAGACAGCGTGGCTCGCGAGATATCTCAGGAAGATGGTAATCAAGCTTGTCTCGTTCACGCCACAAACCCACTTGGTCGGAGCACCAATTGTCTCTACTTCTCAAAATCAAACTGAGGCACTACCTGCACGGATACGCCCTCGACCGTGACGAACAATTCTGATAGAGGGGCGCAAAGGGTTTGTGAAATTCAAAGATTGAATAGGTTGACCCCCAATTCTGCTATACGAGGTCCGTTGCCTTCGATGCGCTTCCTGCGCGCCTTCGAGGCCGCCGCCCGGCACGGGAGCTTCAGCTCGGCCGCCGAGGAACTCTGCACCACGCAGTCGGTCGTCAGCCGCAACATTGCCGGGCTGGAGCGCCAACTCGCGGTTCGCCTGTTCGAGCGGCTCCACCGCGGCGTGCGGCTCACCGCGGCGGGCGAGATGTACTGCAAGATCGTCGCCTCCGCGCTCTCGCGCATCGCCGAAGGCGGTATCGTCGTCGGGGACCTGATCGAGGACAACCGTGTGGTCATCGCCTGCGGCCACGCGGTCTCGGAGATGTTTCTGATGCCGCGCTTCCAGGAGCTGCACCAGGCGCTCGGCGAAGGCAGCAGCGTCCGCGTCCTGGTCTCGGACTACGACCTGCTGGACCGGGTGGCGGACGACGCCGACCTCGTGCTGACCTACGACGCCGGCGACAGCGCGCCGGAAGACCGGGCGGTGGCCTTCCGGGAGGCGGTGACGGCGCTGTGTTCGCCCGCCTATGCCGAGGAGCACGCCGACATCCTGCGCCGGCCGGTCGAGGATTGGGGTCCGCTGACGTTCCTCTACCTCGCGCGGCCCAGCCGGGGCTGGTCAACATGGGACGACTGGTTCGAGGCTGTCGGGGAACCGAACCCCAAACCGCGCTACGTGGCCTACGAAGACTATGTTTACCTGATCGACGCCGCCTGCGCCGGGCGCGGCCTCGCGCTCGGCTGGCGGTACTTCCTCGACCGCTATGTCGGGACCGGCGCGCTGCTCACGGTCCGGGACGGCTTCGTGGAACGCGACATAGCCTGCTTCGCCAGACTTACCGAACGCGGTCGCGCCCGCCCGGTCGCGCGGCAATGCCTCGAGTTCTTCGCGGCCCGCAGCCGGGACGATGGGACGCGCGGGTAGCACCGGTCCAAACCGCCGTGCAGCGACCGGGGCCTGCCTTCCGTGTTGCGCGCCGAAAGGGCTTCGCTATCATTCCGGCACCGCCTGCAAGGCCGAGGGGAAGTGACGATGGAACCGCCGGAGACGATTGAGGTCGAGGAGGCCGCGATTGCCTGCGACGGCGGCGGCGGCGCGCTCGGCCACCCGCGCGTCTATCTTCATCTGGACAGTGAAGGCCGGGTGGATTGCCCCTATTGCGGCCGGCGTTTCGTGCTGAAGGACGGAGCCGGCCTCCGCACGGCGCATTGACGGAAGAAGCGCCGCGCCACGTCTTTCTGGTCGATGGCTCCGGCTACATTTTCCGCGCCTTCCACGCCCTGCCACCCATGACGCGGCCGGACGGGACGCCCGTCAACGCCGTCTATGGCTTCACCGCCATGCTGATGCGGCTGGTCGAGGACACCGACGCCGACCGTATCGCGGTCGTGTTCGATGTGGCGCGGACGACCTTCCGCAACGACATCTACGCCGACTACAAGGCGAACCGCCCCGACCCGCCGCCCGAGCTCGTGCCGCAATTCGCGCTCATCCGCGATGCCGTCAAGGCGCTGAACCTGCAGGTCGCCGAACTGCCGGGCTATGAGGCCGACGACATCATCGCGACCTATGCCCGCCGGGCGGCGGCGCTGGGCGCCGAGGTCACCATCGTCTCCTCCGACAAGGACCTGATGCAGCTCGTGGACGAGCGGATATCGCTCTTCGACCCGGTGAAACAGCGCAGGATCGGCGGGCCGGAGGTGGTCGAGCGCTTCGGCGTGCCGCCGGAAAAGGTGGTGGACGTGCAGGCGCTTGCCGGCGATTCCAGCGACAATGTGCCCGGTGTGCCCGGCATTGGCGTCAAGACGGCGGCGCAGTTGATCGAGGAATATGGAGACCTCGACACGCTGCTCTCGCGGGCCGACGAAATCCGCCAGCCCAAGCGGCGCAGCAACCTCATCGAATTCGCGGAGCAGGCGCGCGTCTCGCGGGAACTCGTGCTGCTGCGCGACGACGCGCCGGTCACGGAAGACCTGGACGCCTTCGCCGTGCCGGGCCTCGATCCGGCGCGCCTCAGGCCGTTTCTGGAAGAACAGGGCTTCGCCTCTATTCTTGCCCGGCTCGGCGGCGCCGGCGAGGAAGAGCAGCCGGCCGCCCCGGTCGAAGCCGAATACGAGCTCGCGACCGGCGAGGAGACGCTAAAGCACTGGGTCGAAGCGGGTTTCGAAGCCGGCATCGTCGCCATCGACACGGAGACCGACAGCCTGGATGCGCAGCGCGCGCGCCTTGTGGGCCTGTCGCTGGCCGTGGCGCCCGGCAGGGCCTGCTACATCCCCGTCGGTCACGACCTGGCGGCAGAACTGTTGGAAGCCGAGGCCCCGCGCCAGCTTTCTCCCGAAACTGCGCTTGCGATACTGGCCCCGCTGCTCTCCTCCGACGCCGTGCTAAAGGTCGGGCAAAACATCAAATACGACATGGAAGTCCTCGCAGGACATGGTATAAGCGTGTCGCCCATCGACGACACGATGGTGTTGTCCTATGTGCTGGACGGCTCCAGCCACGGCCACGGCATGGACGAGCTTGCGCGCCTGCATCTCGGCCATCAGTGCATCAGCTACGAAAGCGTTTGCGGCAAGGGGCGGAACGCCGTCACCTTCGACAAGGTGGCGCTCGACAAGGCGCTCGACTATGCGGCCGAAGACGCCGACATCACGCTGAGACTGCACGGAATCCTGCGTCCGCGGCTCCGCGAGGAGCGCATGGCGGCGGTCTATGAGACCATCGAGCGTCCGCTGATCCCGGTGCTCGCCGACATGGAAAATGCCGGCATCAAGGTCGATGTCGCGGCGCTGAATGCGCTGTCGAAGGACTTTGCGCGGCGGATCGGCGACCTTGAGCAGAAAATTCACGGCCTTGCCGGCCGGCCCTTCAATATCGGTTCGCCCAAGCAGCTCGGCGAAATCCTGTTCGACGAAATGAGCCTGCCCGGCGCAAAGAAGGGCAAGACCGGGGCCTATGGAACGGGCGCCGAAATCCTGGAGGACCTGCGCGCGCAGGGTCATGACCTGCCGGCCCGCGTGCTCGACTGGCGCCAGCTCTCGAAGCTGCGCAGCACCTACACGGAGGCGCTGGCCGCCGCCGCCCACCCCGGCACGCAGCGTGTCCATACCTCCTTCTCCCAGGCGGTTGCCGGCACGGGCCGCCTCTCCTCCAACGACCCGAACCTCCAGAACATTCCCGTGCGCACCGAGGAAGGCCGGAAGATCCGCCGCGCCTTCGTGGCGGAACCGGGCCACATGCTCGTCAGCGCGGACTATTCGCAAATCGAACTGCGTCTGCTCGCCCATGTCGCGGAGATCGAGCCGCTGAGGGAGGCGTTCCACGCCGGCCTCGACATCCACGCGCTCACCGCCTCGCAGGTGTTCGGGCAGCCTGTCGAAGGCATGGACCCGATGACGCGCCGGCGGGCCAAGGCGATCAATTTCGGCATCATTTACGGGATTTCGCCTTTCGGCCTCTCGCGCCAGCTTGCGATCCCCCAGGGCGAGGCGCGGGCCTATATCGACGCCTATTTCGAGCGCTATCCCGGCATCCGCGACTATATGGGCCGGGCGCGGGCCTTTGCGCGCAAGCACGGCTATGTGCCGACCATATTCGGGCGGAAATGCCGGACGCCTTACATCGCAGACAAGAACCCCGCGCGGCGCAGCTTCGGCGAGCGGGCCGCGATCAATGCGCCGCTCCAGGGCTCGGCCGCGGACATCATCAAGCGCGCCATGCTGCGCGTGCCACCGGCGCTCGCCGAAGCGGGCCTGAAGGCGCGCATGATCCTTCAGGTCCATGACGAGCTGCTTTTCGAGGTGCCGCAGGACGAGGTCGAGGAGACCCGCGCCTGTGTCGCCGGGGCGATGGAAAGCGCGGCGGAGCTTGCGATACCGCTGGTGGTCGAGACCGGAACGGCGGACAACTGGGCCGACTCGCATTAGCCCGGCGATTCGCTTGCCCGGAGCGTGCGCTTCCGTCATAGGTGGCGGGTGATGACCGACCGGCAGGACGACGACCGCGACGATACCGACGAAGCGCTGGGGGACGCCGAACGGCAGGCCGCCGTATTCACCCATACCCGTCTGGCGCGGCGCAAGGAGCTCGCGGAAGACTATGTCGAACTGATCGACGACCTGATCGAGGCCAATGGCGAGGCCCGCCTGGTCGAAATCGCGCGGCGCATGGGCGTCACCCACATGACGGCCAGCAAGGCGGTCGCCCGCCTGCAGCGCGACGGGCTGGTGACGACCCGGCCCTACCGCTCGATCTTCCTTACCGGAAAGGGCCGCCGGATGGCGCTGCGCTCGCGCCGGCGCCACCAGATCGTGCTGGATTTCCTCAAGACCATCGGGGTCAGCGACGAGACCGCGCGGCGCGACGCCGAAGGCATCGAGCACCATGTCAGCGAGGAGACTTTGCGGGCGTTCACGCGGATCAGCGAGACGGGGAACGCCGCAAGCCCGCCGCGCGCGGAACAGCGGCCGCAGAGCATCACCCAGCACGGGCAGGAGCGCATCGACCCCTATGCCTGGCTCCGGGCGGACAACTGGCAGGAGGCGATGCGCGACCCTTCCGTCCTGCCGGACGACATCCACGGGCACCTGGAGGCCGAGAACGAATACACAAGGGCGGTCATGGAGCCGTTGCGCGGCCTGCAGGAGCGGCTCAGGCAGGAGATGCGCGCCCGGATCAAGGAGGACGACACGACCGCGCCCGCGCCCGACGGCCCGTTCGCCTACTACACCCGGTTCGTGACCGGCGGCGAGCATCCGCTTTTCTGCCGGCAGGACAGCGGCGGCGGCGAGACGGTGCTGCTGGACGGCAACCTGCTGGCGGAGGGCCGGCCCTATTGCCGCATCGCCGCCTGCGCCCACAGCCCCGACCACAGGCTCATCGCCTACACCGTCGATCTCTCGGGCTCAGAGGACTACACGCTCGCCTTCCGGGACGCCGCGAGCGGCGCGGACCTCGAGGACAGGGTCGGGCGCACGGCGGGCGGCGTCGTGTGGGCCAATGACAGCCGGACCGTCTTCTACACCGTGCGCGACGACAATGCGCGGCCGCGCTGGGTTTACCGCCGCAGCCTCGGAGGAGAGCCCGAACTCGTTTACGAGGAGCCCGACCCCGGTTTCTTCCTCGATGTCGGCAAGACCGAGAGCGGCCGGTTCGTCCTGCTGGATTCGCACGACCACACGAGCGGCGAAATCCGGCTGGTCGATGCGGACCGGCCGCAGGACCCGCCGCGCCTTGTCGCCGCCCGGCGTGCGGATGTGGAATATTCGCTGGGAGATCAGGGGGAACGGCTGCTGATCCTCACCAATGACCGCAGGGCCGAGGATTTTCGCGTCGCCGCCGCCCCGCTCGACGCCCCGGACCCCGAAGCGTGGGAGGACCTTGTCTCCCACCGGCCGGGCTGCCTCATCCTGCAAATGCTGCTGTTCCGGGACTGGATCGTGCGGCTGGAGCGCGAGGACGGCCTGCCGCGGATCGTCGTGCGGGCCCTCGGTTCCGGCGAGGAACACGCCATCGCCTTCGACGAGGAGGCGTATGCCCTCGGCATCCTGCCGGGCTTCGAATATGAGACCGACACGCTGCGCTTCTCCTATGCCTCGCCGACCACGCCGACGCATGTCTATGACTACGACATGGCCGGCCGGACGCGCCGGCTGCTGCGCAAGCAGGAAGTGCCGAGCGGCCACGACCCCGGGGATTACCGCACGCGCCGGCTGACCGCGACCGCGCCGGACGGCGAGGCGGTGCCCGTCACCCTGCTCTACCGCGCCGATCTCGAATTCTCGCCGCCGCCGCCCTGCCTGCTTTACGGCTACGGCGCCTACGGCATATCGATCCCTGCCGCATTCTCGACCTCGAGGCTCAGCCTGGTGGACAGGGGATTCGTCTATGCCATCGCCCATATCAGGGGCGGGACGGACCGCGGCTACCGCTGGTACCGGACCGGCAAGCTCGCCGGCAAGACCAACAGTTTCGACGACTTCATCGCGGCGGGACGCCATTTGATGGCCGAAGGCTGCGCCGGCGGCATCGTCGCTCACGGCGGCAGCGCCGGCGGCCTGCTCGTCGGCGCGGCGGCCAACCGGGCGCCGGAGCTGTTCACGGCGGTGCTGGCCGAAGTGCCGTTCGTCGATGTGCTCAACACCATGTCCGATCCGGCCCTGCCGCTGACGCCGCCGGAATGGCCGGAATGGGGCAACCCGATAGAGGACGGGGAGGCGTTCCGGCGCATCGCCGCCTACAGCCCCTACGAGAACATCGCCGCCGCGCCCTATCCCGACATTTTCGCCACTGCGGGCGTGTCGGACCCGCGCGTCACCTATTGGGAGCCGGCGAAATGGATCGCCGCGCTGCGTGAGACAGTCGAAGGCGACCCTGTGCTGCTGCTGCGAACGAACATGACCGCCGGGCATGGCGGCGCGTCCGGGCGGTTCGAGACCCTGAACGAACTCGCGGAACTCTACGCCTTCGCGCTGAGCCGGTTCGGGATTTCCGATTAACGGCGGCTGCCGAGATTGTACTCGAACTGGTCCTTCGTCAGCTGCATCCCGACATAGACGCGGTAGGAGGCCAGAGAGGTGTTTTCCCCCGTCGGGATATCCAGGGCCAGTCGTTCCGACTTCGCATCCTCCGTCCGGCTGCCTTCCAGCGAGACCTCGACCGAAAACGGTGTCCGCGCCGCAACGTCGCCGGCAGGATCGATCACCGCAACGAAATAGCCGAATTCGTGGTCGGCCGCGGCGCCTGCGGGGCCGCGCTGCGCGCGGAACACGATGTCGAGATCGATGGAGCCGACCCTGGTGTCGTCGTCGAAACTGCAGTCTGCCGAGAGGTTCCCGACATGGGCCTGGAATTCCACATCCGTCAGATCGCGCCCGCCGCCCTTGAACCTTGTCAGCTGCCTTGCGCCGTCCAGGACATCCACCGTCGGACAGAGGACAGAGTCCATGCCAAGGCTCGAGCACCCGGCCAGTATCGAAAGCGCCGCGACCGACGCGGCGGCCCGGGCTGCGAATCCTCTCGCCATCGACTGCCCTCTGGATTAGGTTCGGCGGTGCGCCAAGCGCGCTGCGGACCTTAGAACGGACCGGAGGTAGGCACAATGACAAGCGAGAAGCCGGCTCTCACGATCCGTCTGGTCGGTCCGCGTGGATTCTGCGCGGGCGTCGTTCGCGCAATCGAGATCGTCGAAGCCGCTCTCGAACGCTACGGCGCGCCGGTCTATGTGCGCCACGAAATCGTGCATAACCGTTTCGTCGTCGAGACGCTCGAGCAAAAGGGCGCGGTGTTCGTCGAGGAGCTTGACGAGGTGCCGGACGAGGTGCCGGTCGTCTTTTCGGCGCATGGCGTGCCGAAGTCCGTCCCCGCGGAAGCCGGACGGCGCGAGTTGCATTACATCGATGCGACCTGCCCGCTGGTCAGCAAGATCCATCGGGAGGCCGAGCGGCATTTCGCGACGGACCGGCACATCTTTCTGATCGGCCATGCCGGCCATCCGGAGGTCGTGGGCACGATGGGCCAGTTGCCGAAGGGCGCCATCGAGCTGATCCAGACGGTTGACGATGCGCAGCGGGTCGAGCCCCCGGCCGGGCGTGAACTTGCCTATGTCACGCAAACGACGCTTTCGGTGGACGATACCGCGGAGATCATCGAGGCGCTGCGCACGCGGTTTCCCGATCTGCACGAACCGAGACGGGAAGACATCTGCTACGCCACGACCAACCGCCAGGCCGCGGTCAAGGCCGCCGTGCCCGGCGCGGACGCCGTGCTCGTGATCGGGTCCCGGAACTCGTCGAATTCCAACCGCCTGGTCGAGGTCGCAAGGGCGGCAGGGTGTTTGCGGTCATATCTCGTGGACGGCGTGGCCCATGTCGATTGGGCGGCGCTGATGGACATCCGGGTATTGGCGGTCACCGCAGGCGCATCGGCGCCGGAAGTGCTCGTCGAAGAGGTCGTGCAGGCCTGCCGCGAACGCTTCGATGTGACGGTCGAGGACTGGACGGACACGCTGGAAACTGTGAAGTTCAAACTGCCGCGCGAACTGGTGGCCTGACCCCGGATGGCAGTCTATACGCCGGTCGGCGAGGCCGCGCTGGAGCGTTTCCTGGCCGGTTACCGGCTGGGCTGCCTGCTGCGGTTCGAGCCCATCCCCGAGGGAATCGACAACACGAACTATCTGCTCGAAACCGGTTCGGACCGGTATGTGCTGACCCTGTTCGAGAACCGGATCGACCCCGGGGACCTGCCGTTCTTCGTGGACCTGATGGACTACCTCGCCGTTCGCGGCGTGCCCTGCCCCGCCCCGGTGCGCCGCCTCGACGGAACGAGTCTGGCGCCGCTCGCCGGGCGGACGGCGCTCATCGTGACCTTTCTGGAGGGCGAACGCGATCCGCGCGCGTTCTGGGCGATCGGCGAGGCGCTCGCCCGGCTACACTTGGCCGGCGCCGGGTTTCCTTCGAGGCGTTCCAACGACCTGGGCCCGGACGGGTGGCGCCGCCTAGCCGCCCTGACGTCCGGGCGCGCCGACGAGGTGACCGCCGGCCTCGCCGAATACATCGCCGCAGCCCTCGGCGAACTCGCGCAGACCTGGCCGGCGGCGCTGCCCGGCGGCGCTATCCACGCCGACCTCTTCCCGGACAATGCGGTCTTCCGGGACGGCGCCGTATCGGGCATTTACGATTTTTATTTCGCCTGCACGGATGCGCTCGCCTACGACCTTGCCATTACCCAGGTCGCATGGGCCGTGGATGCAAAGGGGCGCTTCGACACACATGCCGCGGTCGAGATGCAGGAAGGCTACGAAGCCGTCCGGCCGCTCGAATCCGCCGAGCTGCACGCCTTGCCGACGCTGAGGCGGGGTGCTGCGCTCCGCTTCCTTCTGACCCGGCTGCATGACTGGCTCTACCCGGCCCCCGCCGCCCTGATGACGCCCAAGGATCCGCTCGAATACATGCGCAAGCTCGGCGAGCTCTCATGACCGGCGTCGAGATCTTCACCGACGGCGCCTGTCTCGGAAATCCGGGCCCCGGCGGCTGGGCGGCGCTGCTGCGCTACGGCGCGCGGGAATCGGAACTGGCCGGCGGCGCCCCGCACACCACCAATAATCGCATGGAACTGATGGCCGTCATTTCCGGTCTCGAAGCCCTCACCCGGCCCTGCTCCGTGCGCCTGGTGACCGACAGCCGCTATGTCATGGACGGCATCCGGTCCTGGCTGCCGGTGTGGAAGCGCAATGGCTGGCGCACGGCGGCGAAGAAGCCCGTGAAGAATATCGACCTGTGGCAGCGGCTCGACATGGCGGCGGCCCGCCATGAAATCGAATGGCTCTGGGTCCGCGGCCATGCCGGCCACGCCGAAAACGAGCGCGTCGATGCCCTCGCGCGCCAACAGGCCGAGCGCGAGGGCGAAGAACGCTAGAGCTGCTCGAGGATTTTCTCGGCGCTGGAAACCTCGAAGGCCCCGCCGTCTTCCAGGTTCAGCTGCGTGACCGTGCCGTCTTCCACGATCATCGAATAGCGCCGCGCACGCACGCCGAGCCCGAGTGCGCTCAGGTCCAGTTCGACCCCCATCGCCCTGGCCAGGTCGCCATTGCCGTCGGCGAGCATCCGGATCTTGCCGGCCGCGCCGCCCTGTTCTCCCCAGGCGTTCATGACGAAGGCGTCGTTGACCGCAAGGCAGACGATGTCGTCCACCCCCCTGGCCCGGATCGCATCCGCCTTTTCGACGAAGCCCGGCAGGTGTTTCGCCGAACAGGTGGGCGTGAAGGCCCCGGGCACGCAGAAGGCGACCACCTTCCTGCCGCCGAAGAGGTCTGCCGTTTCGACGCTCTGCGGTCCACCGTCCGTTGCCTCCTTCAGGGTAACGGCCGGAACCTTGTCTCCCTTGGCGATCGTCATGCCTGCTACTCCTCGCATTGGATGGCCGCACCATAGAAACCCTCAGCCTTCGGTGCAAAGCGGTCGATTGCGGGCAGGTTGAACTGGACGGTCCGGCAGCCTGTCTTCTATAACGGCAGGGTCGAATTGGCCGGAGGCGCTGATGCCGGATTCGGTGCCGGCGGGCGTAGCTGACCGCGGAAAATTCCAGGACCCCGACCTGACTGCGGACGGCAGCCGCCGTGCGCGGGTTGCGTTGCGCAGGCTGGAGACGCTCTGGATCAATACCGGGACGCTCTGCAATCTCGCCTGCCGCAATTGCTACATCGAGTCGAGCCCCCGCAACGACCGGCTGACCTATATCCGGGCCGGCGAAGTCGCGGCGTATCTGGACGAGATCGCCCGAACGGATGCCGGTACCCGCGTGATTGGGTTCACCGGCGGCGAGCCGTTCATGAACCCGGAATTCATGGCCATGCTGGCGGAGACGCTCGAACGCGGCTTCGAGACATTGACGCTGACCAACGCGATGCGCCCGATGATGAAGCACAGCCGGGCGCTGCTGGCACTCCGGGCCCGCCATGGCGGCAGGGTTCGCCTTCGGGTCTCGCTGGACCATTACACCGAAGCGCTGCATGAGACGGAACGGGGCGAACGCAGCTGGGAGGCCGCGCTCGCCGGATTGTCCTGGCTCGACGGGAACGGTTTCGCGCCGGAAGTCGCCGGCCGGACCTGCTGGGGAGAAGACGAAACCTCCGCACGCGCCGGCTATGCGCGCCTGTTCGCCGGATTGGGCATTGGCTGCAACGCCGATGACCCGGTTTCCCTGACGCTGTTTCCCGAAATGGATGAAGGCGCGCCCGTGCCCGAGATCAGCGCCGCCTGCTGGGCGGCGCTCGGCAAGTCGCCCTCCGATATCATGTGCTCGTCCTCCCGCATGGTCGTGAAGCGCCGGGGTGCGGAGAGGCCGGTTGTCGTCGCCTGCACCCTCCTGCCCTATGACCCGCGTTTCGAACTCGGCGAGACGCTGTCCGAGGCCGCCGGGTCCGTGCCCCTCAACCATGTGCATTGCGCGAGGTTCTGCGTGCTCGGCGGCGGCGCCTGCGGCGGCGCGTGAGATTTCGCGTTTTCGGCCCCGCTGTTTCGAAATTGGCGTCTTGACTTTGTTGCCTGGGCGACCATATCTCTGCATAAAGTCGCCTAGGTAACTAATTCCGGGTTCCCGAACACATGGAAGACGAACGCTATTTCGGCTTTCTGGTCTCAGACGTCGCCCGCCTGCTGCGCACCGAGTTCGACCGCCGGGTGCGGGATTTCGGCCTTACGCGCTCGCAGTGGCTGGCGCTCACCCGCATTTACCGCCAGCCCGGCTGCACCCAGTCGGAACTGGCGGAGACCATGGAGATGGAAAAGGGGTCCGCCGGCCGCCTCATCGACCGGCTGGAGAAAAGCGGCTTCGTGGTGCGGGAAGCGGACCTGACGGACCGGCGCGTAAAGCGCATCCACCTTACGCCCGAAGCCGAGCGGATCGAACGAACGATGCGCACGATCGCCCTTGAGACGATTCATGAAGCCCTGAGCGACCTCGACGAAGCCGAACACGACAAGGCCGTGGAAGTGCTGATAACGGTCAAGGCCCGTTTGCAGGAAATGCTCCAGAACAGTAACCAGGCTGCCAATGCGGCCGACCGACAGATGGCAGCCCAATGAGTTTGCGCCGCGTAAGCCGGGCCCTGACCCGCCTGTTCCTGCTGATCGTGGTGCCGCTCGCCGCGATAGCGATCGGGTCCTATGTCTATCTCACGGGCGGGCGTTATGTGACGACCGAAAACGCCTATGTGAAGAACGACATCGTCCAGGTCAGCGCCGACATAGAGGGACGGGTCGTGGATGTCGCCGTGCGCGACCACGAGGTGGTTCGCGCCGGGGACCTGCTGTTCCGCATCGACCCGATGCCTGTCGAGATTCGCCTGGCGCGCGCCGAGGCGGAAATGGGCATGGTGCGCGACGAACTGCTCGGATTGCGGGCCGAATACGAAGTCGCGGCGGGCCAGCTGGAGGTGACGGAAGGCGAATCGCAGGAGGCGCTTGAGGCCGTTCGCTACCACCGCAAGCAGGTGAAGCGCCTCCGCGACCTGCAGCGCCGGGGCGCTGCGGCCCGAATCAGGCTGGAAGCCGCCGAGCACGACCTGGCGGTCGCTCGCCAGCGGACCGAGGTGATCCGCAAGCAGGCGGAAGTGGCGCGGAAGCGGCTGAGCCGGGTTCTGGTGCAGCTGGGCGGCGCGCTGGATACCCCTGTCGAGAGGCACCCTATGTACCGGGAAAAGGAGTCGCTGCGCGACGCGGCCAGGCTCGATCTCGAACGCACGGTTGTCCGCGCCGCGGTCGGCGGCATCGTCTCCAATGTGAAATTGCAGGCCGGCGAATATGTCGAATCCGGCAAGCCGGTGTTCTCCATCATCGTCGAGCAGCAGCCCTGGGTCGAAGCCAATCTCAAGGAGACGGAGCTGACCCATGTCCGGGTCGGCCAGAAGGCGACGGTTGTGGTCGATGCCTATCCGGAATTCGTGTGGCAGGCGGTCGTGGATAGCATCAGCCCGGCCACCGGCGCGGAATTCGCCGTGCTTCCGCCGCAGAACGCGACCGGCAACTGGGTCAAGGTGGTGCAGCGCCTTCCCGTCCGTTTGATGCTGCAGGACCGGCCCGGCGCGCCTCCGCTGCGCGCGGGCATGACCGTTTCCGCATCGATCGACACCGTGCGCGAGCGCCATCTGCTGACCGTCATCAAGGACAGCTGGGCCCGCACCCGGGCCGACGCCGAATAGGGTGCCCCATGGACGAAACGCCGCCTCATCGTAGATAATCGGGGTTCGGCCTCATCAGGAAAGGCCTCGGCCCCAGGAGCCCGGATATGGCGCTTGCGCAAGTCAAGCTGGACGACAAATACACACTGGACGAAGGACGGGTTCTGCTGACCGGGGCCCAGGCCCTGGTGCGGCTGCCGCTGGTGCAGCGCCGCCGCGATCTGGCGGCGGGTCTCAATACCGCCGGCTTCGTTTCCGGCTATCGCGGCTCCCCCCTTGGCGGCTACGACCAGCAGCTTTGGGCGGCGCGCAAGCATCTTCAGGACCACCACATCGTCTTCAAGGCGGGCGTCAACGAAGACCTCGCCGCGACGTCCGTCTGGGGAACGCAGCAGTCCGGTTTCTTCGGCGACGCGAAATATGACGGCGTTTTCAGCATCTGGTACGGCAAGGGGCCCGGCGTGGACCGGACCGGGGATGCGCTCAAGCATGCCAACCTGTTCGGCACGCATCCGCATGGCGGCGTCATTGCGCTCGCGGGCGACGACCATATCGCCAAGAGTTCCACGACGGCGCATCAGAGCGAGTTCGCCTTCGTTGATGCCATGGTGCCGATCCTGAACCCGTCGGGGGTCCAGGAGTTCCTCGACTTCGGCCTCTACGGCTTCGCCATGTCGCGCTATGCGGGCCTCTGGGCAGGTTTCATCTGCGTCACGGACACGGTCGATTCGACGGCGACGGTCGATATCGACCCCGACCGGGTGCAGATCCGGCTGCCGACCGATTTCGAGATGCCGGAGGGCGGGCCCAACATCCGCTGGCCGGATGTCTGGGTCGAACAGGAACCCCGCCTGCACCATGTCAAGCTGCCGGCGGCCGTTGCCTTCGTGCGCGCGAACCGGCTGGATCGGGTGACGGTCGGCGGACCGGGCCGGCGGATCGGCATCGTCACGACCGGCAAGTCCTATCTGGATACGCGGCAGGCGCTCTCGGCGCTCGACATCGACGACTCCACCGCGCGCGAGCTCGGGCTCTCGGTTTACAAGGTGGCGCTCTCCTGGCCGATCGAGCCGGAAGGCATGCGCGCCTTCTGCGAAGGCCTGGAGGAGGTCATCGTCGTCGAGGAAAAGCGCGGGCTGATCGAGCCGCAGATCAAGGAGCTTCTCTTCAGCACGCCGGCCGACCGGCGACCCCGGGTCGTCGGCAAGACCGATGAGGACGGGCGGGAGCTGCTGCGGACCCACGGGGAACTGCAGCCCGAGGAAGTGGCCGAGGTCATTCTCTCCCGGCTCGGCCGGATGGCGGACATCTCGCGCTTCGAGTCCCGCCTGGCGGCGATACGCGAAGTCACGCGCCAGTCGGGCGGCAACCAGCCGAGCCTTGTGCGCACGCCCTCCTTCTGCTCGGGCTGCCCGCACAATTCCGGCACGCGGCTGCCGGACGGGTCGCGGGCGTTCTCCGGCATCGGCTGCCATTTCATGGCGCAGTGGGTCGATCCGGACAAGACCGCCACCTACACCCATATGGGCGCCGAAGGCGCGACCTGGGCCGGGCTGCACCACTTCGTCGAGACGCCGCACATCTTCCAGAATATCGGCGACGGCACCTACTATCATTCCGGCATCCTGGCGGTGCGCGCCGCCGTCGCGTCGGGCGCCAACATGACCTACAAGGTGCTCTACAACGACGCCGTCGCCATGACCGGCGGGCAGCCGGTGGACGGGCCGCTGTCGCCCGCGATGGTGACGCAGCAGCTTGCCGCCGAGGGTGTGAAGCCGGTCTATCTCGTCACCGATACGCCGGAAGCCTATGAAAAGGCCCGCGACCTCGCGCCGGGCACGGTGGTGAAGCACCGCTCGGAGTTGAACCAGGTCCAGATCGAGCTCCGGGAAATCAAGGGCGTTTCGGGCCTCGTCTATGTGCAGACCTGCGCCGCGGAGAAGCGCCGGCGGCGCAAGCGCGGCGCCTTCCCGAACCCACCCAAGCGCATGTTCATCAACCCGGCCGTGTGCGAAGGCTGCGGCGATTGCGGCGTCAAGTCGAATTGCGTCTCGGTCATCCCGGTCGAGACCGAGTTCGGCCGCAAGCGGATGATCGACCAGTCCGCCTGCAACAAGGACTATTCCTGCCTGAACGGCTTCTGCCCGAGCTTCGTTACGGTCTATGACGCCGAGCCGCGCAAGGGGAAGCCCGCCGGCCAGGCGCCGGGGCCGCTGGAAGTCCTGCCGGAACCGGTTATCCCGGCGACCGACGAGCCCTACTCGATCATGATCGACGGCATCGGCGGCACCGGCGTCATCACCGTGGGCGCGCTGCTGGCCATGGCGGCGCATCTGGAAGGCAAGGCCGCCACCGTGATGGACATGACGGGCCTCGCCCAGAAAGGCGGCGCCGTCTGGAGCCATCTCCGGATCGCCGACAATCCGGAGGACCTGCACAGCGTGCGCATCGGTCTCGGCGGCGGACGCGCGCTCATCGGCTGCGACCTTGTGACCTCCAGCCAGATCGACACGCTCTCCAGGCTGTCGCGCGGGACCAGCCGGGCGGTCATAAACACCTATCGCACCTACACGAACGAGTTCGCCCGCAATCCGGACATGTCCTTCCCGGAGGACGAGCTGCGCACCCGGATCGAGGCGGCGCTCGGCGGCGATGCCGTGGAAATGATCGACGCCACGCGCCTCGCCACGGCGCTCTTGGGCGACGCCATCGGCTCCAATCTGTTCATGGCCGGCTTCGCCTATCAGAGGGGCCTGGTCCCGGTCGGCGCAGAGGCCATCGAGCGCGCCATCGAGCTCAACGGCGTCGCCGTCGAGATGAACAAGACCGCGTTCGACTGGGGCCGGCGGGCGGCGCATGACCTCGCCTTCGTCGAGCGGATCGCATATCCGGCAGACACGAGGCAGGAGCGCCCGGTTCTCGAAAGCCTGGACGACATGGTCGTCCGCAGGTCCGACTTTCTGACCGGCTACCAGAATGCCGCCTATGCAGCGCGTTACACCGCACTTGTGAATCGTGTACGCGAAGTCGAAGGCGTGGAGGGCGGCGGGCCGCTTTCCCATGCCGTCGCGCGCTATTACTTCAAGCTGCTGGCCTACAAGGACGAATACGAGGTCGCCCGGCTTCACGCCTCGGGGGACTTCCGCAGGCAGATCGAGCGCCAGTTCGAGGGGGGCTACCGGCTGGAGTTCAACCTGGCTCCGCCGCTCTTCGCCCGGAAGGACCCGGTGACCGGCGAGCCGCGCAAGATGCGTTTCGGCTCGTGGATGCTGCATGTCTTCCGGCTGCTCGCCGCCATGCGCGGCCTGCGCGGCACAGCCTTCGACCCCTTCGGGCGGACGGAGGAGCGCCGCCGCGAGCGCGCGCTGATCGCGCAATACGAGGCCGATGTCGAGGAAATCCTGAGCCGCTTCGCGCCGGAGACCAGCGCCGCCGCCGTCGCCCTGGCCAGCGTGCCGGAGCATATCCGCGGCTACGGCCATGTGAAGCTGCGCCATCTCGAAGCCGCGGAGAAGCAGCGCGACGCGCATCTCGAAGCGCTTCGCAATCCCGGCAAACACACAATGGCCGCCGCCGAATAGGAGCATTCCCGATATGAGTGGGACGGAAACCGCGATCGTTGTCGGGGTGGGACCCGGCCTTGGCGCCTCGCTTGGACGCATTTTCTCCCGCGCCGGCATGAAGGTTGCACTGGCCGCGCGCGCGCCGGCGAAGCTGGAGCCGGTCGCCGCCGAACTGGGCGACGCCGTCAGCCTTCACGCCTGCGACGCCACCGACGATGCGAGCGTCAAGGCGCTGTTCGCAGCGGCGCCGGACCCGGACATCGTGGTCTTCAACGCCTCGGGCCGCGTCCGCGCCAGTGTCGTGGACATCGAGACCGAAGCGTTCGAGCAGGCCTGGCGTCAGGCCTGCCTCGGCGGCTTCATCGTCGGCCGGGAAGCGGCGCGGGCCATGCTGCCGCGCGGCTCGGGCAGCATCTTCTTCACCGGCGCCACGGCTTCCGTGAAGGGCTATGCCATGTCGGCGGGCTTCGCGGTCGGCAAGTTCGGCCTGCGCGCGCTGGCGCAGTCCATGGCGCGCGACTACGGGCCGAAAGGCATCCATATCGCGCATTTCGTCATCGACGGCGG
Organism: Alphaproteobacteria bacterium; assembly: GCA_022827685.1. Taxonomy (GTDB): domain Bacteria; phylum Pseudomonadota; class Alphaproteobacteria; order Bin95; family Bin95; genus Bin95. The sequence goes on from JAJEIH010000078.1 coordinate 79,061, forward strand.
CATTCTGGGGCCGCACCATGCGCCCGACCCCGGCCTGCCGGAAGACCACCTCCTGGTCCCCGATTCGATTGCGGAGACCTATCTGCACGTCCACCGCCAGCATCGCTCGGCCTGGGCGCATGAGGTCGATCTCAGGCCGTGGACGGAGTCCTTCTGAGGAGCCGCGGGGCCTGAGCGGCCGCGGGTGCGGGGATGACCATGGCAAAGCGCGTGCTGGTTCTGAACGGGCCGAACCTCAACATGCTCGGCCAGCGCCAGCCCGAGATTTACGGGCGTACGACCCTTGCGGAGATCGACGCGGATGTGAAGACGGCCGCGGGCGAACTCGGCATGGAGGTCGTCTGCCGGCAAAGCAACCAAGAGGGCGAGCTCGTCACCTGGATACAGGAGGCGCGCGGGGGTTTCGACGCCATCGTCATCAACGCCGCGGCCTACACCCACACGTCGGTCGCGCTGTTCGATGCGCTCACGCTCTTCGAGGGACCGGTCGTCGAGGTCCATCTCTCGAACATCCACCGCCGCGAGGCCTTCCGCCATCATTCCTACATTTCGGGCGCCGCGCTCGGCATGATCGCGGGCTTCGGCCCCGTGGGATACCGGCTGGCGCTGCTGGCCCTGGCCGACCGCTGGCGTGCGGACGGGGATGCGCCGTGAGCGGCTTTCCCATCGACGAGGAAGCGGTCCGGCGGCTCGCGGCGCTGCTCGACGAAACCGGCGTTGCCGAGATCGAATACCGGGACGGGGACCGGAGCCTCAGAATCTCCGCCCGCGGCGCGGTGCAGGTCTCCGCGCCCGTGGCAATGGCCGCCGCCCCGCAGGAAGCCCCGCCGGCGGACGCGGCTTCACCTCCGCAGCAGGCGCCCGCAGGCGCGGAGGGCACGCCCGTCACGGCGCCGATCGTGGGCACGGTCTATCTTCAGCCGGAGCCGGGGCAGCCGGCATTCGTGCAGGTCGGCGACCGCGTGCAGGCGGGCCAGATCCTGCTGATTATCGAGGCGATGAAGGTGTACAACCAGATTCCCGCTCCATCGGACGGCGTCGTCCGGCAGGTTCTCGTCTCCAGCGGCGACCCGGTCGAATATGGCGAGACCCTGATGATTCTCGGCTGAGCCGGTGTTCGATAAGGTCCTGATCGCCAATCGCGGCGAGATCGCGCTCCGCATCATCCGCGCCTGCCGGGACCTCGGCATCCGCACCGTCGCGGTCCATTCCACCATCGACTCCGACGCCATGCATGTGCGCCTTGCGGACGAGAGCGTGTGCATCGGCCCGCCCGCGCCGCGCGACAGCTATCTGAGCATGTCCGCGCTGGTCTCGGCCGCGAGCGTGGCCGGCGCCGACGCGATCCATCCGGGCCTCGGCTTCCTTGCGGAGAACGCCACCTTCGCCCAGGTCGTGACCGACCACGGCTTCACATTCATCGGCCCGAGCCCGGACCATATCGCGACGATGGGCGACAAGATCGCCGCCAAGGCGGCCATGGCGGAAGTCGGCATTTCCGGCGTTCCCGGCAGCGAGGCCGCAGTGGAGAGCGACGCGGAAGCGGAGAAAATCGCTGACGGGATCGGCTATCCGGTGCTGGTCAAGGCGGCGGCGGGAGGCGGCGGGCGCGGCATGCAGATCGCCCGCACGCCGGCGAACCTCGCGCCCGCGCTCGGGCTGGCCCGGCGCGAGGCGGCAGGCGCCTTCGGCGATTCGCGGGTGTTCATCGAGAAGTTCATCGAGAACCCGCGCCATATCGAGGTCCAGGTGCTGGCGGACTCCCGCGGCAACGCCGTCCATCTCGGCGAGCGCGACTGCTCCATCCAGCGCCGCCACCAGAAGGTCATCGAGGAGGCGCCCTCCCCCGCCCTCGACGACGCCCAGCGGGCCGCGGTCGGCCAGCGGGCCGCAAGCGCGGTCGCCCGGCTCGGCTATCTGGGCGCGGGCACGCTCGAGTTCCTGTTCGACGGCCGGGATTTCCACTTCATCGAGATGAACACGCGCCTCCAGGTCGAGCATCCGGTCACGGAAATGGTGACGGGCGTCGATATCGTGCGCGAGCAGCTGGCGATCGCGGCAGGCGGCAAGCTGCCCTTCGGCCAGGACGATGTGCGCTTCGACGGCCATGCCATCGAATGCCGGGTCAATGCCGAGGACGCTCGCACCTTCGTGCCCTCGCCTGGGCGTGTCCGTGAATACCACCCGCCGGGCGGGCCGGGGGTCCGCGTCGATTCCGCGCTCTTCGCCGGCTGTGTCGTGCCGCCGCATTACGACAGCCTGGTCGCCAAGCTCGTGGTCCACGGGCCGGACCGCAGGACGGCGGTCGCCCGCCTCGCCCGCGCGCTCGACGAATATGTCATCGAGGGCATAGACACCAATCTCGACCTGCACCGCCATATCGCGGGCAACCGGGACTTCAACAGCGGCGCCTGCGACATTCACTGGCTCGAACGCTGGATGGACGGCGCTTGAAGCGGATTTCGGCGGAAATGCTGCTGACCGCCTACCGGCTGGGGCTGTTCCCGATGGCGGACGGGCGCAGCTCCGACTCGCTCTACTGGCTGGACCCGCGCCGGCGCGGCGTCATCCCGCTCGACGGCTTCCATGTGTCGCGGCGCCTCGCGCGCACCGTGCGCCAGGGCCGGTTCGAGGTCCTGGTGGACGGCGATTTCGACGCGGTGATCGCGGCCTGCGCCGAGCCGCGCGCGGATGACGGCGACACCTGGATCAATGACGACATCCTGCGGCTCTACCGGGAGCTCCACCGCAAAGGCGCGGCGCACAGCGTCGAATGCCGGCTGGAGGGGCGGCTGGCGGGAGGCCTCTACGGCGTGGCCATAGACGGCGCCTTCTTCGGGGAGAGCATGTTTTCGCGGGTCAGGGATGCGAGCAAGGTGGCGCTGGTCCACCTCGCGGCCCGCCTCCGGATCGGCGGCTACCGCCTTCTGGACACGCAGTTCTTCACCGACCATCTGGCGACCTTCGGCGCGGTGGAAATCAGCCGCACCGACTACCGCCTCCGCCTCAAGGCCGCGCTGGAGGTGGAGGCCGAACTGCCGCGCGACCTGCCGGAAGGCGCGATGGAGCGGTTTCTCGTTTCGGCGCGGGTCAGGCCGCTTCCAGAGGCACCACCGGCGCTGCGTCCTTGACCACGATGCCGCCGCGGTCGCCCGGCCGGACGCTGCCATAGCGCGCGGCGAAGGCCTCCGGAAGCCGGCGCCCCTCGGGCGGGCAGAGCCAGAGCCGCAGCAGGTGGCGGCGGCGCTCCGGCTCCGGCCAGTCCTCGAAGGCGGTCCGGTCGTGCAGGATGACGTGATTGCAGAGGAACTGCATGTCGCCGGCCTCGAAGGCCATGTCGAGCCGGAATTCTTCGCTTTCGCAGAGCGAATCGAACAGGTTCAGGGCCTCGACCTGTTTCGGCGTCAGGGCCGGCACTTCCGGGAAGCGCCGCGCGGACTCGATGTAGCGCCGTGTGTAGATCGTGGTCAGCTCGTCGCCGATCCGGTTGAAGACGGGCAGCGCGAACCAGGGCTTCATGCCTTCCGGCACCTCGCCGCGCCGGTCCACGATGAACGGCTCGTAGAGTTCGGCGGCAAGGTCCGGGCGCCGCCGCGCCATCTCGTTGTGGACAGCAACGGAGCTCACGATGGAACTCAGGCCGCCGGAGCGCGCCGGCTGCAGGCACATCAGCGCCACGATATCGACCGAATCGGTGTGGAAAAGCTGGCGTTCGCGGGTCTGGTAAACGCGGACATTGGGATCGCTGCTGTGCAGGCCCACATCCTTGACATGGCCCATCAGGTGGCCTCTGGCGTTCTGCGAGCGGGCGCTGCCGAAATGCGCGCCGATGCCCCAGAAGGCGGCCACGGCCTCTTCCCGGCTCATGCGCCCGACCGGCAGACCGCGCAACAGGAAGAACCCCCTGCCTTCCAGCAATTCCTGCCTGAGCCCGGCGAGTTTCGGACCCAGCACCGGCAGCGGGAATGCCGCCTTGTCCACCTCGATCAGGGGCCGGTCTATGGCCGCGACCGCGCGGTCGATTTCCCCGATCTCGGCACCGGAGAGGCGAAGTTCCCAGCCGCTCCCGGCGCACATCTCCGGGCCGCGCCAGGCTGCCGGGCTGTCGAGGACTTCTGGAGAAACTGTCGTCATGCCATGCTCATCAGGTCGATTTCATTGCCGGAGACTATACTCCCGATGCTGCCCCCGGAATCAATGGCGCCGGAGCGCCCGGCCCCGTGACGCCCGAGGAATTCAGGGCCCACGCCCACCGCTTCGTGGACTGGATGGCCGACTACATGTCGGAGGTGGAGCGCCTGCCCGTCCGCGCGCAGACCCGTCCGGGCGAGGTGGCCTCGGCCCTGCCCCCGTCGCCGCCCGAGGCGGGCGAAGGCATGGAAGCCGTGTTCGCGGATTTCGAGCGCATCGTGATGCCGGGCATGACCCATTGGCAGCATCCGCGCTTCTTCGCCTATTTCCCGGCCAACTCCAGCCCGCCTTCGGTGCTGGCGGAGATGCTGACGGCCGCGCTCGGCGCGCAATGCATGCTGTGGCAGACCTCGCCCGCCGCCACCGAGATGGAGACCCGCATGCTGGACTGGCTGCGCCAGGCCATCGGCCTCCCGGAAGGCTTTGCGGGCACCATCCAGGACTCGGCCTCCTCGGCCATATTGTGCGCCCTGCTGACGGCGCGCGAGCGCGCAACCGGAGGCGCCTCGAACGAGCACGGCCTCGCCGAAGCCGGCGCGGCGCCTGTCGTTTACACCTCGGACCAGGCCCATTCGGCCACCGAGAAGGGAGCGAAGATCGCCGGCTACGGCCGCCGGCATGTCCGGCTGGTAGAGACCGGCGACGATTTCGCGATGCGGGCGGATGCGCTCGATGCGGCGATTCACGCGGACAAGGCGGCCGGCCTCAGGCCCGCCTGCATCGTCGCGAGCCTCGGCACGACCGGCGTCGGCGCCATCGACCGGCTGGACGGGATCGGCGCCGTCGCCCGCGCCCATGACGTCTTCCTCCATATCGATGCCGCCTGGGCCGGCAGCGCGCTCATCTGCGAGGAGCACCGTTGGATGCTGCAGGGCATCGAGGCCGTGGACAGTCTCGTCTTCAATCCGCACAAATGGCTGCTCACCAATTTCGACTGCTCGGCGCATTTCGTTCGCGACCCGGACGCGCTGGTCCGCACCCTTTCGATCCTCCCGGCCTATCTGCAAAGCCGGGAGGGAGGCGCCGTCATCGACTACCGCGACTGGAGCGTGCCGCTCGGCCGGCGTTTCCGCGCGCTCAAGCTCTGGTTCGTGCTGCGCAGCTACGGCCTCGCCGGCCTGCGCGAGCTGGTGCGGCGGCATATCGCGCTGGCCGAATGGCTCGAAGGCGAGATCGCGGCGCATCCGGAATTCGAGCTTATGGCTCCCAGGTCGCTGGCATTGCTGAATTTCCGCTATGCCCCTCAGGGGAACACAGCGCTTGACGGGTTGAACGAACGGCTGCTGCACGCGATCAATGACGAAGGGCGCATCTACCTGACGCAGGGCAGCGTGAACGGGGCCTATGCGATTCGCGTCTCCATCGGGCAGACCGGCACCGAACGCATCCATGTCGAGCAGGCCTGGGAGGCAATCCGTTCCGCCGCCGCCCGGCTTTAGGCGTGGCCGGCAGGTGCTCGAAATCTGAAAAAAATCTAATGTAATTGCTTTTTGTTCGTAATTTGGGCTTGACATCTGGCGGATTGTGCTATGATGGTCCCCAGGGAAGCGGCATCCGGAGCCGCGTCCCGGGCGTTGCGCGGCCGGGCGGCGCCACTTTCTGAAAACCCGTGAGAAGCCGACGGGAGAGGTGCGCCCTGCGTCTCGCGCGCGCAATCAGGCGCGCGAGCCGCGCCGCCGCGATACGCGCGCCGGCACGCGCACAGGCGCCCGCGCAGGATACGCGCGGAACAGGGACCCGCTCTCGGTCGGCAGAAGGAGGAACGATGAGGACAACCGGCCCCCGCCGCGGCGCCGAACGCGGCGAACGTCACGAAAGGCGGCAATGCCGGCGGAAAGGCTTGCCCCCGCCGCTTCCGCTGACGCGAAAGCGGCCCCCCACCCAACCTCCCCCGCAAGCGGGAGAGGAGCTTTCCCGCGGCGTTCGCCCGGCCTTCCAGCAGGCGGGAAGAGAGGAGTTCGGGCCGTCTCCGTTCTTCTCCCCTCCCGCTGGGCGGGAGGGGCCGGGGGCGGGCCTCTCGGCGGGGCTTTGCCGGGTTTCGCCCGCCTTCCGCTGGCGCGTAAGCGGCCCCCGACCCGACCTCCCCCGCAAGCCAGGAGGAAGTCAAAGAACGGAGAGCGTTATGCCCGAATCGGCTACGGATTATGCGCTGTCCGCATGCAGATCATGACATTTCATGACACACCGCGCGGGGTCTCTGCCGGCGGGGGCCTATCCGGCTCTGGCGATCACGAACCGGTAGGGCGCGTCCGCTTCCTGGGCTTCAACGATGTCATGGCCTTCCGTGGCGCAGAAATGGCGCATGTCTATGGGCGAGGCCGGGTCGTCGGTCAGCACTTCCAGCCGGTCGCCCGGCGCCATCGCCCTGAGGCGCTTGCGGGCCCGCAGGACCGGGATCGGACAGCGCAGGCCCGTGGCGTCCAGCAGGTCGGCCATGGGTCAGAAGGCGTTGAGCGGGATCTTGAGATAGGCGCGGCCGTTGCTTTCCGGCTCCGGCAGGTCGCCGCCGCGCATGTTCACCTGGATCGAAGGCAGCAGCAGCGCCGGCACATCCAGCACCTTGTCCCGCTCGGTGCGCATGGCGACGAAGGCCTGCTCGTCGATGCCGTCGCGCACATGCCGGTTCGCCCTGCGCTCCTCCTCCACCGTCGTCTCCCACGCGACCTCGCGCCCGCCCGGCGCGTAGTCGTGCCCGACGAAGACGCGCGTTTCGGGCGGCAGCGACAGGATGCGGCGCGCCGAGCGGTAGAGCGCCGCCGCGTCGCCGCCCGGAAAGTCGCAGCGCGCCGTGCCGAAATCCGGCATGAAGACCGTGTCGCCGGTGAACGCGGCATCGCCGATGACATAGGTGACGCAGGCGGGCGTGTGGCCCGGCGTGTGCAGCACCCGCGCCGGCACCTGCCCTACCTGGAACCGCTCCTCGTCACCGAACAGCCAATCGAACTGCGAGCCGTCCGTCAGGAACTCCGGCGGCAGGTTGTAGATGTCCTTGAAGACCGCCTGCACATCGACGATGTGGCCGCCGATGGCTGTCCTGCCGCCGAGCGCCTGCTTCAGGAAGGCGCCCGCGCTCAGATGGTCGGCATGCACATGGGTCTCGAGGATCCACTCAACGCTGAGGCCGCGCTCGCGAACCCGCGCGACAAGCCGCTCGGCGAAAGCCGTCTCCGTCCGCCCGGAATAGATGTCGTAATCGAGCACCGGATCGACGACGGCGGCCCGGCCGGTTTCCGGGCAGGCCACGATATAGCTCACCGTCGAACTCGGCTCGTGAAACAGCGCCTCAACCAGCGGTCGTTCGGCCAAGGGTCGCCCTCCCTCGGAGAGAGACGCTATCCTATACCGGATTCACAAACGGGAGAACGCATCCGTGACTGCGCCGCTGATCGATTACCGCTCCGAAGACGGTATCGCAACGATTACCCTCAACCGGCCCGAAAAGATGAATGCGCTCTCGAACGGGCTGGTCGCCGAACTCATCCAGGCCTTCGAACGGTTGCAGGACGGCGACGACCGCGTCGCAATCCTGACCGGCGCCGGCGAGCGGGCCTTCTCCGTCGGCGCGGACCTGCGCGACCCGCCCCGCGACCCGGAACTCTGGGAGTGCATGCCGGGCGTGGGCGTGATGGTGGACAAGCCGATCATCGCCGCCGTCCACGGCTATTGCGTCGGCGGGGCCTTCTGCCTGGTGGAGTTCTGCGACCTCGCCGTAGCCGACGAGACCGCGGATTTCTTCTATCCCGAGGCGCAGATCGGGTTCTGCGGCGGGCTCATCGCCGGCCTCGCAGCGCGCATCCCGCACAAGCTGGCGATGGAATTCATGATGACCGGAAAGCATTTCGACGGAGAACGCGCCGCCGAGATCGGCATGGTCAACCGCGCCGTGCCGCGCGGCGAGCTGATGGCCGCGGCAAGGGACTACGCGACCATCCTCAGGGACAGCGCGCCGCTCGTGCTGCGGACGGTCAAGCGCTTCGTGCGCGATACCGTGGTCGCGCGCGGGCCCTCGGAGCTTCAGGCGCTGGCGCGGCGGGAGCTGCTTTCGATCAGCCGCAGCGAGGACCAGAAGGAAGGCGGGCGTGCGTTCCGCGAGAAGCGCAAGCCCATGTTCACCGGGCGATGAGCGACGAGATCGTCTTCGAGGTCCGCGACAGGGTCGGCCTCATCCGCCTCAACTGGCCGGAAAAGCTCAACGCCTTCACCAACGCCATGCTCGAGGACTGGCTGGAAGCGCTGGACGAGGCGGAGGCGCGAGGATGTGCGCTGCCTCGTCATCACCGGCACCGGGCGCGGCTTCACCACAGGCGGCGATGTTTCCACGATGGGAGGCGGGCAGGACAACAGCCCGAAGACCACGAAGGACCGCATCTGGGAGACGATCCAGGCGGTACCGAAGCGCCTCGCCGGCATGGATACGCCGACGATCGCGGCCGTCAACGGCGTCGCGACCGGCGGCGGCGTGGATGTAGCGCTCGCCTGCGACATAAGGGTCTGCGCCGCCTCTGCCCGCTTCGCCGAAACCTATTCCCGGTTGGGACTCATTCCCGGCGCAGGCGGGGCGTATTTCCTGCCCCGCACCGTGGGCGTAGCCCGCGCGCTGGAGCTGCTCTGGACAGCGGAGTTCATCGACGCGGAGACGGCCGAGCGCATCGGGCTCGTCAACCATGTCTATCCGGACGATAGCTTCCTCGACGACGCGATGGCGCTTGCCGGCCGCATCGCCGCCGCCGCTCCGCTCTCGGTGCGCTACATCAAGCGGACGGTCTATCGCTCGCTCGCCACCGACATGCTGACCAGCTTCGACCTCGTGTCCTCGCACATGACGGTCGTGCGGTCGTCCGAAGACCACGTCGAAGCCGTGGCGGCTTTCCGCGAAAAGCGCACGCCCGACTTCAAGGGCCGGTGACGGTCCCCGCCTGCGGCCGCACCGGAACATGACACTTCATGACATCCCATGACACTTCATGACGCCCCTGCCCTTCCGGCACCCTCCGGCGCGGGGCATAGTCGCCGCTCCGATTGCCGCTTCCACCAGGAGACCTGAACCTTGTCCAAGCTGACCGAACAGGACCTTGCCGCCCTTCGCGCCCTCGACACGCCCACGATCTGCAACGCGCTCGAGGTCGTGGCCGGCAGCCGGCTGAACACCGGCTTCACCGTCGAGCCGCTGGTCTGCCCCTTCCCGGACCTGCCGCCGATCGTCGGCTATGCGCGCACCGGCTCCATACGCTCGCAGTTCCCGAGCGCCGTGGGCGGCGACGACGCCGCGAAGCTGCGCGTCTCCTATTACGACTATGTCGCCCATGGCGGCCCCGCGCCGCAGATCGTGGTGCTGCAGGACCTCGACGGACCGCGCGCCGGCTTCGGCGCTTTCTGGGGCGAGGTAAACTCCAACATCCACAAGGCGCTCGGCTGCCTCGGCGTCGTCACCGACGGCTGCATCCGCGACATTCCGGACTGGGCGGACGGCTTCCAGGCCGTCGCCGGCTCCATCAAGCCCGCGCACGCCCATGTGCATGTGGTGAGCTATGGCGGGCAGGTGAGCGTCGCCGGCATGGTCGTCAACGACGGCGACCTTGTGCATGCGGACCAGCACGGCGCGGCGGTCATTCCGATCGACCAGGCGCGCGAGGTGCCGAAGGCGGCGGCCGAGGTGGCGGCCAAGGAGAAAATCGTGCTGGATGTCTGCCGCGGCTCCGGCTTCACCTTCGAAAAGCTGAAACGCGCCATGCTCGGCCCCGAAGACGTGCACTGAGGGCGCGGGGGCCCCGCGCCATGCGCCTTCCCCTCCTGCCGCTGGCCGTGATGGCCGGGCTGGTCGCGCTCTCCAATGTGCTCGTCCAGTATCCGATCAATGACTGGCTGACCTGGGGCGCGTTCACCTACCCGGTCTGCTTCCTGGTCACGGACCTCACCAACCGGATGCACGGCGCGGCGACGGCGCGGCGGGTCGTCTATGTCGGCTTCGCCGCGGCTGTCCTGCTGTCCATCGTTCTGGCGACGCCGCGCATCGCGGTCGCCTCGGGCCTGGCCTTCCTGGTCGCGCAGCTGCTGGACGTCACGATCTTCGACCGGATGCGGGAGCAAGCCTGGTGGCAGGCGCCGCTCGTATCCTCGATGCTCGGCTCGGCGGTCGATACAGCGCTGTTCTTCTCGATCGCCTTCTACGGCACGGACGTGCCCTGGGTCACGCTCGGGATCGGGGATTTCTTCTGGAAGGCCGCCTTCGCCCTCGCCATGCTGATTCCGTTCCGGCTGCTGATGCCGGCAACGGCCGGGCGGGTCGCTCAGTAGTGGGAGACGCCGCCTTCCGCCGGAATGACCGCGCCATTGACCATGCGCGACTCGTCCGAGGCCAGGAAGAGCCCGATATTCGCAATGTCCTCCGGCGGGCCAATGCTGAACGGATAGCTCTCGAAAGTCGCGAAGGGCCCTTCCTTCGGGCGCTCCCCGCCGGGCCCCGGATAGCGCGCAAGGATGCGCTCGGTCAGGATGAGTCCGGGGCAGATGACATTGGCGCGCACGCCCTCGTCGGAATAGGAGCCGGCGAGCGAGCGGGTGAAGGAGATCAGCCCGCCCTTCGCCGCCGAATAGACATGGCTGGGAACGAAACCGCGCAGGGCCGCGACCGAGGAGATGTTGATGACGGCCCCGCCGCCGCCCGCGATCATGTGCGGCACGAAATGGCGGCACATCAGCATCGGGCCCTTGAGGTCGAGCGGGATCGTGCGGTCCCAGACTTCGAGATCGACCTCGTGGATCTTCGTGTCCTCGGGGACCGACCCGCCGGCGCAGTTGAACAGGATGTCGATGCGCCCGAACTCGGCCATCGCCGCCGCCGCGCAGGCCGCGGCAGAGGCATCGTCGGTCACGTCGGTGCGGTGGAAGACTGCGCCGGTTTCGGCTGCCGTTGCAGCGCCCGACGCCTCGTCGATCTCCGCCGCCATCACCTTCGCGCCTTCGCGAATGAAGAGTCCGGTGGCCGCTTTGGCGATTCCGGTTCCAGCTCCGGTAATCACCGCGGTCTTGCCTTCAAGCCGTCCCATCTCCTGCACTCCTCTTCCTGTCCGCGCCCGTCAGTATGCGGAGATACCGCCCTCCGCCGGGATGACCGCGCCGTTGACCATGCGCGACTCGTCCGATGCGAGGAAGAGCCCGATATTGGCGATGTCTTCGGGCTGGCCGACGCCGAACGGATACGATTCGAATGTGGAGACCGATCCCTCCCGCGGCCGCTCCTCGTTCGGCTGGCGGTAGCGGGCGCGTATGCGCTCGGTCAGGATGAGGCCCGGGCAGATCACATTGGCTCGCACGCCCTCGTCCGAATAGGAGCCCGCCAGCGAGCGGGTGAAGGAAATCAGGCCGCCCTTCGCGGCGGAATAGATATGCGCCGGATGGTTGCCGCGCAGCGCCACCACCGAGGAGATGTTGATGACGGCCCCGCCGCCGCCCGCGATCATGTTCGGAATCGCATGCCGGCACATCAGCATCGGCCCCTGAAGGTCGAGCGGAATGGTGCGGTTCCAGACATCAAGGTCGACTTCGTGAATCTTCGTGTCCTCGACCACCGACCCGCCGGCGCAGTTGAACAGGATGTCGATGCGCCCGAACTCGGCCATCGCCGCTGCCGCGCAGGCCGCGGCAGAGGAGTCGTCAGTTACATCGGTACGGTGGAAGGCGGCGCCGGTCTCTTCCGCCGTCGCGGCGCCCGCCGCTTCGTCGATTTCCGCTACCATCACCTTCGCGCCCTCGCGGATGAAGATTCCGGTGGCCACTCTGGCAATCCCGGACCCCGCGCCGGTAATGATTGCGGCCTTGCCCTCAAGGCGTCCCATCTCTTGCTTTCCTCCCGATCCGGGCGCTAGGGTCGCGCCCATGGCACAAGAGCTTATCAATCCCTGCGGCATCTACCAGCGCAATAGCAGCGCGCTGGCGCCGCGACGGTCCCTGAAAGACGTCAAGACAGTTGGCCTGTTCTCCAATCTCAAGGCGAATGCGGACCTTTACCTGGAAGAGCTGTCGCACCGGCTGAAGGCGCGCTACCCGCATCTGGAGTTCGAGCTCTTCCAGAAGATCGCGAGCGAGCCCGCCAATTTCTCGCAGCACTGGCTCGACCGGGTCCACGCCGTGGCCGCCGCTTTCGGGGACTGAGGCTCCTGTACGTCGTGGTGTATCCATGACGCGATCAAGCTCGAAGAGCGCGGCATTCCGGTGGCGGTCACCTGCACGGACGAGTTCTTCGCTCTCGGCAAGGCGGAGGCCGAATGCCTCGGCATGGCGGGCCTGCCGATTGCGGTCGTGCCGCATCCGGTGGCGAAACTGCCGCCCCCCGGCGTTTCGGAGATCGCCGACGAAGCGATAGACCAGATCGTCCACATGCTGGAGGCGGACGCGGCGGCGCTCGCGGAGGAATGCCGCAACCGCCCCCTGCCGAAGCGCGGCCGGATGCGCTACCGCTCGCTGTTCGAGGGCGACTTCAACGCGCCCGGCGCGCCGGAGCGGATTTCAGGTCCCGACTCGCCGGAGGCGCTGAACCGCGTCTTCTACCAGCGCGGCTGGACCGACGGCCTGCCTTTCGTTCCGCCGACGCCCGACCGCTGGGACGCCATGCTGGACGGGCGCGATCCCGATGAGGAAATCGGATTGATCGAGCCGCGCCTCGGTCTCGCGACGGTCGGCAAGGTCGCCGCCAACGCCATGATGGCCGGGGCGGTGCCGGCCATGATGCCGGTCATCCTGGCCGCGACGCGGGCCATGACCGCCGAGCGGCTGAACCTGAAGGCGCTCCAGTCCACGACCCACCCCTGCGGTCTGCTGACCGTCGTGCACGGGCCGTTGGCGGAAGAGCTCGACATTGCGTCCGGCACCAACTGCATGGGCCAGGGCGTCCATGCCAACGCGGCGATCGGGCGCGCGGTCCGCCTGGTGCTGACCAATATCGGCGGCGCACAGCCCGGCGTGCTCGACCGCGCAACGATGGGCACGCCCGCCAAATACAGCTACTGCTTTGCGGAGAACGGCGAGGCCAATCCCTGGGCCGCCTTCCATACGGAACGCGGCTTCGGCGCGGAGCAGAATGCCGTCACGCTTTGCGGCGTCGAAGGGCCGCACAATGTCAACGATCACTACAGCGAAACGGCCGAAGACGTTCTGCTGACGATCTGCGGCACCATGGCGACGCCGGGCTGCAACAACTCCTATTTCCACGGCGAATATCTCGTGGTGATCGGCCCGGAACACGCCGAGGTGATCGCGCGCGAAGGCTGGTCGAAGGAGGATGTCGAGCGGTTCATCATCGAGCGCGCGATCATCCCGCGCTGGCATATCGGCAAGGCGCAGATGGCGCTTTACGGCCAGCAGGTGCCGGAGCGCTTCGTCGGCCCGGACGGCAGGGACGGCGTGCGCATCGTCAGCGAGCGGGCACAGCTCATGGTCATGGTCGCCGGCGGGGCGGGACGCCACTCCTGCGTCATTCCCTCCTTCGGCAGCACGCTCTCCGTCACCGAGGCGATCCGGGACTGACCGGTCATTTCCTCAGGTCGGCCAGGAACGGCATGACGTCGCTGGCGAAGCGCTCGATCTGCTCCGGGCGCCGGTCATAGGGGCCGACGAGATCGACGACGATGTGTCTTGCGCCCGCCCGGTGGAACTCGACTATGCGCTCGGCCACCTGCTCGCCCGTGCCGAGCGCCGCGTAGCGCGCCGCCGCCTTGCGGAAGTCCATCGCATAGCGCCGGGACAGCGACTCGGTCGCGATGTCCAGGGCGCGCTCATAGCTGTCGTCGATGCGCGCGAACAGCAGATGGCCCGTGCCGAACGGCGCATCGCCGCGCCCGTCCGCCTCGGCCGCTTGCCCGATCTCGTCCAACGCCCGCTGGAACATGTCCGGCGTCACGACATAGGAGATATAGCCGTCGGCGAGCCGCCCCGCGCGCCGCAATGCCGGCGGACGCCGGCCGCCGCACCAGATGGGCGGGCCGCCCGTCCGCCTTGGAGGCGGCAGCATCGGCACGTCCTCGAAGGAGAAATGGCGCCCGCAATAGCTTGCCGGCCTTCCCGACCACAGCGCGCGGACCGCCTCGATACTTTCAGTCAACCGGCGGCCCCGCTCCTCCCGGGGCACGCCGCAGACCTCGTATTCCTTCGGGAACTCGCCGCCGACGCCGACACCGAAGATGAAACGCCCTTCGGTCAGGTGGTCGAGCGTGGCCGTCATCTTTGCCACCGGCCCCGGATGGCGCAGCGGCAGCAGATAAACGCCCGTCCCGAAGACCAGCCGCCGGCTCGCTACCGCCGCCTGCGCGATCATCAGCAGGGGATCGAGAAAAGGTATGGCAAAGGAAACATGGTCGCCCAGCCAGATCTCGTCGAACCCGTTCGCGTCCACGTCCTCGACGAAGGACACGAGATCGTCGATGCGCGGGAGCCAGGGACCGGTTTCGAAATCCCCCTGACGGTGGATCGTCTGGATACCGAGTTTCAGTCCCTCTTCGAGCCGGAGCGCCATGCGCCTCCCTCCCCCGCGGCTGGCGTTTTGCGGTATAGAGCGTCATCCGCAGGGGAGACGCAATGCGATGAGCGCCTTTGCATCGCTCGTGGACGACCGCGCCGGCGAGGGCATCTTCAGGGTAGACCGGTCCGTCTATACGGACCCCGAGGTCTTCGCCGCTGAGATCGAGACGATCTTCGAGGGCAACTGGATCTATCTCGCGCATGAGAGCCAGATTGCCGCGCCCGGCGACTACCTTGCCGTCTGGATGGGCCGGCAGCCGGTGATCGTCAACCGGCGGGCCGACGGATCCGTTGGCGCCATGCTGAACGCCTGCGCCCACCGCGGCGCCCGCCTGACGCCCACCCGGCAGGGCAAGGCGACCATGTTCGTGTGCCGCTATCACGGCTGGTGCTACGACACCTTCGGCGCCTGCACGAAGATCAAGGACGAGCGCACCTCCGCATTGCCACCCGGCGCCTCGCGGGCCGATTTTGCCCTCAAGACGGTCCCGCTGGTGGAGAGCTACAAGGGCTTCATCTTCGGCTCGCTCAACCCGGACGCGCCGCCGCTCGCCGAGCATCTGGGCGAGGCTCTTCCGGTCATCGACCTGCTCGCCGACCAGTCGCCTGACGGCATGGAGGTCGTTCCGGGCCAGGCGAGCTACGTCGTGGACGGCAATTGGAAGCTCCAGACCGAAAACGGCGTGGACGGCTACCACGTCTCCACCGTCCATCGGAACTTCGTCACCACGGTCCAGCGCCGCGATCTGAAATCGGGCGCGACCGGGACCGGACGCACCGACAACACGCGCTTTATGGGCGCAACCCGCAATGGCTGCTACGACTTGGGCAACGGCCACAACCTGATCTGGACCGAGCGGGGGATGCCGGAGTCGACGCCGCTCTGGGAAGCACGCGACCGCCTGTTGCCGCTCGTCGGCGAGCGGAAATGGACTTGGATGTGTGCGCGCGGGCGCAACCTCCTGCTGTTCCCCAACGTCTTCCTCATGGACCAGTCCTCGACGCAGATTCGCGTCATCCGCCCGATTTCGGCGAGCCGCACGGAAGTCACGGTCCACTGCATCGCGCCGAAGGGCGAGAGCCGCACCGCTCGCGCGGCAAGGCTCTCCAAGTTCCGCGACTTCTTCCTGATGAGCGGGCTGGCAACGCCGGACGATTCAGCGGCGCTGGAGGACACGCAGGCGGGATGCGAAGGCCGCCTCGACCGCTGGAACGATCTCTCACGGGGCATTGCCGCCATGCTGGAGGGCGGTGACGACGCGGCAGCCGACCTCGGTATTCGTCCGGTTTCGACCAGTCCGCGCTGGGATCATGAAACGCTCTATCACGGACAATACCGCCAGTGGCGCCGCCTAATAGCCCGGGCCGACAGGACCGCCGCGTGAAGATCGACCCGGACCTGCAGTTCGCCATTGAGCGGGTCATCCATCTCGACGCGTGGCTGCTGGACGAACGCCGCTTCGAGGACTGGCTGGCGCTGTTCACGGAGGATGTGACCTTCTGGGTTCCCGCCTGGACCGAAGAGGAAACGCTCTCCCGCGACCCGGAAACCGAGCTCGCGCTCATCTACATCAAGGGCAAGGAAGGCCTCGACGACCGGGTGTTCCGCATCGGCACGCGGGACAGCTACGCTTCGCTGCCGATGCCGCGGTCGTGCCATGTGGTCGGCAATGTGCTGATCCTCTCCGCCGAGGAAGGCGAGGTCGAGGCCGTCGCGTCCTGGACGGTGCATCAATACGCCACGCTCAAGGGTGCGCGCGTGCATGGCGGGCGCTACCGCTATCGGCTCCGCCGCGAGGACGGCGAATGGCGGATTGCCGCCAAGACGGTCATTTTCCTGAACGACGGGGTCGATATCGCCTTGGATATCTACAATGTCTGAGCCGAACGCGCCGCCGAAGGGCCTTCGTTTCGCGGTGGATTACGGGCCGCTTCTGGTCTTCTTCGTCACCTACTACGCCGCCGGCATCATGTGGGCGACGGCGGCGATCATGGCGGCGACATCCGTCATGCTGGCCGTCTCCTGGTATTTCGAACGGCGTCTGGCGCCCCTGCCGCTGGTGACGGCGGGGCTGGTCGCGGTGTTCGGCGGGCTGACCCTGCTGCTTGCGGACGAGACCTTCATCAAGATGAAGCCGACCATCGTGAAGGCGTTCATCGCCGCCGTGCTGCTCGGCGGCCTCGCCTTCGGGAAGCCGCTGCTGAAGCCGCTTTTCGGCGCGGTCTGGAAGATCGATGACGACGGATGGCGCAAGCTGACCCTGCGTTTCGGGCTGTTCTTCGTCGCCATGGCGGTGCT
Source organism: Alphaproteobacteria bacterium (assembly GCA_022827685.1). Lineage (GTDB taxonomy): Bacteria > Pseudomonadota > Alphaproteobacteria > Bin95 > Bin95 > Bin95. Next base: position 96,063 of record JAJEIH010000078.1, read on the forward strand.
GAACGAGATCGTCTGGCGCACGCAGTCCACGGATTTCTGGGTCAACTACAAGCTGTTCGGCACGATCGGCCTCACATTCGCCTTCTCGCTGACGCAGATACCGGTCTTCCGGCGTCACTGGGTCGAGGAGCCCGCGGAGAGCGGCTGACCGCCCGGTGTCAGGCGGCTCTCTGCGCTGTCTCAAGCAAATCGTTAACAACACGCTCTAAGTGATTTAGTGTGTTGCATTCACGCAGGAGATCGCAATAGGGCCGATAGCGGCGCATTTCGCTGTCTCCCGTGCCCCAGAGCGGCGGCGGTTCCGGGTTGAGCCAGATGAGCCGCTTGCAGCGTTCGTGCATCTCCTTCAGGTATTCTGCCTTCGGGTCGGTGTTGTTCGACCGCGCGTCGCCCAGAATGATGACCGTCGTGTTGCGGTCCACATCGGCCAGGAAACTCTCGCGGAAATTGGTGAGCGACTCGCCGTAGTCCGTCGGCATGTATCCGACCTTCTGCATCACCTTGTCGGCGGCCTCGTCCGCAATGTTGTCCTTGAAGTGCTCCGAGACCTCAATGAGGTAGCTGGAAAAGGCGAAGCTGCGAATGTCGTGCAGGAGCTCGTGCAGCTCGTAGAGGAACTGCAGCAGGAACCGCGCGACGCTCGCCACGGAGCCGCTGACATCGCAGATCGCCATGACGCGGGGCCGGTCCAGCTTGCGCTTCTTCCACTCCAGTTCGAACAGCACGCCGTCATTGCCGTAATTGCGGCGCATGGTGCGGCGGATGTCGAGCTGGCCCCGGTTCTTCATCTTGCGCCGGCGGGAGTGGAGCGCCACCAGCCGGCGGCAGATCTTCTCGACGATGCGGCGCATCTGTTCGCGGTCGCGGCGGTCCAGATTGCCGAGGCGGGACCGCCGCAGCCGGTCTTCCCTCAATTCCTGGGAAGTCGCCGCGCCCTGGAGCGAAAGCTGCTGCTCGACATAGTTGCGCACCTGCTCGAACAGCCAGGCCCGGCTTTCCTGGAGGGCCTGCCCGGCGCTGCCGCCGCCGCCCTGCCCGCCCATTGCCTGGATCTGCGCATCCACGCCCTCGACGCCCATCTGCTGGAGCACGCGCTGGGTATAGAGGCCGCGCTGGGTGAAGAAGCGGATGTTCTCGACGCCGACCTCCACCGCCGCCTCCTGCATGGCGAGCGCCAGCGCGGCGCGGTCGCCGGCTTCCAGCATGGCCAGCAGGTCTCCGCCGTCCGCCTGTCCGTTCTCCTCCGTCTCCTCCCCGTCCCGGCGGTCGTGAAAGCTCTCGAAAGCGAAGAATTCGTCGAAGATACGGGTGAAGCCGGTCTTTTCCTCGGGCGTCTTGGCAAGCGCCATGGAGAGAGCGTCATGCAGGCCCTGCCGGTCGGACCAGCCCATCAGCCGCGCCGTCTCCATTGCGTCGAGCGTCTCGGCGACCGAAACCCGGATCTCCGCCCCGCGCAGCGCGGAAAGGAAATTCGTGAAGGTGCGCTCCATCAGGCGCGCGCGCCGTCCGCCTTCTTGGCCTGGCGCGTGAACCCGTAGAGCTCCCCGTCAACGGACTGGATGTCCTCCTCGAATTTGAGGAAGACATTGAGCGTTTCCCGAACCATGTCCGCTTCGAGTTCGTCGGCATGCAGCAGCAGCAGCACGCGCGCCCAGTCGATGGATTCGCTGACGGAGGGCTGCTTCTTCAGGTCGAGCTCGCGCACCTGCTGCACGAAGGAAACGAGCTGGTATTTCAGGTTGCGCGGTATCTCCGGAATGCGGGCCTGGATGATCTCCCGTTCGAGCGGCGCATCGGGAAACGGCACATAGAGATGCAGGCAGCGCCGTTTGAGCGCGTCGCTCATCTCGCGGGTGTTGTTGGAGGTAAGGAACACCACCGGACGCCGTCCGGCCTTGATCGTCCCGAGCTCCGGGATCGAAACCTGGAATTCGGACAGGATTTCCAGAAGGAAGGCCTCGAATTCGTGGTCCGACTTGTCCACCTCGTCGATCAGCAGCACCGCGCCGCCGGGCTCGCGCAGCGCCTTGAGCAGGGGCCGCGGCGCAAGGAAGCGCTCGGAGAAGAAAACATCCGCATGGGCATGCAGCCGGTCCATCGATTCCTTGAGCCCCTGGGCCTCGCCCAGCACCTCGCCCAGCTTGTCCCGCAGGATTTGCGTGTAAAGCAGCTGCTTGGCGTAGCGCCACTCGTAGAGCGCCTTGGCCTCGTCAAGGCCTTCGTAGCATTGCAGCCGGATGAGCGGCAGGTCGAGATAGGCCGCCGTCGTGTTCGCAAGTTCGGTCTTGCCGACGCCGGCAGGGCCTTCGACGAGAACGGGCTTGCCCAGGTGGCCCGCAACATAGATCGCCGTTGCAATCTGGCGCGAACAGATATAGCCGAGTTCCGCATAGCCTTCGCGGACGCGCTCGATGGACTCCAGCTTTTCCAGTTGTTCGGGGGTCATACCTTGTCCGGGAAATAGAGAGCGGCGGATATTGCCTGCTGCTTTCGGGCGACACAACCGAGCCGGGTCGTGCGAAACCGCCGCATGAGCCTCCTCCATCCCCGCTCCGTACAGCGTCGATTTCGATGAGGCCCGACCGGCCGGGGCGCGGCATTGCGTTGATGATCGTGGCGATGGCGATGCTGGCGGGCCTCGACGCCGTCGGCAAGCTCGCGACCCAGACCTATCCCGTCTCGCAGGTGCTGTTCCTGCGGTTCGCCCTGTTTCTCGCCTTTGCGCTGGCGCTTGCAGCCCGGCGCGGCGGTATCGGCACCATGCTGCGGACGCCGAACCGGCGCCTTCAACTGTTTCGCTCTTTCGTGCTGGCATTCGAGATGTGGCTGTTCGTCTATGCGATCTCGAAACTGCCGCTTGCGGACGTCCATGCGGTGGCAGCAGCCTCGCCGCTCATTGCCACCGCCCTGGCCGTTCCCCTGCTGGGCGAGCGCGTGGGCCCCTGGAGGTGGGCCGCGGTGATGCTGGGATTCGCCGGCACGCTGGTCGTCATTCGACCGGGCGTCGGCGTTTTCGATCCCCTGACCCTTTTGCCGCTCGTCGCTGCGTTCGGCTGGGCCTACTACCAGCTGCTTCTGCGCCGCCTGCGCGAAGACCGGCCCGAGACGACCCTGCTCTACACGGCCGTCATCGGGTTCGCCGTCTGGAGCGCGTCGGTTCCTTTCGCCTGGGAGCCTCCCGATGCTTACGGGTGGACGCTTCTCGGCGCGGTCGGGGTGCTCGGAATTGTCACGCACGGCCTGTTGATTCTTGCAGCGAGAGAGGCGCCGGCGGCCGTTTTGCAGCCGTTCAACTACACGCTTCTGGTCTGGGCGACGCTTTGGGGGTGGGTCGGTTTCGGCGCCTTCCCCGATTCCTGGACGATTATCGGGGCAAGTGTGGTGGTCTCGAGCGGGCTCTTCGCCATCTGGCGCGAACGCCGTCAGGCTCTGCGCCGCCGGTAGCAGGCTGCCGCTCCGGCCGCGCCGGGCAATTCGTGCATAATGCCGGCAACGCAAATCGGGGGATTGCTTTCCATGCAGTTCGTTCTGGCGATCCGGGGCCAGTTTCCGCCCGGGGACGATATGAGTGCGCGCTTCGAGGAGTTGATGGAGCAGGTCCGCCTGGCGAAACGGCTGGGCTTCACGGGCATCGCCAAGTCCTGCCACTACAGCTCCTCGCCCTGGCAGGAAATCCAGCAGATCCCCTTCCTCGCCCGCGCGGCGGCGGAAGCACCGGGCCTCACCTTCATTACCTCCATCGTGCTGCTGCCTCTGCACAAGCCGCTGGAGATCGCCGAACAGACGGCGGCGCTCGACCTGTTCACCGGCGGGCGCTTCATCCTCGGCGTCGGCATTGGCTACCGCGATGTCGAGTTCAAGGCCTTCGGCACCACCCGCCAGGAGCGGGTGCCGCGCATGGTTGAGAATATCCAGGCGATCAGGCGCTTGTGGACCGAGGACGAGGTAACGATGAAGGGCTCGCATTTCGAGCTCGACGGCGCGGTCTGTTCGCTCAAGCCCCGCCGCCCGCCGCCCATCTGGATCGGCGCCAATGCCGACCCGGCAATCCGCCGCGCCGCGCATATCGCCGACAGCTGGATGATAAACCCGCACAACCGCATCGACACGATCCTGCGCCAGATCGAGGTGTACAAGCGGGGCCTCGACGAAGCGGGCAAGCCCTGGCCGGAAACCCTGCCGCTGGCGCGCGAGATGTTCGTGGCGCGGACCCGCGCCGAGGCTATCCGGCTCGCCCGGCCCTATCTGGAAGCCAAATACAAGGCGTATCACGACTGGGGCCAGGACAACGCGATGCCGGAGGGCGACAACGACCTCGGCCAGGAGTTCGACGAGCTCGCCCGCGACCGCTTCCTCTTCGGGTCCGCAGACGAGGTCGCCGACCAGATCGTGGGGATGATGAAAGCGACCGGCGCCAACCAGCTTTCCCTGCCGATCCAATGGCCCGGAATGCCCCAGGCGCTCGTTCTCGAACAGATGCATGTCATGGCGGAAGAAGTCGTTCCGCGCGTCAGACAGGGGCTTTAGCCAATGCAATTCGGGTTGATGACGCGCGGCCAGTACGAGCTTGGCGACGACATGCAGCAACGGTTCGCGGAGCTTGCCGAGCAGGTTCGGCTGGCGGACCGCCTCGGGTTTGCGTCCCTTACCAAGGGCTCGCACTACAGCGCCTGGCCCTACCAGGATTTCCAGCAGCTGCCCTATCTCACCCGGATGATGGCGGTGGCCCCCAATCTCCGCCTCAATGCCGGCATCATCCTGCTGCCGCTGCACAAGCCGCTCGACCTCGCCGAGCAGCTGGCGACCATGGATGTCATGTCGGGCGGGCGGGTGATCGTGGGCGTGGGCCTCGGCTACCGGGATGTCGAATTCGCGGGATTCGGCACGGTGCAGGCGGAGCGGATACGCCGGTTCGAAGAGAACCTCGAAGCCATCAAGCGGCTCTGGACGGAAGACAAGGTCACCATGGAGGGTTCGCACTTTATGCTGCGGGAGGCGTCCTGCCCTACCAAGCCGGTGCAGAAACCGCACCCGCCGGTCTGGGTCGGCGCCAATGCCGGCGGCGCGATCCGCCGGGCGGCGCGCCTCGGAACCTGTTGGTACATCAACCCCCACAACCGGATTTCGACGATCCTGGAGCAACTGGACGTCTATCGCCGGGCGCTGGACGATCTGGGCAAGCCCATGCCGGAGGAATTGCCGATCCGCCGCGAGGTGTTCGTCGCCGACAGCCGCGAGGACGCGATCCGGCTTTGCGGCCCTCATCTCGCCGGCAAATACGCCGTCTATGCCTCCTGGGGCCAGGACAAGGCGATGCCGGCGGGCGATGCCGACCTTACCGCCGCCTTCGAGGACCTCGCCCGCGACCGTTTCCTCGTCGGCTCGGCGGACGAAGTGGCGGAACAGATGATCGCGCTGGCGCGGGCCACCGGCGTCAACCACATCGTCATGAGCGTCCAGTGGTCGGGCATGCCGCAGAGCCTCGCGCTGGAAACCCTGCAACGCCTTGCCGAGGACGTGTTCCCCAGGGTGCGCCAGGGATTGTGACGTCCGCAGACGCTGTCCGGGATGCGGGCCCGTCATGATCTGTCATGTTTCGTCATGGGGACCTGCCGGACAGCGTTCGATAATGTCATGATATGTCATGTTCTGCATGCGTATGGCGCATGTCCCATGGCCGGTTCCGGCATGAGGTAGTCGTTTCGGGCGGGTTCCGGGCATTTCATCCCGTCTCTCGGGTTTTGCGTCTTCGGCATGGGTTCCTCCCCTCTGAACCGTCTTCGCTCCATTCTCTCCGCTGCCCGGCTCTTCCCGTGCAGCGGGACCCTAACCCAAGTTTAACAGTTTGGCGGTGGCTTCGGTTGATATTGAAGTGTTCTGGTTCGGCAAGGTGTTGATATAGCTTGATTGTGGTTTTGGGCTTGTCGGTGTAGTGCCATTTTATTTTTGTGTTGAGGTTCCGGGG
>JAJEIH010000033.1 GCA_022827685.1 Alphaproteobacteria bacterium
CCCGGAGGCGTCCGGAAAATGATCGTCTGACCCCCCTCCAACGCCCAAAAACTGAAATGTAGTGCCCCACGCAAAAATATTGCTTCTTAACACGCTGATAATAAACGAACTTTAATAAAGTCTGTTAAACTTGGGCTAAAGTGTATGAAATATATGACGATTCGGTGCGAGGACACCCCTGCGATGCGCGATTTTCATATTCCGGGCCGCTCTCCCGTCCGCGCGGCCAATGCGATGGTCGCCACGAGCCAGCCCTCCGCGACGCTGGCCGGGGTGGAGGTGCTGCGGTCGGGCGGCAACGCCGTCGATGCCGCGGTCGCCGCCTGCGCGGTGATGTGCGTGACCGAGCCGCAGTCCACCGGCATCGGCGGGGACTGCTTCTGCCTCTATGCGCCGGCGGGCGCCGACGCGCCGGTTGCGCTCAACGGGTCCGGCCATGCGCCGGCCGCGCTGTCGGCGGAGTGGCTCGGGGAGCAGGGCGTGAACGCGCTTGGCGAATCGAGCCCCCATGCGGTGACCGTACCCGGCGCCGTCGATGCCTGGGAGCAGCTTCTGGAGGACCATGGCAGCAAGGGCCTCGACGAGCTCCTGCAGCCGGCGATCCGCTATGCCGAGGAGGGCTTCGTCGTCCATGCCCGCACGGCTGCGGACTGGAGCGATTCCGCGGGGCGCCTTGCCGGCGACGCCGACACGGCGGCGCGCTTCCTGCCGGGCGGCAAGGCTGTCGGGGAAGGCCGCGCATTCCGCCAGCCCGAGCTTGCAGAGACGCTGAAGCGGATTGCCCGCGAAGGCCGGGCGGCGTTCTACGAGGGCGAGGTTGCGGCGGACATGGTAGGCAAGCTGCGCGCACTCGGCGGCCTGCACACGGAAGAGGACTTCGCCGCCCGCAAGGCGGAGTATGTCGAGCCGGTCTCGACCGATTACCGCGGCTATACCGTGTTCGAATGTCCGCCCAACGGCGTCGGCGTCATCGCGCTGCTCATCCTCAACATGCTGGAGGGCTTCGAGCCGGCCGACGACCCCCTTTCGGTGGACCGCATGCACCGGCTCGTCGAGGCGACGCGGCTCGCCTACCGCGACCGCAACGCCTTCGTCGCCGACCCGGCCGACGCCGATGTGCCGCTGGATATGCTGCTCTCGAAGGACTATGCGGCGGCGCTCAGGGGCAATATCTGCGAAGACCGGGCCGCTCCCGCCCTGCCGCCTGCCGGCTGGCCCCGGCATGAGGACACGGTCTATCTCTCCGTGGTGGACCGGGACGGCAATGCCTGCTCCTTCATCAACTCGCTCTTCAAGTCCTTCGGCAGCGCCATTCTGGCGCCGAAGTCCGGCGTGATGCTGCACAATCGCGGGCTCGGCTTCTCGCTTGAGCCCGGACACCCGAATGCGGTGCGCCCGAACCGGCGCCCGATGCACACCATCATTCCGGCCATGCTGGCGAAGGAGGGCCGCGCGGTCATGCCGTTCGGCGTCATGGGCGGCCATTACCAGCCGGTCGGCCAGTCCTGGGTTCTGTCCTCAATGCTGGACCACGGCCTGGACCCGCAGGCGGCGCTCGACCTGCCGCGCCTCTTTGCCTATGACGGCCGGGTCGAGGTCGAGCGCGGCATCCCGGAAGCCGCCTGCGCGGAGCTCCGCCGCCGGGGCCACGACCTCGCACCGGCAAACCGGCCGCATGGCGGCGGTCAGGCGATCTGGATCGACCGCGACTCGGGCACGCTGGTGGCGGGCTCCGACCCGCGCAAGGACGGCCTCGCGCTCGGATACTGAGCCGCGCCGGGCACAGCACGGAACGGGAGGCGGGACTATGGCCGGACGGCTGGACGACAAGGTCGTGGTGGTCACCGGGGCCGCCTCGCGCGGCGAGGGCGTCGGCACCGGCAAGGCGATCGCGGTTCTCTCGGCGCGCGAGGGAGCGAAGGTGGTGCTGGTCAACCGCTCGGCCGAGCGCGCCGAGGGGCTGGCGGAGGAAATCCGCGCCGAGGGCGGCGAGGCGTTCGTGTTCGCGGGCGATGTGACCGGGGAGGCCGACGCCAATGCGATGGCGGAGGCGGCCGAAGCGCATTTCGGGCGCATCGACGCGCTGGTCAACAATGTCGGCGGCTCGCGTCAGCAGGGCGCGGTCATGGAGATCGGCCGCGAGGGGTGGGACGCGACCATTGCCGTCAACCTCACCTCGGCGATGCTCTGCTCGCAGGCCTGCATCCCGGCCATGCAGCGCGCGGGCGGCGGGTCGATCCTGAACATCTCCTCCGTGGTCGGCGCGCGCGGCCTGCTGAGCAGCACCGGCTCCGTCGCCTACGCCTCGGCCAAGGCAGGCCTGCACGGCCTCACCATGTCGCTGGCGACCGACTATGCGAAGGACGCGATCCGCTGCAATTGCATCATCGTCGGCACGATCTTCACGCCGATGGTCGCCCATCAGGGCCCGGAAGCGCGGGCGCGGCGGGCGGCGATGGTGCCGCTCGGCACGGAGGGCACCGGCTGGGATATCGGTTGGGCGGCCGTGTACCTCACCAGCGACGAGGCGCGCTGGATCACCGGCGTGCTGCTGCCGGTGGATGCCGGCCTCCTCTCCATCCGCGACTGGCCGCGATAGGGGGGTCGCGGCGTTCATCTCGGATGGTCAACTGCTGTAAGTCACAGTAGTTGCCTAACTGGAAAGCACCGTAAGTAGAGACCCTGCTATCGCGCCAAACATAGCTGCCATCAGAATGACAAGCAGTTGCATATCCTTCGATCTCTTTTTTTCCAAGAATTTCACTAAGCTCTCCATCTGATTTATTGAAAATGCGAAACGATCCTTGAGAGCCAACTCCACAAAATTTTGTAAACTTGCCGACCGGCCTTTCTTGTAAATGTTACGAAAGGCTAGATTAGTATAGTGTTCGTCAGAATTGTGTTCAATTTGAAATTCTACCAAGGAGACATATAATTTCTGCAAGTTTCGGCTGTGTGCAATTGAAACAGATAAGCGCAATCCCCATTTGTCTCTCCGGACGTGTCTTTTTATCTCCTCTGAGACGCTTTGTATTCTTCTCCAATCTTCGATGAAATTTGAATCGCTACGATGGATGTGATAAAACAAAGACAATTCGTTACGCAAGTCATAAAATAAGCTCTCGATTATGTCATCATCTCCACTTTCCGAATTTACCATGTCTTTGCAAAATTTGAACCGAACTTTTGCATATCCCGGTTTGTCTACAACATTTGCCGTAAACATGCCCTCGCGCACGTTCTTTTCTTCTTCATAGACCTCCAGATCGAAATCGGCGTGGAAAGGACTTGGCCCAACAGAGTCGAAAGCCACATTGTCCGATCTTTGTGATAAGTTCTCTTGGAGATATTCTCGGACTACCCGAACAGCTGTTGAAGGACTATCTGTATGGTCGTTACCAATCAATCTAACGTACGCAACAGGCCTATGATAAGGGTAATGGACGTAAATTCGAAAATGTTCTGTTTTCGTACTTGACGGACCGCGAGGACCAATCAACACTTCTTGAATACGGAATGGAATGTACAAATCGAAATTAATTTGGACTAACAGGTCACTTACACTGCTACCAAAGACTGTCTTTACTTGCTCTTTCGTTGTCGATTAACTCCTCTATTGGTTCGTCTTCTATACAAATGAACTCGAGGTTATTCAGGGCAGGAATAGATTCTAGTTCAAATCTCAATAGTCGAATATAATCTCTAAAACTAAACTCAGAATTCTTACCATATATGATGCCAAAATCCCAGCAACCTACTCCAAATTGGATGACTGAATTGGGAGTGCCGTCTAAAACATTGTTTTTGTTAGTCTCCAAGTTATCGCCTCCGCAAATAAGGTATCATGGGATCAATTAATTCAGTTGATTCGGAGAAGATTGGTGGAATATAGGCATTGATGGGGCAAGCCTTGTCGGAGGAAGGAAGTTGCGATCTGTGGGTTATACCTAACTAACGACTAATGAGGACGCAATCGGAAGGCGACGCGCGCGCCGGTTCCTTTCCGGGTGACGGCGAGCGACAGCATCTCGCCCTCGCGTCGGAACAGGCCTTCTCCCGCCGGCTGCCAGCCGAGTTGCGGCAGCGCCTCGCGATACCAGCTGCGGATGCGCGCCGCGGGCACATTCCCGGTCGCCGCGGCCTCGACGATGCGCCCGCCCGGCTTGTCGAACGCCACCGCGGAGCCCGGCTCGACCTCAAGGCCCTTCATAAGCGGCAGCGCCTCGAAACCCGGCACATAGCGCTCCCCGGCCTGCATGCCCGAAGCGAACAGGCACAGGACGAGGATCAGCGCGAACCTCATGGCCGACAGTTCCCGGATATCGATTCGCCGTCCCTCCCTTGCACATCGGCCGTACCCTGCGGCAAAGCCTGCCGCAGGCGTGAAAACGGTATGTCCGGCGGGCCTCCGTTGCAAGCCTTCGCCGCCTATTCGCCGTAGCCGCGCATCCGGCGGCCCTCCGGATCGAAGGCGGGCGCGATGCGGAGGCGGCCGGGATGGCGGTCCCCGGCGATATCGACCTCGACTTCTGCCCCGTCCGGCGCCCCGGCAACATGGGCCAGCGCCAGCGGACGCCCGATGCGGTAGCCGAAGGCCGCGGAGGTCGTCTGGCCCGCAACGCAGTCGTTGAGCAGCACCGGCTCATGGCCGAGCGGCACGGCGTCCGGGTCGTCCAGTATGATCGTCGCGAGGCTGCGCCGGCCCGTCCTTTGCCGTTCGGCGAGCGCGTCCGAACCGATGAAGCTCTTCTTCCGCGAGCACAGCCGGTCGAGCCCCGCCTCGACCGGGCCGATATCGCCGTCGAGCTCGTGGCCCATCGCCGCGAAGCCCTTCTCGATCCGCATCGAGGTCTGCGCGTTGAGGCCGGCCGGAGCGGCGCCGGCCTCCATGAGCGCAACATAGAGGGCGGATGCGTCTTCAACGCGGCAGGTCAGTTCCCATCCGGCCTCGCCCACATAGGAGAGGCGCGCAGCGCGTACCCGCCGCCCGGCGAGGTTCGCGCCTGCATGCCGGAAATAGCCGAGCGCGTTCAGCTCCGGCGCGCCCAGGGCCTCCGCGATCCGGGCGCTGTAGGGGCCCATCAGGCCGAGCACCGCATAGGCTTCCGTCACATCCCGGAGCGCGACATCGTAGCCATCGGCATGGCGGCGGAACCAGGCGAGGTCGCGCGCGATGGCCGCGGCGCCGGTGTAGAGCCGGTAGCGGTCTGCGGAGAGGCGCTGCGCGGTCAGGTCGCTCTCATAGGTGCCGCGCTCGTTCAAGACCGCCGTGTAGATTGCCGCGCCCGGCGCCCGCGCCATGTTCGAGGCGCAGACATGCTGCAGGAAGGCCTCCGCTCCCGGTCCCTCGACCTCGATCTTGCCGAAGGGGCTGACGTCGAACACGGCGGCGCGCTCATGGGCGGCCGCGACCTCGCGCCCTGCCGCCTCGAACCAGTCCGGCCGGTCGAAACGCAGCACGGGCTCGGCGGTCTTGCCGAACCAGAGCGGCCGCTCCCAGCCGTAGAATTGCCCCATATGGGCCCCGGCGGCGCGGTGTTCGGCATCGAGCGGCAGACGGCGCAGGTCGCGCGCGGTCCCGAATTGCCGTCCCGGATAGGCGATTTCGTAATGGGCGCCCAGCACTTCCGGCGCGCGGGCCATCAGCTGCTCGACCGAGTCGAACGCCGGTGCGAAGCGCAGGGCGTCGGCTTCCGAGAGGTCGTAGGCGGTGCGGCCGTGGAGGATGCAATGGGCGAGGTTCATGCCCGCGCCGCCGCCGGACGCGATCCCGACCGAGTTCATGCCGCAGCCGAGGAACAGGCCCCGCGTCTCCGCCGTCTCGCCCAGCATGAACATGCCGTCCGGCGTGAAGCTCTCCGGCCCGTTCAGCAGCATCCGGGCCTCGGCGGTCTCCAGGACCGGCAGCCGGTGCAGCGCGTTCATCATCATCGGCTCGAAATGGTCCCAGTCCTCCGGCAGGAGGCTGAAGGCGAAGTTCTCGCCGAGCGCGCCGGGCGGTATCGGTTTCCCCATCGGCTCGAAGCAGCCGATCAGCAACCCGCCGCTGTCGTCGCGGATATAGAGGCGGCCATCATGGTCGGAGAGGGTGGGCACATTGCCGTCGATGCCCTCCACCGGCCCCGTCAGCAGGTAGAAATGCTCGCAGGCCAGCAGCGGCGCCCGCGCGCCGGCCATGGCGGCGACCTCGCGCGACCAGAGCCCCGCGCAGACCGCAACGGCGTCGCACATCACCGCGCCCGCGCTCGTCTCGACGCCGCGCACCCGCCCGTTTCCGGTGAGGATGCCCGTCACGCGCACATCCTCGAACAGCCTGGCGCCGCGCTCCCTCGCCCCTTTAGCCAACGCCGCCGAGACATCGGTGGGGCCGACCCGCCCGTCCCCCGGCGACCAGACCGCGCCCAGCACGTCATCCGCGTTCATCAGCGGCCAGCGCTCCTTCGCCTCGCCGGGGCTTATCGACTCTGCCTCGACGCCGAAGGCATGGGCGAGCGCTTCCTGACGGCGGATGTGGGTTAGCCGGTCCGGCGTCGTGGCGATCGACAGCGAGCCCTTGCCGATCCAGCCGGCGCTCTGGCCGGTCTCCCGCTCCAGACGGGAATAGAGGTCGATGGAATAGCGGATCATGCGCGTCAGGTTGCGCGAATGGCGGAGCGCGCGGACCTGCGCCGCCGAGTGCCATGTCGTGCCGGAGGCGAGCTTGTCCCGTTCCAGCAGGATCGCGTCGCCGACGCCCATCTCCGCGAGATGGTAGAGGGTGGAGCAGCCCATGACGCCGCCGCCGATGACGACGACCGAGGCGTACGCGGGAAGGGCGGTCACGGTCACAGGCCCGCCCGGCTATTTCTGGCAGACGGGGCAGAAGAAGGTGGACCGGCCCGACCGGACGCTGCGCCGGACGGTGGCGCCCTTGCGCCCGCAGGGGCAGGGGCTGCCCTCGCGCCCGTAAACCCGCCAGCTGTGCTGGAAATAGCCGAGTTCGCCCGAGGCCTGCACATAGTCGCGCAAGGACGAGCCGCCGGCCGCAACCGCCTCCTCCAGGGTCTCGCGCACGGCCCTTGCGAGCGCGCGCGCCTCGGCCGCCGAGAGCGCGCCGGACGGGCGGTCGGGGTGGAGCCGCGCCCGGTTCAACGCCTCGCAGACATAGATGTTGCCGAGCCCGGCGATGCGCCGCTGGTCGAGCAGGGCGGCCTTGAGCGGCGCGCGCCGGCCGGCGAACAGCGCCCGCAGCCGGCGGCCGGTCAGCTCCGGCCCGAGCGGCTCGATGCCGAGCCCGGCGAGGCGGGGATGGTCCGCCAGCGCGCCGGGCGCAATCAGGTCCATGAAGCCGAAGCGGCGCGCGTCGCGGTAGATGAGGTGCTGCGCGTCGTCGGTCTCGACGATCAGGTGGTCGTGGCGCTCCGGCTCGGGTGCAGGGCCGTCACCCAGCATCATCCGCCCGGACATGCCGAGATGGGAGAGCCATGTCTCGCCGTCGTCCAGTTCCGCGAGGATGTATTTCGCGCGCCGCGTGAAGCCCAGAACGCGCCGGCCCTGCAACCGCGCCGCGAACCGCTCCGGCAGGGGAAAACGCAGCTCCGCCCGGCGCTGCTCGACGCGCTGGAGCCGCCGGCCCGCAAGCGCCGCCGCCAGCCCCCGCATCACCGTCTCGACTTCGGGCAATTCGGGCATGGGCACGAGGCTAGTGCGTTTCGGCTGCGGTAGGAACGGCGCGGGGCGCTATCTTCACGACCGGGCGCGCAGCCTATCGGCGGCGGCAGGGGTGGATTATCTTTCCGGGCATGAGCGCGGCGAGCAACGATTCGGTGGATTTCGGCTTTCGGGACGTGCCAAGGGGGGACAAGGCCGGCCTCGTGCGCGCGGTGTTCGACAGCGTGGCGCCCCGCTACGACCTGATGAACGACCTGATGAGCCTCGGCGTCCACCGGCTCTGGAAGGCGGCGCTGGTCCGCGCGCTCCGGCCGCGCCCCGGTATGGCGCTGCTCGATGTCGCGGGCGGCACGGGAGACATCGCGCTGGCCGCGGCCGCCGAGGGGGCGCATGCCGTCGTCGTCGATATCAACGAGGACATGGCCGCCGCCGGGCGCGACCGGGCGTTCGACCGGGGCCGCCTCGATGTCGGCTGGGCCGTGGCCGACGCCGAGGCCCTGCCCTTCGCCGACATGAGCCAGGATGCGGTGACCATCGCCTTCGGCCTGCGCAATGTCACGGGCCGCGAAAACGCGCTTGCCGAGATGCGCCGGGTGTTGAAACCGGGCGGGCGCTTCTTCTGCCTGGAGTTCTCGCAGGTCGAGGCGCCGGCGCTGAGGGACCTCTACGAGCGCTACGCCTTCAGCGTGCTGCCGCGCCTGGGCGCGCTGGTGGCCGGCGATGCGGACGCCTACCGTTACCTCGCCGAGAGCATCGCGCGCTTCCCCGACCGGGAGGCGCTCGCGGCGTCCATGCGCGCCGGCGGCTTCGGGCAGGTGCGCTGGAGCATCCTCTCGGGCGGGATCGTCGCGCTGCATCGCGGCTGGCGCCTCTGACGTGCTGGATTTCGCGCGCCACGTCCTGCGTCTCGGACGCATCGGCTGGACGCTCGCCCGCCACGACGCGCTCTGGCCGCTCGAGCTCGCGCAGGGGCTGGAGACCCCGGCCATGCTGGCCCGCCTGGTCAGCCGGAGGCGCCCGGAGCGCCGCCGGGGCGAGCGGCTCGCCGCCGCCCTGCAGGCCCTGGGGCCGACCTTCGTCAAGTTCGGCCAGGCGCTTTCGACCCGCGCCGACCTGCTGGGCGAGGAAGTGGCGGACGACCTCGCCGACCTGCAGGACCATCTCCCGGCGCTGCCGTTCGAGACGATGCGCAAGAGCATCGAGGAGCAATTCGAGATGCCGCTCGGCGAGCTGTTCTCGGATTTCGACACCGAGGCCGCGGCCGCCGCCTCGATCGCGCAGGTCCACCTCGCCAGGACGCCCGAGGGCGCGCCGGTGGCCGTCAAGATATTGCGCCCGGGCATCGAGCAGGCCGTCGCCAACGACCTGCGCCTGTTCCTCTGGGTCGCGCGCTGGCTGGAGCGCCTGGCGCCGTTTTCAAGGCGGCTTCACCCCGTCGATGTCGTGCAGACCTTCGCCGAGAGCGTCCGCATCGAAATGGACCTCCGGCTCGAGGCGGCCGCGGCGACCGAGCTCGCAGGGAATTTCAGCGACGAGGAGCATTTCAGGGTGCCGTCGGTGGACTGGCGCCGCACCGCGCGCCGCGTGCTGACCCTGGAGCGGGTGGAGGGCCTGCCCGTGGACGAGGTGGACGCGCTCCGGGCCGCCGGGCACGACCCCGACGCCATCATGGCGACCGCCGCGGAAGTCTTCTTCAAGCAGGTCTTCCGGGACGGCTTCTTCCACGCGGACATGCATGCCGGCAACATTTTCGTTGCGCCCGACGGCGCTATCGTGCCGGTGGACTTCGGCATCATGGGCCGGCTCGACCGGCCTACGCGCGAATATCTGGCGGAGATGCTGCTGGGTTTCCTCTCCCGCGACTATGAGCGGGTGGCGGCGGTGCATTTCCGCGCCGGCTACGTGCCGGCGGACCAGTCGCAGGCGCTCTTCGCCCAGGCGGCGCGCTCCATCGGCGAGCCGATCCTGGAACGCCCGCTGAACGAGATTTCCGTCGCCCGCCTGCTTCGTCAGTTGTTCCGTGTAACGGCGCAGTTCCGGATGGAGACCCAGCCGCAATTGCTGCTGTTGCAGAAGACCATGCTGATGGCGGAGGGCATGGGCCGGCGGCTCAACCCCAATGTCAACATCTGGGAGATGGCGCGCCCGCTGATCGAGGACTGGATGCTGGACCGCATCCACCCCGTCCACCGCGCGCAGCGCGCGGCATCCGAACTGCGCGGGCGCTTCGAGCGCTTCTTCGTCACCATGGACCGCATCGACCGGGCGCTGGAGCGCATCGCGGAGGGCGAGACCACCCGGCGGCGCGGCATCCCGGTCCAGATCCAGGGCCTTCTCGGCGGCCTCGCGCTGCTGATCCTGCTGGCGGCGATCCTGTTCGACTGAGCCGCAAATGCTTCCCCCCCGGCCTTAACCGGACTAAATACGGGTTCCATGCTGGACGGCAAACGCATTCTGCTGATCGTCGCGGGCGGGGTCGCCGCCTACAAGAGCCTGATCCTCGTGCGCCGGCTGCGCGAGCGGGGCGCGGCGGTGCGCGCGGTGCTGACGGCCGGCGGGGCGGAGTTCGTGACGCCGCTGTCGCTCGCCGCGATCACCGAGGACAAGGTCTATCAGGAGCTGTTCTCGCTGACCGACGAGAGCGAGATGGGCCATATCCGCCTCTCCCGCGAAGCGGACCTCGTGGTGGTCGCGCCGGCGACGGCCGACCTGATGGCGAAGATGGCCGCCGGGCTCGCCGACGACCTCGCCTCCACGGCCCTGCTCGCCACGGACAAGCCGGTGCTGGTCGCGCCCGCCATGAATGTCGAGATGTGGGGCCACGCCGCGACGCAGGCGAACATGGCGCTGCTGGAGCGGCGCGGCGTGCTGCGCGTCGGGCCGGGGGCGGGCGACCTCGCCTGCGGCGAGACCGGCGCCGGGCGCATGGCCGAGCCGGAGGAGATCGTCGCCGCGATAGAGAACGCGCTCGCCGGCCGGGCCTCGGGCGCGCTCGCCGGCCGGCGCGCGGTCGTCACCAGCGGCCCCACCTGGGAGCCGATCGACCCGGTGCGCTACATCGCCAACCGCTCCTCCGGCAAGCAGGGCCACGCCATCGCCGGCGCGCTCGCCCGCCACGGCGCGGAGGTGGTGCTGGTCACCGGCCCGACGCATGAGCCCGACCCGGCGCATGTGCGCATCGACCGGATCGAGACGGCGCGCGAGATGCTGGACGCCTGCATGGCGGCGCTGCCGGCGGACATCGCGGTCTGCGCGGCGGCGGTCGCGGACTGGCGCGTGCGCAAGGCCGCGGGCGAGAAGCTCAAGAAGGAAAATGGAGGCCTGCCCGCGCTCGAACTCGCCGAGAACCCCGACATCCTGCAGAGCCTCGCCGGGCTGGAGAACCGCCGCCCGCCGCTGGTGGTGGGCTTCGCGGCCGAGACGGAGAACGTGGTCGCCCACGCCCGCGAGAAGCGCCGGCGCAAGGGCTGCGACTGGATCCTCGCCAATGACGTCTCGCCCGGCACGGGCACCTTCGGCGGCGAGCGGAACACGATCCACCTCATCGACGAGGAGGACCGCGTGGAGGACTGGCCGCCGGCCGCCAAGGCGGAGGTGGCCGAACGCCTCGCGCGGCGCATCGCGGACCGTTTCGCCGCCGGCGCATGACGGAGAGCGTCGAGGTCCGCATCCAGCGCCTGCCCCATGCGCCGGGCCTGCCGGAATACGCGACGGCCGGCAGCGCCGGCCTCGACATCGCGGCCGCCGTTGCGGCGGACGAGCCGGTGGAGCTTGCCCCCGGCGCCCGCGCGCTGGTGCCGACGGGGCTGCGCCTCGCCGTGCCGGCGGGCTGGGAGGCGCAGGTAAGGCCCCGCTCCGGCCTCGCGCTGCGCCACGGGCTGATGCTGCCCAACAGCCCCGGCACCATCGATTCCGACTATCGCGGCGAGCTGCAGGTCATCGTGATGAACGCCGGCGCCGAGCCCGTCCGCATCGAACGCGGCATGAAGATCGCCCAGCTCGTCCTCCACCCCGTCCCCCGCGTCGCCTGGCGCGAATGCGCCGAGCTGGACGAGACCGAGCGCGGCGAAGGCGGCTTCGGCTCGACGGGGACGGTGTAGGGGCCTGCCCCCGCGAAGGCGGGGGAAGCCCCGGCGCGGCCACCGTTCCGCCCTCCCGCTGCCTTCTAACTCCCCTCCCGCTCGGCGGGAGGGGTCGGGGGCGGGCCTCTCCGCGCGCGCGGACCGTTGCCGGGCTCCGCCCGCCGCTTCCGCTGGCGCGGAAGCCCCCTCACCCTTCCTCTCCCCGCCAGCGGGGAGAGGAGATTCTCTGCCCCGCCCTGTGGATATCTTTCTTCGGGGGTTGCAATTCGGGAAAATAAGCCCTATTTTCCTGCCCATACAGGCATGAAGCAGGAACAATGACCTGGTGAATCGAGCCGCATTGCGGCCATCCGACGGGATTTCGGCGGCTGAAAGGGGATGAGGCCGCAGACGGGGGAGCTGCGCGCGCGGACACGAAATGTTCCATTGGAGAAGTCAGAGGGCGTTCCATTGGAGAAGGCACAAGGGCCGGAGGCGGCCGGGGAGAGCGTATGACGAAAGAGTTGACGGGGCGCAGGCGCGGCAAGCCCGCCGGCGAGGAGCTCAGGCGCCGGGCGGTCGCGGCGGTGCTGGAGAAGGGGATGACCGGCCATGCCGCGGCCCTGCATTTCGAGGTGAGCGAAAGGAGCGTCGCGCGGTGGGTCCGGCGCTACCGGAAGCACGGCCACCTGCGCGAGGCCCCGAGGCCCGGCCGCCCATCGCGGAGCGAGCCGGAGCGGGAGCGGATTTTCGCCGTTCTGGAGAAACGCCCGGACCTCTCCATCCGCGCGCTGCAGGGGGCGCTCGCCGCCCAGGGCCTTGTCCTGGGCACGGGCTCGCTGCAGCGCTTCCTGAAACGCCACGGCCTCGGGCGCGGCCGCCATCCCGCACGGCGCCGCAAGCCCGCCCCGAAGGCTGGCGGCCGCAGTTGACGGCGGGAATGCGCCGAATCGAGCGCTGCGACGGCGGTTTCGGCTGGACGGCTACCATGTAACTCTGGCAGCGGTCCCGGCCCATTCGCATTGGACCAAGCCTGACATGGATCATCTTACCCCGCCCGCCATTGCTCCGGCTCCTGCTTCGAACGCACCCTCCACCGGCTTTCGGCTTGTTTACGAAATACGGCAACAACATTTGAATATCGGGGCTTGACAGACAAGGGGACTTCCCAGTATCAAATCGCCGAATCTCGACAGATGCGGACATGGATGCTCGTATGTACCAGCGCCTTGCGGAAGCTGTCTGACATGCATATTGCCCTGATGACGATGGCCCAAGCTGTATGATCTATAAGTGATAGATCAAGCAGCATCAATATGCGTTCCTATGGCGGAATAACGCAGCGGTTGTGGTTGCTGACCATGGAGGGTGTCTCTTATGGCCGATGAACACCGTGCGGCGATAAAAATTCGAAGCATACGGATACAAAATTACAAAGGTCTCGATAACCTTTCTATCCAGTTTCCACCCCCGCTTTTAGCTGATAAGCCCGATATATTTGTGATGGGGAGTCGCAATGGCTTAGGCAAGACATCTGTAATTGAATGCTGTGCTCTCTTGCTGCTTGGTCCGATACTTCATGATCAAACTCTTCGCTGGAGAAGACGACGATATTCTGACCTCGATATCCCCGATCTTCTTGTCCACTCTGGTGCGTCAGCTGCAGAAATTTCTGGCATACTCTCGCTAGGAGATGCAGAGCTGTCTGCAGAGATGACAATTGATCGCGATGGCTCGGTTGAGTTTTCTAGCACTGGACCAAGCGAGCAATTCTTTAAAGATGATGAGACAGATGAGGATCACGATGTAGATGAGTTGATAAGGGAAGTTTGTGGTTTTACTACTAACCCAGTCATAGAGGAATTATTTCTCTTGTTTCACAGCTACAGAAAAGTTCAAGAAGGAAAGCCAGAATTAGGAATGATGGTTGCAGACCATAGAGAGAGGGGGCCATTTGGAAGGCGATATCCATATGATTTGCCGATAAGTGCCTTTAAACTGCAAATCTTACGATCCTTAATGGCGCAGGCAGATTTATTCGATATTGATGAACAATCCACATCAGGAGAAACGATAAATGTGTTAAATGGACTTGTAGATATATACGCAGGCGGAACGATCAGTAAGCTTAGGCCTTCTCCTGACAATACAATAGACTTTAGAGTTATGCCTACGAACGGACAGTCGTCGTTCACATTTGACGGACTTAGCTCCGGGCAAAAGGAAATTATCTCTACATTATTCTTAATTTGGTACCATACGGTAGATCGCCCGTCAGTGATATTCATAGATGAGCCCGAGTTACATTTGAATGCTGAATGGCATCGAAGATTTGTCAAGAGTTTGGAGGAAATCGCGCCCAAGAATCAGTACATATTAGCGACCCATTCGGAGGATATCATGGATTCAGTGGATGGAAGACAGCGCGCATTACTATCGAGCGAATAGGAGCATTTAGATGGTTAATATTCGGACGGGCATCCGCTCAGAGGAAGTACGTCATGACGGGCAGCATGTGCTATTTGTAGAAGGTGGAGACGAAAATTCGATCGACCCAAAGGTTTTGAATGTGCTGTTCTCCGGTGCGCTAAGAATTGAACCTATAGGGCCAGCGTTTAGGATAAGGGCTGTTGCGGAAGCGCTTTCCCGATATCACCCTACATATTATTTTTTGATTGATCGGGATCACCATAAGGACTCGGAAGTCGACAGGAGCTGGAAGGAGTTTCCAAATCCTGATAACCACAACCTACTGATCTGGCGTCGACGCGAGCTGGAGAATTACTTTCTAGATCCAACATATCTGGTATGCTCTAAATTCTGTAGAGTAGATGTGCAAGTGCTCGGAGATATGATCTTGAGGCTAGCTAATGAAAGGTTGTTCTTGGATGTAGCTAATTGGGTTGTCGTGTCGATACGAGAGGAGTTAAAGAGGAATTGGATCAAGTTGTTCAGAAATCCAGCGGAGTTCACCAGTAAGGAAGAGGCACTTTGTAAGCTGAAGACTACGGCAGAGTTCACGAAGCATGTGAGGGAAGTTAGGAGGCAATGTTCGTCAAAGGAAATAGAGAAGCGGTTCGAGAAATGTTTAGACATGATGACAGGTGGACGGAAGGAATTGGTGGTCGGGCAAGGCAGATGGCATGAGCTAATTCGGGGAAAGAGAGTGCTTACTCAAGTGGTGAATTCAACATGTTTTGAGGTTAAGGCAACATCGGGGGAATCATTGGTTGGACGAAAAAAGTTATTTGAGGTAGTAGAGGAGTTGTTGAAAAATGGCGGCGGAGGCAGGCCGGAGGATTTCGATATCTTGCAGAAGTTAGTTGGGGAGCGGGTTCGAGAACATCGAGCCTAGCTGGTAGGGACCGGACTGGTCATCAAAGGTTTTGGCTTAGAGTGGGTAGTGGGCTGCTTGCGTATGGGCAGGACGCGAGGCGTTTGTATCGCGTCGCGCTCCGTTACGGGCTGGCGTTGCCGAATGGGCCCACTCCGAGCAGCCTCCCCCGCCCCGACGCGGCAGGCGGGGGGAACGGCAAAAAAGGCGGGGCCGTGCTTGCAGTGGTGATCCCGACCCTGAATGCCGCCGCCGGGCTGTCCCGGGCGCTGGAGTCGCTGGCGCCGGGGCGGGAGCGGATTGCGGAGATCGTGGTCGCGGATGGCGGCTCGACCGACGGCACGCGGGCCGTTGCCGAGGCGGGCGGCGCGCGCGTGGTCCGGGCGCCGCGGGGGCGGGGCGGCCAGCTTCGCGCCGGGGCGGCGGCCACGAGCGCGCCCCGGCTGCTGGTGCTCCATGCCGATTCCCGCCTCGGGCCGGGCTGGCCGGAGGCGCTGCCGGAGGACGGGCGGGCGGGCTGGTTCCGCCTCTGCCTCGACGACCCCGCCCCGGCGGCGCGGCGCGTCGAGCGGCTGGCGAACTGGCGCGCGCGGCGCCTCGCCCTGCCCTATGGCGACCAGGGCCTCGTGCTGCCGCGCGCGCTCTATGACGCGGTCGGCGGCTATCGCGACATGCCGCTGATGGAGGATGTGGACCTTGTCCGGCGCATCGGCCGGCGCCGCCTCGCGGAACTGGACGCCGAAATCACCACCTCCGCCGCCCGCTACCGCCGCGACGGCTACTGGCGCCGGCCGCTGCGCAATCTCGCCTGCCTCTCGCTCTACTTCGCGGGCGTGGCGCCGGAGCGCATCCTGAGGCTCTACGAATGACACGGGCGGTCGCCGGTCGGAACCTTCGGCGACGGCCGCCGGGAAACGCCTTCCCGCCTGCGGGACGGCCGGGCGTGTGTCCCCTCCAATCCGCTCCCTTTCCGTCATGCCCGAGCGCCCCCGGATCGGGGTCCGGGGCAGGCCCCCTCCGTCATGCCCGGACTTGTTCCGGGCATCTCTTTCCACCGCTTCCGCCGGGCGGCCGTGTGGATGCCCGGAACAAGTCCGGGCATGACGAGAAGAGCCGTGACGATACGCGGCGTGATCGGAAGCGCTGCTGTCCGGGCGGGGGTGGTGCGATGCGGAGCCGGTCCCGAAGATGTGTGAGTCCGGCGGCCCGCAAGCGGGACGGGGAGCGAAACGCGCCGCCGCCGGACGCAATTCCCACTCCGGGCGCCCCGGCATGAGGTCCTGCGGCATGCGGCGCGGCGCGGTGGTGGTGATGCTGCGCGAGGCCAGGCTCGGCGCGGTCAAGACCCGGCTCGGGGCCGATATCGGGCCGGCGCGCGCCACCGCCTTCTACCGGCGCATGGCGGCCGGCGCGCTGCGCCGGCTGGCGGCGGACCGGCGCTGGCGGGTGGTGCTGGCGGTGACGCCCGACGGGGCGCGCGGCCCCTGGCCCCGCCGGCTCCGGCGCATCGGGCAGGGCCGGGGCGATATCGGGCGGCGCATGGACCGGGCGCTCGCCCGCGCGCCGATGCCCGTCCTGCTGGTCGGCAGCGACATTCCGGGCCTCCGGCCGCGCCATGTCGCGCATGCCTTCCGCCGGCTCCGCGCGGCGCGCGCGGTGTTCGGCCCGGCGGAGGACGGCGGCTTCTGGCTCGTCGGCGTCCGGCAGCGCACGCGGCTCTTCGCCGGCCCCGTGCGCTGGTCGCATCCCGAAACGCTCGCCGACGCGCTGGCGCAGCTTCCCTTCCCGGCCGCGCTCGCCGACCGGCTGGCGGATGTTGACGACGGCGCCGCATGGGCTGCCTATACTCGCGGGCCATGCGCTACTCGATCCTATCCATAGGCGACCACTACCCGGACCGCCCGCGTTCCCTCGCCGGCCTCTATGACGAGGTCATCGGCCAATGCGTGCGCGCCGAGAGCCTCGGCTATGAGGCGTTCTTCACCGCCGAGCACCATTTCCACGAATACGGCGCCGTGCCGGACCCGGCCGTGCTGCTGACCGCCATGGCCGCCCGGACCTCCCGCATCCGGCTCGGCACGGCGATCTCGGTGCTGCCCTTCCGCAACCCGCTGACCGTGGCGGAGAGCTACGCCATGGTGGACATGCTCTCCGGCGGGCGGCTGGTGCTGGGGGTCGGCTCCGGCTATCTGGCGCATGAGTTCGAGGGCTTCGGCGTGCTCCCGCAGGAGAAGCGCGAGCGCTTCGACGAGGCGCTGGACGTGCTGCGGCTGGCGCTCTCCGGCGGGCCGGTCACGTTCGACGGGCGCTACCACAAGGTGGACGGCGTGACGCTGAATGTCGCCCCGGTGCAGCGCCCGGTGCCGATCCATGTGGCCGTGCTGCGCCCCGAGGCCGCCTGGCATGTCGGCAAGGCGGGCAATTCGATCTTCTGCGTGCCCTATGCCTCGGTCGACGGCATGGAGGATGTCGAGACCCTGTTCCGGTCCTTCGCGGAGGGGCGCGCGGAGGCGGGGCTCGACGGGGCCGGGGACGCCGCCGCCTTCGCCTTCCACACCTTCGTGGCGGAGACCGACGGGGAAGCGCGCGAGATGGCGGCCGAGGCTTTCGAGCTTTATGTGGCGACCCGGCTCTATGCGCGCCGGCAGGTCTGGGACGACATCATGGCGTCCGGCCTCTCGCTCATGGGCTCGGTCGAGACGGTGGCGGAGAAGCTGCGCCTGCTTGCCGGATGGGGCCTCGGCCATGTGCTGACCCTGCATAATTTCGGCGGCCTCGGGCCCGAAGCCGTCGAGCGGTCCATGCGCCTCTTCGCCGAGGAGGCGCTGCCGCGCGCGCTCGCGGCCGGCCCCCGCCCCTGAAGGACGCAGCACCCCATGAACACCTCCGACCCCGCCTCCGTCCTCTGGCAGGCGACGGCCCCGCCAGCGCCGCCCGCGCCCGCGCTCGAAGGCGAGCGCGAGGCGGATGTCTGCGTCGTCGGCGGCGGCTTCACCGGGCTTTCGACGGCGCTGCACCTGGCCGAAGCCGGCGCGCGCGTGGTGCTGCTGGAGGCCGAGGAGCCGGGCTTCGGCGCGTCGGGGCGCAATCATGGCCAGGTGGTGCCGATGCTCTCGCGCTACGGGCCGGAGGAGACGGTCGCGCGCTTCGGCCCGGAGGAGGGCGAGCGGTTCAACCGCTTCACCGCGGAGGCGGCGAAGCTGGTCTTCGAGCTGATCGACCGCCTCGGCATCGCGTGCGACGCGCGGCCGGTCGGCTGGCTGCTGCCGGTGGACAGCCCGGCCCGCGACGCCATGGTGCGCGCCCGCGCCGAGGCCTGGGCCGCGCGCGGCATGCCGGTCCGCTACCTGGAGCGGGACGAGACCGAGGCCATGACCGGCAGCCGCTACTGGCAGGGCGCGCTCCACCACGCCTGGGGCGGCAACATCCAGCCGCTCGCCTATGCGCGCGGCCTCGCAAGGGCGGCCATCGACGCCGGCGCGGCGGTCCATGCCCGCTCGCCCGCGACGGCGGTCGAGCGGTCCGGCGGGCGCTGGCGCGTGGAGACACCGGGGGGCGCGGTGACGGCCGACCAGGTCGTGCTGGCGACCAACGGCTATACCGGCGGGCTCTGGCCGGGGCTGCGGCGCGCCGTCGTGCCGTTCCGGCTCTTCCTCGCCGCCACGGCGCCGCAGGGCGGCAATGTGCGCCGGCAGATCCTGCCCGGCGACATGAGCGTGTCGGACAGCCGCACGCTGCTCTGGGCCTTCCGCTGGGACCGGGAGGGCCGCATGGTGATGGGCGGCGACATCGTGCTGCCCTGGCGCGCGCGCGGCCGCGCCGAGACCGTGGCGCGCCGGCGCCTGCAGGCCGCCTTTCCGGAGCTCGGCGAGGCCGAATTCGAATTCGTCTGGGACGGCAAGGTGGCGATGACCGTGGACCGGCTGCCGCGCGCCATGGAGCTCGGGCCCGGCGTCTGGACGGCGCTCGGCTACAACGGGCGCGGGGTCGCGCTGGCCACCGCGATGGGCCGCCTGCTGGCCGGGCGCTGCCTCGAGGGGCTGCAGGCCGACGACCCCGTGCCGGCGGCGCTGCGCCGGCCGCATCCGGTACCGTCGAACCGCCTCGCCGTGCCGGTCGCCCGCGCCATGCTGCTGCGCTACCGCCGCCAGGACGCGCGGGCGGCCCGCAGCCGGCCGGCCTGAGGCGCGGGAACGGCGGGGAGCGGCCGGAGCGGCGGCATGGCGGGCGGAGCATCCTGGTATCCCGCGGCGCGGGCGGCGGCGGCCTTCCTCATCATGGTCGTCGGCACGGCGGGCATGTTCGCCGGCACCGTCGCCCTCAAGCCGATGCAGGAGGCGTTCGACGTCTCGCGGGGCGCGGCGACGCTGCCCTACATGGCGTTCATGGTCGGCTTCGGCCTCGGCAGCTTCTGGATGGGCCGCTTCGCCGACCGGCTGGGCGCCATGCGCGTCACCTTCGCCGGGGGGCTCACCCTCGGCCTCGGCTTCTGGATCGCCGGGCATTCGGTCGAGCTCTGGCAGGCGGTTCTCGCCCACGGGCTCCTGATCGGCCTGATGGGCGCCTCGACCACCATGGCGCCCATGGTCGCGGATACCTCGCTCTGGTTCGAGCGCCGCCGCGGCCTCGCGGTCGCCATGGTTATCAGCGGCGCCTATGTGTCGGGCATGGTCTGGCCGCCGGTGCTCGAAGTCCTGGTCCACGACCATGGCTGGCGGGACATGTATCTGGCCATGGGTGGCCTGACCCTGCTCTCGCTGCCGCTGCTGGCGCTGGTGCTGCACCGACCTGCCCCGCGCACGGTGCTGACGGGGCCGCTGGAGGCGGCGGAGGCGGCCCGGCCGCTCGGCATGCGGGCGCCGGCGCTCCAGGCCCTTCTGTGCTGCGCGGGGCTCGGCTGCTGCGTGGCGATGGCCGCGCCGCAGGTCCATGTGGTGGCGATGGCGGACGATATCGGCCTGCGCCCGGCCGACGGCGCGCTGATGCTGTCGCTCATGTATGGCTGCGGCATTGTGAGCCGGCTCGGCTCCGGCTGGATATCGGACCGCATCGGCGGCCTGCGCACGCTGGCGCTCGGCTCGGCCGGCCAGACGGCGGCGCTGCTGCTGTTCCTGCCGGCGGACGGGCGCCTCGCGCTCTTGGTCGTCGCCGGGCTGTTCGGGCTCTCGCAGGGCGGCATCGTGCCGTCTTACGCCATCATCATCCGGGAGTATTTTCCGGCCCGGCAGGCGGGCGGGCGCATCGGGCTGGCGCTGCTGTTCACCATGCTCGGCATGGCCGTCGGGGCCTGGCTCGCGGGCGCGGTCCACGACCTCACCGGCAGCTACCGGGTCGCCTTTGCCGGCGCGGTCGCGGTCAATGTGGCGCATCTGGCGATCGCCGCATTCCTGGTGCGCCGCGCGGCGGCCATGCGCCGGGCGGGGGGCGTGCCGGCGCTCGGGCAGACAGCCTGAACGGCAACGGACCGACGGGAGGGGAACGGATGGCGGAAAAGATCGCACTGGTGGCGGGCGCCGGGCGGGGCACGGGCGGCTCCGTGATCCGGCGGTTCGCGGCCGGCGGCTACCGGGTGGCGATGCTCGCGCGCTCCGAATCGCGGCTCGGCGAATACGAGGCCGCGATTCCCGGCACTCTGGCGGTTCCCTGCGACGTCACCGACCGCGAGGCGCTGGCGGGCGCGGTGGAGCGGGTTCGCGAAGCGCTCGGGGACGACCCGCATGTCGTGGTCCACAACGCCGCGCGCGGAAGCCGGGGGAGCTTCCTCGACATGGACCCGGCGGACATGCAGGCCAATTTCGAGGTCAACACGATGAGCCTCCTCCATCTGGCGCAGCTGACCGCGCCGGCGATGATCGCGCGCGGCGCGGGCGCGCTCATGGTGACCGGCAACACATCGACCTGGCGGGGCATCCCGCGCTTCTCCGGCTTCGCGCCGACCAAGGCGGCGCAGCGCATCCTCGCCGAATCCATGGCGCGCGAACTCGGGCCGAAGGGCGTGCATGTCGCCTATATCGTCATCGACGCCGTCATCGACCTCTGGTGGACCCGGCGGCGCCATCCCGGCCGGCCGGACGACTTCTTCATCAAGCCCGACGCCATCGGCGAGGAGGTCTTCCGCATCGCGCACCAGGACCGCTCGACATGGTCCTTCAATGTCGAGATCCGCCCCTTCGGGGAACCCTGGTGAGCGCCGCCGCGGCGAAGGGACCGAGCCCGGTGGGCGAACGCCGCATCCGGGAGGCCATCGTGCGCGGGCCCTACGGCGTCCATCTCGGCATCGAGCTGGCCGTGCTGGAAGCCGACCGCGCCGTCGTCCGGCTGCCCTGGCGGGCCGAGCTCGGCAACGGCGCCGGCATCTATCACGGCGGCGCGACGGCCTCGCTGATCGACACGGCCGCCACGGCCGCCGCCTGGACGAGCCCGTCCGTGGTCGAGGCGACCAGGGGCGCCACGGTGGGGTTCACCGTCAACTTCCTCTCGCCGGGGCTGAAGGGCCGCGGCCTGGAGGCGGAGGCGGTGGTGCTGCGCCGGGGCGGCTCGCTCACCGTCGTGGACGTGCTGGTGACGGACGATGACGGGCGCAAGATCGCCCGCGGCGTCGTCACCTACAAGCTCGGCGGGGGCGGCGCATCGGGCACGGCGTTCGACTGACGCCGGTCCGGGGCGCCCGTCAGACCAGCCCGCGCAGGAAGGCCGACCGCGCCCTGGCGGCGCCCATCAGCAGCGGCAGGTCGTTGCCGGCGAGCACGAGCCGCGCGCCCATGGCGATATAGCGCCCGGCGAGCTCCTCGTCATAGACGCCGCCCATGCCGGCATGCTTGCCGTTGTTGCGGGCCGCCGAGACCACGCGGTCATAGGCGTCGGTCACGCGGTCATGTCCGAACTGCCCCGGTATGCCCATGGTGGCGCAGAGGTCGTTGGTGCCGATCAGCAGGGCGTCGATCCCCTCCACGGCGGCGATCTCGTCCGCGGCCGCCACGGCCTCGGCCGTCTCGATCATCACCACGGTCAGCGTCGCGCCGTTGATGAGCCGCGCGGCCTCGCCCGTCGGCAGGGCTTCGTATTCGAGCTGCGCCATGCCCCCGGCGACCGAGCGCCTGCCGACCGGCGGATAGAGGCAATTGTCGCGCACCGCCTCGGCTTGCGCCGCGCTGTCGACATGCGGCACGACGATGCCCTGCGCGCCGGCGTCCAGCAGCCGGGTCGCGTGGAAATGCTCATGCGCCGAGGCGCGCGGGATCGGCGAAATGCCGGCGTCCAGCGACGCCGCGCAGATCTGCGCCGCCGTATCGACGGAGAACGCGCCGTGCTCCAGGTCCACGAACAGCCAGTCATAGCCGCAGACCGCGGCGATCTTGGCAATCTCCGGCATGCGGGCGAGACGCAGGCCGAGGCCCAGCGCAAGCTCCCCGGCAGCAAGCTTCTCCTTGGTGCGGTTGGCGATCAGGGCCATGCGGTGCAACTCCTTCCAGTGTGGCTCCCTCATGGCACGAAGCTGAGGCGGCGTCCAATCCCCCAATGCCTTGCGCGCGCAGCGGCCCGGCGGGTATGTTGCCGGGGTCGGAGCGTAGCGCAGTCTGGTAGCGCATCACACTGGGGGTGTGGGGGTCGCAGGTTCGAATCCTGCCGCTCCGACCAGATGCGGGACCCGGCTCCCGGAGAGGGCGTCCATGGAGCCGTTCACGCTGGCCGTCGCGATTGCCGGAATGTTCCTCGGCGGGCTCATCAAGGGCGCCATCGGGCTCGGCATGCCGCTGGTCATGATCTCCGTGCTCGCCGTCGTCATGCCGCTGCGCGAGGCGCTGCCGCTGATCGCGGTCTCGCTGGTCGCCGCGAATGTCTGGCAGATCTGGGCGACCTGGCGCAACCGGCCGGGCCTGCGCCAATTGCTGAGCCTCGTGCTGCCGCTGATGGTGGCCGTGTGGATCGCGTCCGGCTTCATCGCCGGGGGCGATCCCGACCTGCTGAACGCGCTCGTCGGGCTCGTCGTCATCGGCTATGTCGCCGTCTCCTGGACGCGCTGGGAGCCCCGGCTGCCGGAGCGGCTGGAGCCGGTGGTCACGCCGGCGGTCGGCGCGGCGGCGGGCGCCGTGGGCGGCGTTACCGGCGTGTTCGGCCCGCAGCTCGGCGTCTATCTGCTCGCGCTCCGCATGGAGCCCGGCGCCATGGTCGGCCTGCTCGGCTGGACCCTGCTCGCCGGCTCGACCACGCTGGCCGTCGCGCTCGCCGGCCACGGCCTGCTCGTGAGCGCCGGGGACTGGGCCGTTTCCGCCGCGGCCTTCCTGCCGGCGCTGGCGGGCCTCGTCGCCGGCGGCCGGCTGCGCGAGGCGATGCCGGTCGGGCGGTTCCGCGCGCTCGTCATGGGCGGCCTGCTCGTGCTCGGCATTGCCAACCTGCGCGGTCTCGTGACATGAAGGCCGCCATGTCCCGCCCCTGCCTCCTCTACATCACCGCCGGCGACCGCGAGGAAGCGCTGGCGCTCGCCCGCATGCTGGTCGGCGAGCGGCTCGCGGCCTGCGCCAATGTGCTGGGCGCGGCCACCTCCGTCTATCGCTGGCAAGGCGCGGTGCAGGAAGAAGGCGAGGTCGTGCTGGTGGCGAAGACCGTCGAGGACCGGGTGGAGGCGGCCTCCCGCCGGGTGCGCGAGGCGCACAGCTATGACAGCCCCTGCGTCGTGGCGCTGCCGATCTCGGGCGGCGATGCGGACTTCCTCGCCTGGGTCCGGGACGAAGTGCCGGAGCCGGAGGCGGAGCGGGCGCGATGAGGACCGGCCCCTTCCTCTTCCTCTGCGTCGGCCACAGCATCGACCATGTCTTCATGCTGCTGTTCATGGCCGTGATCGCCACCTCGGTCGCGCCCTTCTGGGGCCTCTCCTACGGCGAGCTTGCGGTGCTGTTCACCCCGGCGACGATCATGTTCGGCCTCGGCGGGCCGCTCGCCGGCTGGCTCGCCGACCGCTGGTCCGGGCCCGGCATGATGACGGTGTTCTTCGTCGGCATCGGCGCCTCCTCGATACTCACCGGTTTCGCCGACGGCCCGGTCACGCTGGGCGCCGGCCTCTTCCTGGTCGGCATCTTCGCGTCGATCTACCACCCGGTCGGCATCCCGCTGATCGTGCGCGGCGCCGGCGACAGGCGCGGCCGGCTGCTCGGCATCAACGGCGTGTTCGGCAGCGCCGGCATGGCGGTGACGCCCATCATCATGAGCGGCCTGCTGGCCGCCGGTGGCTGGCGGGCGGTGTTCATCGTGCCGGGCCTGGTGTCGATTGCGCTCGGCATCGTCTTCCACATGCGGTTCCGGGAGAGCCTGCCGCTGCGCCGCGCGCGCGCCAGGGCGCCGGGCTCGCAGTCGGGGCGCCGGGCGTTCATGCAGGCCTGGCGGACCCGGCCCGAAGCAGAGCGGCGCGATTTCATGCGCGCCATGGTCATCCTCGGCATCATCACCCTGGCGACCGGCCTGATCTTCCAGGCCGTCACCAACGGCTTGCCGAAGATCGTCAACCACCGCGTCTCCATCTTCGGCGACGACCTCTTCCTGCTGTCGGCGACGGCGTCCGGCATTCTCGTGGTCAGCGGGCTCGCCCAGCTGGTCGGCGGCGAGCTGGCCGACCGCTTCCCGCTGCGCCGCCTCTTCATCGGCGTCTATGCCGGCCTGCCGCCTGCGCTCGCCGCCGCCGCCTTCGCCTACGACATGCCGATGGTCGCGGTGCTGACGCTCGGAACGGCGATCGTCGTCGGCAACCAGCCGATCTCGGACCTGCTGTTCGCGCGCTACATGCCCGAGCAATGGCTTTCGACCGCATACGGCATCCGGTTCGCGCTCTCGCTCGGCAGCGGCGTGGTCGCAATGCCGCTTCTGGGGCTCGGCTTCGACCATACCGGCGATTTCGCGCTGCTCTTCTATGCGATGGCGGCGGTGGCGGTGGTCGTGGTGCTGGCGGCGATGAAGCTGCCGGCCGAGGCGAAGGCGGACGCGGCCCGCACCGTCCGGGCGGCGCCGGGCGAATAGCGGCCGTGGAGCGCACCCGGGTCGGGATCGTCGGCGCCGGACCCGCCGGCCTCATGCTCTCCCACCTGCTCGCCCGCGCCGGTATCGAGAGCGTGGTGCTCGAGCGCCGGTCGCGCGGCTGGATCGAGGCGCGGGTTCGGGCCGGGCTGCTGGAGCAGGGCAGCGTGGACCTGCTCGACCGGACCGGCCTCGGGGCCCGCATGCAGAAACTGGCGCTCCGCCACCGCGGCATCGAGATCTCGACCGGCGGCCGCCGGCGCCATATCGACTTCATGGAGATGACGGGCGGCAAGGGCGTCACCGTCTATGCCCAGCACGAGGTGGTGAAGGACCTCGTGGCGGCGCGGCTGGAGGCCGGCGGCGATATGCGCTTCGAGGTCGAGGGCGTGCGGCTCGAAGGCGTGGACGGCCCGGAGCCGCGCCTCGTCTGGCCGGGCGGCGCCATCGCCTGCGACTTCATCGCCGGCTGCGACGGCTATCACGGCGTCTCGCGCGCTTCCATTCCCGCCGGGGCGCTTACGCTCTTCCACCGCGAGTTCCCCTATGCCTGGCTCGGCCTGCTGGCCGAGGCGCCGCCCTTCCAGGACGAGCTGGTCTATGCCCGCCACGAGGCCGGCTTCGCGCTGTTCAGCATGCGCTCGCCGGAGCTCACGCGCGCCTATGTGCAGTGCCGGGCGGACGAGGACCCGGACAGGTGGACGGCCGACGCGCTCTGGGACGAGCTCGACCGCCGGCTCGCGGTGCGCCTCAACCGGGGGCCGCTGCTGCTGAAGTCGGTGACGCCGATGCGCGCCTTCGTGGCCGAGCCGATGCGCCACGGGCGGCTCTTCCTCGCGGGCGACGCCGCCCATATCGTGCCGCCGACCGGCGCCAAGGGCATGAACCTCGCCTTCGCCGACGTGGTGGCGCTGGCCCGCGCGCTCGCCCTCTACTACCGCGACGGCGACGAGGCGGGCCTCGACGCCTATTCCGAAACCTGCCTTGCGCGGGTGTGGAAGGTGCAGCGCTTCTCCATGTGGATGACGCGCCTCCTGCACCGCGACCCGGCACATGACGGGTTCGAGCGCCGCCTGCAGGGGGCGGAGCTGGAATACCTGCTCGGCTCTGGCGCCGCGCGGCGCGCGCTCGCCGAAAACTACACCGGCCTGCCGCTGGACCTGGAGGGTGTATAGGCTCCGCAAATCCTTGCCGGGACCGGGATCGGGCGCCATAATGCCCTCGACTTCGACAGGGGGCAGCCAGTGGCCGCCGAAACCCCGGACGCTTCGCTCAGCGCTTTCGAGATTCGCGAACTCCGCCGTCTGATTGCCGTCCGGCGTCGCGCCGATTCCCTGGTCGTCACGTTGGCCGGCATCTTCGCCGCAGGCTTCCTTGCCCTGTTCGGATGGATGGTCTTCCAGACCTACGCCAACAGCACCGCCATCGCCGTGCTGCAAACCGAGGTGGCCGCGCTACAGGTCGGACAAAGGGAACTGAAGGCCGGACTGGCGGAGTTGAGGGCCGAAGTGCGGGCCGGGCACAGCGAGTTGAAGGTGGAGCAGCCGCGGAGATAGCGCGGGACTGAGCCCGCCCGCTGGCAACACCACATGGTCCTTAGGGGCGATTTCTTCCAGCGGTGTATGACGCTGACCGATATTTGAGCACTGGATGGAAACGGGAATCGGGTTCGAATTGGGCCTTGACATCGTCTGCCCTAATTCCATATTATCATAATCTCATAGTATGACAGAGGTTAAGGGAATGCCCAACATCGCTGTGGAACAGGCGACCTTTGAGCGCCTTCAACGACATGCGAAGCCGTTGGTAGATACAAGCGACATGGTCGTGAACCGGGCTTTGGATGCTTTGGAACGGAGTATAACCACTCCTTCACCTCACCCCCTCAAGCAACAGCCAACAACAGCAGAACGCGAAATCGATTGGCGCGCACTGCCGGATGTATCGCACACGAAGCTTTCAAATGCCAAACTGCAGGGACAGCGCATCGACGGCCCGAAGTGGAATCTACTGCTGAAGCGGATGTTGGTACTGGCCATGGAACATCTTTCCGACTTCGACGCTGTACGAAGTATCTGTCCGGTCAACATGGTGCGTGGCTACAAGGACGATGAGGGATATAGCTATCTCTCCGAAATAGACCTCTCCTTTCAGGG
The DNA here is from genome assembly GCA_022827685.1 of Alphaproteobacteria bacterium. Classification (GTDB taxonomy): domain Bacteria; phylum Pseudomonadota; class Alphaproteobacteria; order Bin95; family Bin95; genus Bin95. The sequence continues at coordinate 27,207 of JAJEIH010000033.1, forward strand.
CGCAAGCGCGAACGATTCCTTAAGGGCACTAGTGACAGCGGCGCGGGGCCTTGGAATCGAATTCGAGGTTAGCTTCTTTTGGCGTCAAAAAGAGAGCGCAGCTTACCCGGGTGAAAGGGCACGCCTCAAAGTGCCGGGTCGAGCCGTGTAGACGGTTCGCAGCAGCTTCGCGCGCGGCACTTAAGAGATTAAAAGCTACCCCCGCGCTACTCCGCGTAGAGCCAGGGGCGGGCTATGCGGTCGCTGGCTTCGAAGCTGTCGATGCTCTCCGCGCGCTCCATCGTCATGCCGATGTCGTCGAGGCCGTTCAGCAGGCAGTGCTTGCGGAAGGGATCGACCTCGAAGGCGATCTCCTCGCCGTCCGGGCGGGTGATGACCTGGTTTTCGAGATCGACCGTGATGCGCGCGTTTTCGCCCCGCTCGGCATCCTCCATCAGCTTGTCGCGCTCTTCCGCCGGCAGCTTGATCGGCAGGAGGCCGTTCTTGAAGCTGTTGTTGTAGAAGATGTCGGCGAAATCCGTGCCCAGTATGGCGCGCACACCGTAGTCGGCCAGCGCCCAGGGGGCATGCTCGCGCGATGACCCGCAGCCGAAATTGTCGCCCACCACGAGGATGTTGGCGCCCCGCCAGGCCGGCTGGTTCAGCACGAAGTCCGGGGTCTCGTTGCCCTCGGAGTCGAAGCGCATGTCGTTGAACAGGTGCCGCCCGAGGCCCTCGCGCTCGATGGTCCTGAGGAAGCGCGCGGGGATGATCTTGTCGGTGTCGATATTGATCTGCGGCAGCGGCGCGCCGACGCTCGTCACGGTCTCGAATTTGCGCATGGGGGTCGGTCCTCCCTCTCAGTCCAGGTCGCGCAGGTCGGCGAGGCGGCCGGCCACCGCAGCGGCCGCCGCCATGGCCGGGCTCACCAGGTGGGTGCGCCCGCCGGGCCCCTGCCGGCCCTCGAAATTGCGGTTCGACGTGGACGCGCTGCGCTCGCCGGGGGCCAGCCTGTCGTCGTTCATCGCCAGGCACATCGAGCAGCCCGGGTCGCGCCACTCGAAGCCGGCCTCGGTGAGGATGCGGTCGAGGCCCTCTTCCTCCGCCTGCTCCTTGACAAGGCCGGAGCCGGGCACCACGAGCGCGCGCACGCTGTCCGCCACCTTGCGCCCCTGGGCGACGGCGGCCGCGGCGCGGATGTCCTCGATCCGCCCGTTGGTGCAGGACCCGATGAACACCGTGTCGATGGCGATCTCGCGCAGCGGCTGGCCGGCGCGGAGCCCCATATAGTCAATGGACCGCTGCACCGCCTGGCGCCGGTCCTCATCGTCGATCTGGGCCGGGTCCGGCACGCTCGCCGTGATCGGCAGCGCGTCCTGCGGGCTCGTGCCCCAGGTGACATAGGGCGCGATCTCGCCGGCCGGGATGCGCACGACCGTGTCGTAAACCGCGCCCGGATCGGAGGGCAGGCGTTTCCAGACCGCGACCGCGGCGTCCCAGGCCGCGCCCTTGGGCGCATGCGGGCGGCCCTTGAGATAGCCGAAGGTGGTGTCGTCGGGCGCGATCAGCCCGGCGCGGGCGCCCGCCTCGATGGACATGTTGCAGACCGTCATGCGGCCCTCCATCGAGAGGTCCCGGATCGCCTGTCCGGTATATTCGATCACATGGCCGGTGCCGCCGGCGGTGCCGATGCGCCCGATAATGGCGAGGATCAGGTCCTTGGCGGTGCAGCCGGCGGGCAGCGGCCCTTCCACATCGACCTGCATGTTGCGCGCCGGGCGCTGGATCAGCGTCTGCGTCGCCAGCACATGCTCGACCTCGGAGGTGCCGATGCCGAAGGCGAGCGCGCCGAACGCGCCGTGGGTCGAGGTGTGGCTGTCGCCGCAGACCACCGTCGTGCCCGGCTGGGTCATGCCCTGCTCCGGGCCGATGATATGCACGATGCCCTGGCGGACGTCCTCTATCGGGTAGTAGGGCACGCCGAACTCGACGACATTGCGCTCCAGGGTCTCGACCTGGATGCGCGATTCCTCGTTCTCGATCACCCCCGCCCGGGCGCCCGGCCGGGTCGGGATATTGTGGTCGGCGACTGCGATGGTGGCGTCGGGCCGGCGCACGCCGCGCCCGGCGGCGCGGAGCCCCGCAAAGGCCTGCGGGCTCGTGACCTCATGCACCAGGTGGCGGTCGATATAGATCAGGCAGGTGCCGTCTTCCTGCGTATCGACCAGATGGTTCGCCCAGATCTTGTCGAAGAGGGTGCGCGGTTCACTCATTGCCGTCGTTCCCGTTCTTGCGTTTCGTCTTTCTCACCACGCCGCGCGTGCGCTCGGCGATGCGCGCCGACCGTCCGCGCCGCTCGCGCAGATAGTAGAGCTTCGCCCGGCGCACGCGCCCGCGCCGGATCACCTCGATGCCGGCGATATTGGGCGAATAGAGCGGGAAGATGCGCTCGACGCCCTCGCCGGAGGAAATCTTCCGCACGATGAAGGAAGCGTTCAGGTTGCTGCCGCCGCGCCGCGCGATCACCACGCCCTCATAGGCCTGGATGCGCTCGCGCGTGCCCTCGATAACCTTGTAGTTCACCCGCACCGTGTCTCCCGGGCGGAAGTCCGGAATCTCGCGCTCCCCGGTGAGCCGCCCGATCTGTTCGCGCTCCAGCGTCTCGATGATGTTCATCGCCTTCGGTCCTCGTTTTCCGCCCGGCGGGCCCACAGGTCCGGCCGCCGCGTCCGCGTTATGTCTTCCGCCCGCGCCTGCCGCCAGGCGCGGATGTTGCAGTGGTGGCCCGAAAGCAGGACTTCCGGCGCCGCGCGCCCGGCCCAGACCGCCGGGCGCGTGTAATGCGGGTATTCCAGCAACCCGCTCTCGAAACTCTCCTCCCGCACCGACTCCGCCTTGCCCGCCACGCCCGGCAGCAGGCGCACGCAGGCATCCAGCAGGGCGATCGCCGCCGGCTCGCCGCCGGACAGCACGAAGTCCCCGAGGCTCACCTCCTCCGGCGCCCAGGCGTCGAGGAGGCGCTGGTCTATCCCCTCATAGCGCCCGCAGAGCAGGGTCGGCCCCGCGCCTGCGGCCAGCGCCGCCGCCCGGCGCTGCGTGAGCGGCCGGCCGCGCGGCGAGAGGTGGATCAGCGGGCCCCGCCGGTCCCAGGCGGCGTGGATCGCGTCCGACACCACATCCGCGCGCATGACCATGCCGGCGCCCCCGCCGAACGGCGTGTCGTCCACGGAGGCGTGCTTATCGCGCGCAAACGCGCGAATGTCCACCGTCTTGAGCCGCCAGACGCCCGCGTCCAGCGCCCGACCGGCGAGCGAATGGCCGAGCGGCCCCGGAAACATCTCCGGGAAGAGCGTCAGCACTGCCGCGGACCAGGTCACAGCCCCTCCGGCGGGTCTATGGTGACCGTGCGGGCGGCAAGGTCGATTGCCGGCACGGCCTCGCGCGTGAACGGGAAGACGCGCGGCTGGCCGCCCTCGTCCGGCAGCACCTCGATCAGGTCGCCGGCGCCGAAATCGTGCAGCGCGCGCACCGTGCCGATCCGGGTCCCGGTCGTATCGACCGCGGCAAGGCCGACAAGGTCCGCATGATAGAACTCTTCCTCGTCGCCGGCCGGCGGCAGCGCCGCCCGGTCGAGGAAGAGCTCGACGCCCTTGAGCGCCTCTGCTGCGGTCCTGTCTTCCACGCCGTCGATCCGCACCAGCGCCATGCCTTTCTCGATCCTCACCAGCCGGAGCGCGAAGCGCCGGCTGCCGGCGGCATCCTCCAGCGGCCCGTAACCGGCAATGGCGTCCGGCAGGGCGGTGAAGGTCTTGACTCTGACCGCGCCCTGCAGCCCGTGCGGCCCGGCGATGACGCCGAGACAAAGGCGGGAAGCGTCCATCGCCGGGCCGCTCCGTCCGGGTTATTCCGCCGCCGCGGCTTCCGCCTTGGCCTTCATGCGCTCCTGCGCCTTGGCCTTGGGCAGATGCTGCTTCGTCTGCTGCGGCACCGCCGGCGGCTCGACGATGCCGGCCGCGCCGAGGAACCGGGCCACGCGCTCGGACGGCGTCGCGCCCACCGACAGCCAGTGCCGGATGCGCTCTTCCTTGAGGCGCAGCCGGTCCTCGTGGTCCTTCGGCATCATCGGGTTGTAGAAGCCGAGAATCTCGATGAAGCGGCCGTCGCGGGGCGAGGAGCCCTCGGCGACGACGATGCGGTAGAAGGGCCGGCGCTTGGCGCCGCCGCGGGTGAGTCGAATCCTGAGTGCCATGAGCTTTCCGTGAAGGTGGGAGAGAGGGGTCGTCGGGATCAGCGCCGGGCCAGAAGGGAGTCGAGCCCCCGGCCCGCCAGCGCGCCGCGTTTCTCCAGCTTGCCGACGCGCTTCATCATCGTCTGCATCTGCTGGAATTGCTTGAGCATCCGGTTCACGTCCTGCACCGAGGCGCCGGCCCCGGCGGCGATGCGCCGCTTGCGCGACGCCTTGACGATGTCCGGCCGGGCGCGTTCGCGGGGCGTCATCGAGAGGATGATCGCCTCCTGGCGCACGAGCCATTTTTCGTCGATCCTGGCCTTCGCCATTTCGGCCTTCATCCGGCCGACCTGGGGCAGCATGCCCATCAGCCCGCCGAGCCCGCCCATCTTCTTCATCTGGCGCAGCTGGGTCAGCAGGTCGTTCAGGTCCATCCGGCCGCGGCTGAGCCGGGCGGCGAGCTTCTCGGCCTCTTCCTGCTCGATGGTCTCGGCGGCGCGCTCCACCAGGCCGACGACATCGCCCATGCCGAGAATGCGGGACGCGATCCGGTCGGGGTGGAAGACCTCGATGCGGTCGAGCTGCTCCCCGGTGCCGACGAATTTGATCGGCCGCCCCGTGACATGGCGCATGGAGAGCGCGGCGCCGCCGCGGGCATCGCCGTCGATCCGGGTCAGCACGATGCCGGTGACGCCGACCTCCTCGTTGAAGGCCCGGGCGGTGTTGACGGCGTCCTGGCCGGTCATCGCATCGGCGACCAGCAGCGATTCGACCGGCTTCACCAGGTCGCGGAGCGCCGCCGCCTCTTCCATCATCTCGCGATCGATGGCGAGCCGTCCGGCGGTGTCGATGAAGACGATGTCGTAGCCCTCGCGCGCGGCGATACGCATGGCGCGCCGCGCGATGGCCGGCGGGCGTTCGCCGAACACGATGGGCAGGGTGTCGATCCCCGCCTGCTTTCCCAGCACCTCAAGCTGCTGCTGGGCGGCGGGGCGATAGACGTCCACCGACGCCATGAGCACCCTCTTGCCGTCGCGGTCGGTGAGGCGCCGGGCGAGCTTGGCGGTCGTCGTCGTCTTGCCGGAGCCCTGCAGGCCCAGCATCAGCATGGCGAGCGGGGGATTGCCGCCGAGGCGGAGGTCTTCGGCCTCGCCGCCCAGCATCTCGACCATGCGGTCATGGACGATCTTGACGACCTGCTGGCCGGGCGTGACGGACCGCAGCACGTCCTGCCCGACGGCCTGCTCCTTCACCGCGTCGAGGAGCGCGCGGACCGCCGGCAGCGCCGCATCCGCTTCCAGCAGCGCCACCCGCACCTCGCGCAGCGCCGCCTCGACATCGCCGGCGGAGAGCGAGCCGCGCCGGGTGAGACGCCCGAAGACGTCGCCGAGCCGCTCCGTCAGTCCTTCGAACATGCCTGCCTCATCCTCCCGCCGGTCCAACGCCCGACGCGCCGATGCGCGAACCCTCGCGGACCGGCGGGCCTCCTCGGAGGCAAGGCGTGCAACGCTATGGCGAAACGGCGCGCAACCTAACCGCCCGCCGCCGCCCCGTCAACGCCCGTCCCGGTTTCTGCGGAAACTGAAAAAAATCTGATGTAATTGCTTTTTGTTCGTGTTTTGGGCTTGACATCTGGCGGATTGTGCTATGATGGTCCCCAGGGAAGCGGCATCCGGAGCCGCGTCCCGGGCGTCGCGCGGCCGGGCGGCGCCACTTTTTTGAAAACCCGTGAGAAGCCGACGGGAGAGGTGCGCCCTCCGCCTCGCGCGCGCAATCAGGCGCGCGAACCGCGCCGCCGCGATACGCGCGCCGGCGCGCGCACAGGCGCCCGCGCAGGATACGCGCGAAACAGGGACCCGCTCCCGGTCGGCAGAAGGAGGAACGATGACCGCAACCGACCCCCGCCCGGAACTGGCGGCGATGCCGGCCGAAAGGCTCGCGCCGGCCGCCGCGGCCCTTGCCGGAGCCTGTGCGGAGGACATGAGCGCAGCGCCGCCGCCCCTTTTCCTCCTCGCGCCCGGTGGAAAGCCGCCGCCGTTCTTCTCCCCTCCCGCTGGGCGGGAGGGGCCGGGGGCGGGCCTCTCGGCGCGACGGGGCGTTGCCGGGTTGCACGGCCGCTGGCCCCCACCCGGCCTCCCCCGCAAGCGGGGGAGGAGATCAAAGAGCGGAGAGGCTCATGCCCAAAACGGCTACAGCATATGAACCCTGCGCATGCACATCATGACATCTCATGACACATCGCAAGGGAGGCTCACGGCGCCTCATGACAAAACATGACATCGCATGACATGCCCCGGGGGTGCGCTCCCGGGACCCGCCGTTCAGCGGACGGGCGAGAAGGCGGTCGGCTCCAGAAGCTGGTTCGTCTGCTGCTTGAGGGCGAGGAACGGCTGGTGGCGCAGGCGGAACGCGGCCCAGCCCGGGTCCTGTTCCATGCCGGCCCGCCGGCGCTCGCGGTCGCCGATGCTCTCATAGGCCCACATGAAGACGGCCTGGTTGATCGGGCCGACCTCGGTGGTGGCGAACAGCAGCAGCTGGCCGAGATGGCGGCGCTGCACGGCGAGGCCGACATCCCGGTAGGCGTCGAGCCAGGCGCCGCCCTTGCCGGGATGCATGTCGTAGGTGCGGTGGTCCACGACCATGCCCGTGCCGGAAAGGGTCCGCTTCCAGGGCAGGTCGGCCTCGCTCTGCACGGGCGAGAAGGAAGTGGGGCGGAGGAACTTGCTCTCCTGGTATTTGAGCGCCCCGAGCGCGCGCGCCTCCTTCATGAACGCCTGCCATTCGGGGTCCTGCGCCCGCGCCGCCTGGCCGGCGTCGCGGGCGTCGATGTCGTCGTAGCCGCGCAGGAACACAAAGCGGTTGACGGGCCCGATGACGGTGGTGAAGCAGCCGAGGCTCGGGCCCATATGCCGGTCCGAGGCGGGCATGCCGAGCCGGCCGTAAACCTCGAGCCAGGCGTCCATGCGGCCGGGGTGGAAGTCGTAGCTGCGCTGTTCGATCAACATGGGAGGGATTGCGCTCCTTTGCTGGGGTCAGGGGTCGAGGCGGACCCGGTCGCCATAGCGGGTGCCGTGGTAGAGCGGCACCGGATGGGACGGATGCGGGCGCCCGGCTTCGGCCGTCCGGCACCGCACTTCCTCCAGCGCCCTGGCGGTGACGCCGGGCGTAGCGGGCATCGCGACCGCGCGGTCGATGGCGATCCATTGCAGGTCCTGAAGCTCGCCGCTGCCGCCGAGCTCACCCTCGGCATGGCGGCTGTCGGCAAGGAAGAAGCGCGCATGGAAACGCCGCACGTCGCCGCGCGGCGTGATGGCCCGGAACACGTAGTCGAGCACGTCGAGCCGCGGGGCGAGGCCGGTCTCGTAGAAGGGATGCCAGGAGGCCGGGATGCGGTCCATGTCCGCCGCGCCGCCATGCGGCATGCCGACGGCGAGGCCCGTTTCCTCGAACGCCTCGCGGATGGCCGCAAGGCCGAGCGCCCGCGAGCGCCTCGCCGTGGCGTTGCGCTGCAGGCGTTCCAGCACCGGTTTGCGCAGGTCCGCCAGCGGGGCTATGCGCCCGTCTTCGGGATCGACCCGGCCGCCGGGAAACACGAAAGTGTTGGGCATGAAGGCATGGCGGGGAGACCGGCGCCCCATCAACACCTCGATTTCCTCCGCCCTGCGGCGGTAGAGAATCAGCGTGGCGGCGTCGCGCGGTCGCATGGGGCGTTCCTGACTTGCGGGAGGTCCGAGTCTGCCGGATTCCGCAAGCGGCCGTCAGGAGCTAGAATTGCCGCAGCAAGAGGGGGAAGGGCAGGCCATGGCGAAGGCGTTCGACGGGGTGCGGGTGATCGACTTCACGCAGGTGATCGCCGGCCCCTTCTGCACCCAGCACCTGGCGATGATGGGCGCCGATGTCATCAAGCTGGAGCAGCGGTCCGGCGGCGACCAGGGCCGCTACCTGATCGGCGACAACGACCTCGGGCGCGCCGGCATGTCGCCGATGTTCCTCTCGATCAACTCCGGCAAGCGGGCGCTGACGCTCGACCTCAAGCATCCCCGCGCCCGCGAGGTGGTGCATCGCCTCGTCGCCGGGGCGAACATCGTGGTGGAGAACTTCAAGGCCGGCACCATGGACCGGCTGGGCTTCGGCTACGAGGCGTTGAAGGAGGTCCGGCCGGGCCTCGTCTTCTGTTCGATATCGGGCTACGGGCAGACCGGCTCCTATGCCGGCGCGCCGGCCTATGACGGCGCCATCCAGGCGGCCTCGGGCATGATGTCGGTCACGGGCCATCCCGACACGGGGCCGGTGCGCGCGGGCTTCACCGCGGTCGATCTCTCCACCGGCATCACCGCGGCCTTCGCCTGCGCGTCTGCGCTCTACCGCCAGCAGGCGACGGGCGAGGGCCAGCGCCTGGACGTGACGATGTTCGAGTCGTCGCTGTCCATGCTCGCGCCGCTGCTGATCGACTACCTGACCACCGGCAACCTGGCCGCGCCGGTCGGCAACTCCTCGCCGGCGCGCGTGCCTACGGCGGATTCCTTCCGCGTGCGCGACGGCTCCATCCTGATGACCTGCCTGACCGAGCGCCAGTGGCAGGGCCTCTGCCGGGCGCTGCACCGGCCGGACCTCGCCGCCGACCCGCGTTTCGCCGACAACGGGGCGCGCAGCGCAAACCAGGACGCGCTGCGGGCGGCGCTGGAGAAGGCGTTCGCGGACGACACGCCGGAGGGCTGGGAGAGGCGCCTCGCGGCCGAGGGCGTTCCCGCGGCGCCGATCAACGACATTGCCCAGGCGCTCGCCCATCCCGCCCTGGCCGAGCGGCGCTTCGTCGAGCGCCGTCCGGGGCCGGCCGGCATCGAGCGCGACGTCTATACCGTCAACCCGGCCTTCCTCGCCGATACCGACGGGCCCGGAACCGCCCGCCCGCCGCCGGAGCACGGCGCGAACAGCGACGAGATCCTCGCCGAGATCGGCTATTCGGAAGCGGAGATCGGGGCGCTTCGCGCCGAGGGCGCTGTCTGAGCCCGCCGCCCGCCGGGCGGGACTCACTGCGTCCCGAACGTATCGCCCAGGTCCCGGAAGACGAGGCGGACCATCACCCGGTTGTCCGCATCGCCGCCGGCAATCTTGAATTCGCGCTCGACAGCGGCCTCGAACAGCAGGCACTCGTCCTCGTATTTCAGCCCCAGGCCGCCGAGCAGCGAGCGCCCGGTGTCCAGGTCCCGCCTGTAACGGGTCATGGCCGACCAATGCGCGTCCAATTTCGAGAGGAGAGCGACATCGACCTGCTCGCGTTCCTTCCCCGCCTCAGTGTCCTCCTGTGAGCGGTCGGGAACGCCGACGGCCCTTGCGTAGCGGGCGTCGAAAACCAGCGGGTCCAGGTTCACGGTCAGGTCGAGGGCGGTCTGCCGGGCGGTGAGATCGTCCTTGTCGAGCCGGAAGCGGTAGCCGAGCGCCGTCATTTCTCCGGCCGTCAGGCCCACCTGGCCCACGATGTCGGATACCGCGGTATCGAGCCCGGAGCCCTCGGGCGCATCCCGGTTCGCCTTGTGGCGCCGGCTCTGCCCGATGCCCGCGTCCACATGCCAGTCGCCGGCGCCGTGGAGGCTGGTCTGCACGCCGTAGTCGATGCGCTGGCCCGTCTCCGCGCCGTCCAGTCCCGGGAACCGGTTGAGCGCGAACAGGTTGGCGTATTCGAACTCGACGGCCCGATTGTCTTCCATGGGGAATTCGTCGGCGTCGGCGCTGTTCCGGCCCAGCACGACCTGCGCCCTCGGCTCGACCGTGAGCTGCAGGTCTTCCATGCCGCCGGCCAGCAGATAGCTCCAGCCGGCAGAGACCCGGGGCAGCAGGCGGGCATTGTTGTCATCCGCGGCTGGATCCTTGGGCACGAGGTCCCCATGCGCGAAGTCCGCCCGCAGGCCGGCGCCGGCTTCGAGCCGGTGGCCGCCGTCGGTGAAGCGCTCCAGCCGCCAGCCGCCCTCAAGCGTCACGCGTTGGTTTTCGTCTGCCCGGCGGCGGTGCAGGGCGGCTCCGGCAGCCCGCAGCGACCAGGCGCCGTCCGGCGACGGGTCGCCCTGCCATTCATAGAGGAGTTCCGGACCGGCCAGAGGAGAGGCGTCGCCGGACACGTCACTGCGCAGTTCCTGCACATCGAACACGCCGATGCGCGCATAGGCCCGGTCGAAGAAGCCCTCCGCTTCGGCGAAGCTCGGCAATGTCTCGCTGCTGTCCAGCCCGACCAAGTCGAGATAGCCGTCGTCCGAGGCGCGGTAGAACTCGCCCCGAAGCCGCCAGTCGTCGCTTGCATGCGTCTCTCCCTTGAGGCGGACATGCCCGCGCGGTCCGCTTCCGGCGCGCTCTTTCGGTTCCTTGTCGAGCGCCGCAAGGCTGCCGGACAGCTCGAGGCGGCCTCGGTCGAACAATTGCCGGTATTCGCCGGCGCCCACGAAACCGCGCTTGCTGGCGACGATCGGGATGAAGGTCGCGTCCCGGTCCGGCGCGATATTCCAGAACCACGGCGTTTCGATCCGGGCGCCGAGGTCGCTGCGGTGCCCGACCGTCGGCGTCAGAAAACCGGTCTTGCGGGTCACCTCCGGGTCCGGATGGCTGAGATAGGGGCTGTAGAGCACCGGCACGCCCCACATCTCCAGCACGGCGTCCCGGTAGGTCACCTGTTGCTCGACCCTGTCATGGGTGACGCGGCGGGCCTTTACCTGCCAGAGGGGCGCCTTGGACGGATCATCGCCGCAGGGCTCGCAGGCGGAATACACGGCCTGGTTGAGTTCGGCCCGCGTTCCGCCCTGCAACTGGCCCCAGCTTGCCGCCAGCCGCGAACCGGTGTTGAACCGGGCCTTGAACTGCTCGATGAAGCCGTCTCTGAGGTCGTCCGTAAGCTCCACCGACTCGGCGAACAGCACCTCGCCGTCCGGTTCGATCAGGGTGACGTTCCCGTCCGCGCGCGCAATGCCGGTATTGCGGTCGAGGACGATCCGGTCCGCGCGCAGGATGCGTCCTTCCCGGGCAAGTTCGACGTCGCCACTGGCCGCCACGAGATTGCGCTCGCGGTCGAAGTCGATCCGGTCCGCCTGGAAGACGAGCGGTTCCCGCCCGGTGTCTGCGGCAGGCTCGGCTGCCGCGCCGGAGCCTGTGACCAGGCTCAACAGAAGAAGGACCCGGAGCGCCTTCACCGACCGGCCGCGTAGCCCTGCATGAGGCGGGGATTGGCTGCTGCCTTCAACATGCCGTCCTCCCTCGCGCAGGCGCTGATCCGCCCGATGCTCCAGGGGCCGATGACCTCAACATCGTGGCCGCGCCGGGCCAGTTCCGCAACCGTTTCCCCGGGCAGGCGCTCCTCCACGGCCAGCCGGCCGGGATCGGCCTGGCGCGGATAGAACGAAGACGGGAAATGGTGGCTCTGGAAGGTCGGCGCGTCGATCGCCGCCTGCAGGTTCATGCCGTGGTGGACATGGCGCAGGAAGAAGATGAGAGACCACTGGTCCTGCCCGTCGCCGCCGGGTGTCCCAAAGGCCATCCAGGGCTCGCCGTCGCGGAAGGCGAATGAGGGGCTGAGCGTGGTGCGGGGCCGCTTCCCCGGCGCGAGCGAGCCGGGCAGGCCTTCCTCCAGCCAGAACATCTGCATGCGCGAACCGAGGCAGAAGCCGAGCGCCGGGATGACGGGCGAGCTTTGCAGCCAGCCGCCGGAAGGCGTCGCGGAGACCATATTGCCCCAGCGGTCGATCACGTCGAGATGGCAGGTATCGCCGCCTGCCAGCGCCATGGTGGGCTCGCCCGCGCCGGCGGTTGGTCCGCGCCGCTCACCGACCCGCACGGTCGAAGCGAAACCGTCCACCGCGCCGGGCCGGAGTTCCCGGCTGGCCTCCGCGCCGACGAGCGCGCGGCGGGCGCCGTTGTAATCGTCGGACAGGAGGCGCTCCATCGGCACATCGACATGCGCCGGGTCGCCGTAAAAGGCCTCGCGGTCGGCGAAGGCAAGCTTCGCGCATTCGGTGACGACATGGGTGAAATCGGCGCCGAGCGGATCCATGCTGCCGAGGTCGAACCCCTTGAGCAGCGCCAATTGTTGGAGGAACACCGGCGCCTGCGACCATGGCCCGGCCTTGGCAACCCGGTAGCGCCCGTAATCATAGGTGAGCGGCTCCTCGTAGCTGGCCCGCCAGCTGGCCATGTCGTCGCCCGCGAGCAGGCCGCGATGGCGGCGGCCCGAGCTGTCCATGACTTCGTTCCGCGCCGCGAAACCGGCGATTGCCTCGGCGATGAAGCCTTCCTGGAAAATGCTTCGGGCAGTCTCGATCCGGTCCTCGCGCGACCCTCCGGAGGCTTCGGCTTCCTCCACCAGCCGCGTCCAGGTCCGGGCGAGTGCCGGGTTGCGGAACAGCTTTCCGGCCTCCGGCAGCCTGCCGCCCCGCAGATAGACTGCGGCCGAAGTCGGCCACTCGTCGCGGAAGAGCGCCTCCACCGATGCGATGGTCGCGACCGCATGGCCGACAAGCGGGTAGCCGCCGCCGGCGAATTCGATGGCGGGCCGCAGCAGCCGCGGGAGTTCCATCGTTCCGTAGTCGCGCGCGATCAGCAGCCAGCCATCGACGGCGCCCGGCACGCAGGTCGCCAGCAGGCCGGTTCCCGGCACGATGTCGAGCCCGAGGCCCCGAAAGGCATCGATGGTTGCGGCCGCGGGCGCCGGCCCCTGTCCGCATACGACCCGAAGCCGCTCTTCGGCTGCGCTCCAGACGAGTGCCGGCATGTCCCCGCCGGGGCCGTTCAGATGCGGCTCGACCACCTGCAGCGCGAAGCCGGCCGCGACCGCCGCATCGAAGGCGTTGCCGCCCTCTTCCAGCACGGCCATCGCGGTCGCCGACGCCAGCCAGTGCGTCGAGGCGGCGACGCCGAAAGTGCCGAGCAGTTCGGGGCGCGTGGTGAACATGGCGCACCACTCTATCCGGTCACGCGCCTGCTATAAAGCCGCGCCGGTTGGAAGCGGAGGTAACAGGGGAATGGGCGAACGGCCGATGGACGGCATCCGGATTCTGGATGCGGCAACCTTCATTGCGGGGCCCCACGCGGCGACCATTCTGGGCGAGTTCGGCGCGGAGGTCATCAAGATCGAGCAGCCCGCCGGCGACCCCTGGCGGCGCTACGGCACCCAGAGCGCGCGCGCCGACAGCTCGCTCGCCTGGCTCAGCGAATCGCGCAACAAGCGCTCGATCACACTCAACCTGCGGGCGCCCGAGGGGGCGGAGCTGTTCCGGCGGCTGGCGGCCGACGCGGATGTGGTGTGCGAGAACTTCCGCCCCGGCACGATGGAGCGCTGGGGCCTCGGCTACGAGGAGCTGGCCGCCGCCAATCCGGGCCTGGTGATGTTGCGGGTCACCGGCTACGGCCAGACCGGGCCCTACAGCCAGCGGCCGGGCTTCGCCCGCATCGCGCATGCCTTCGGCGGGCTGACCCACCTTGCCGGCTTTCCGGGCGGCCCGCCGGTGACGCCCGGCTCGACCTCGCTCGGCGATTACATGACGGGCATGTACGGCGCGCTTGGCGTGCTGATGGCGCTGCGCGAGCGGGAGCGCTCGGGCCGGGGCCAGGTGATTGATCTTGCGCTTTTCGAGCCGGTGTTCCGCGTGCTGGACGAGCTGGCGCCTGCCTATGACGCCGTAGGGACGATACGCGGCCGCGAGGGGTCCAACACGCTCAATGCCTGCCCGCACGGACATTTCGAATGCGGCGACGGGCGATGGATTGCCATCGCCTGCACCAGCGACAAGATGTTCGAGCGGTTGACCGGCGCCATGGCGCGCCCCGACCTTCAGGAGCGCTATGGCGAGGCGCCCGCCCGCCTGGCGGAACGCGACATCGTGGACAGCGCCGTCGCGGAGTGGCTCGGCGCGATGAACCGCGACGAGGCGATGGAACGCTGCCTTGCGGCGGAGGTGCCGGTTGGCCCGGTCAACGCCGTGGACGAAATCTTCGCCGACCCGCATTTCGCCGCGCGGGAGGCGATTTTGCGGGTGGCGGACGCCGAGACCGGCGAGATCGCGGTGCCCGGCGTCGTGCCGAAGCTGTCGCGCACGCCCGGCCGGGTGGAGCGGCTCGGCCCCGCACTCGGCGAGGCGAACGAGGCGGTTTACGGTTCTCTCGGCCTCTCGCCGGAGGAGGTCGCCGAGCTTGCCCGCAAGGGCGTCGTCTGAAGGGGCCGCCGCAACGGGCGCGACAGAGAGAACACATCCGGATTCCGGAGGTTGCCATAGCTGCTATACTGGATGCGACAGGCCATCAATCGATGTAGCGAGAGACCGGCAACCATGACCTACGAGACCATCGAAGTCCGCCCGCTGACTCCGACCGTGGGCGCAGAAATCCACGGCATCGACCTGGCCGAGCCGATGGGCAACCACCAGTTCACTGAAGTTCACGATGCGCTGATGCGCCACCAGGTGATCTTCTTCCGCGACCAGGAGATGACGCTGGACCAGCACAAGGATTTCGGCCGGCGGTTCGGGGAACTGCATATCCACCCCTTCCGTCCGGGTCCGGAAGGCCATCCGGAGATCCTCCGGATCCACACCGACGCCAATTCGACCCAGATCGCGGGCGAGGCCTGGCATTCGGACGTGTCCTGCGACCCGGAGCCGCCGATGGGCTCGATCCTGCATCTGCACACCGTGCCGGAGGAAGGCGGCGACACGCTCTTCGCCAGCATGACCGCGGCCTATGACGCACTGTCGGAGCCGATGAAGGCGTTCCTCGGCGGGCTGACTGCCATCCACGACGGCACGCGGAACTACCGTGACCGCAGCCGGCGCGACGGCAGGGAAGACACCAAGGTCTATCCGCGCGCCGAGCATCCCGTGATCCGTACCCATCCGGTGACCGGCAGAAAGACGATTTTCGTCAATCCGGTGTTCACGATGCGGCTGAAGGACCTGCCGCGAGACGAGTCGGATGCGATCCTGGAGTTCCTCTACCGGCACAACGCCAAGTCGCAATTCCAGGCGCGGTTTCGCTGGCAGGCGAACTCGGTGGCCTTCTGGGACAACCGGGCTGTCCAGCACCTGGCGATGTGGGACTACTATCCCAATGTGAGGTCCGGCAACCGGGTGACGATCCAGGGCGACCGTCCGTTCTGACCGGCAGGGGGCCGGCAATGGCTGGGGCGCCTGGATTCGAACCAGGGATCGCGGGATCAAAACCCGCTGCCTTGACCGCTTGGCTACGCCCCACCGGAGCGCTGCACTTATAGCGCGGGCCGTCCGGACCGCAACTGCCGCAGGTGCTTGGAATGGACAGGCGCGGGGAAGGAGGCGCCGATGCTGACCGAAGCGGAGGTCGAAACCTACAGGCGCGACGGCTATGTGGTTCCGGCAGGATTCCGTCTCGATGAAAACGAACTCGGGGCCTTGCAATCGGCCGTTGAGCAGGTGCTCCGCGATAATCCGGATGCCGAGCCGGACCGGATCATCAACCCGCATCTGGACCGGGGTCGGCCCTACCGACTGCGCGGCAGCCGGACCTTCCATGCAATTGCGCATGACAGCCGCATCCTGGACATGGCGGAGGCGGTCATGGGGCCGGACCTCGTGCTGCTGTTCACCCATCTCTTCTGCAAGACGCCCCGGAGCAGGCGCACCGTTCCGTGGCATCAGGACGGGCCGTTCTGGCCCATTGAACCGATGGCTTCCTGCACGGTTTGGCTGGCCCTCGACAAGGTCGATGCCGGCAATGGCGCGATGTGTGTCATTCCCGGCTCGCACCGTCAGCCCTTCCGCCGCCACGAGCTTGTGGACGATCCGGACTCGACTCTGAACCGGGAGATCCAGGTCCGGGATTTCGATGAAAGCGCAGCGCGCACCGTAGAACTGGAGCCGGGACAGGTGTCCGTCCACGATATCGGAATCGTCCACGGCTCGGCCGCCAACAGCTCCGGGCGCCGACGGGCCGGATTCGCGATGCGTTACATGCCGGCGACGAGCTGCGTCCACCGGCGCATCGAGAATGCGGCGGCGGACTGGGGAGACTTGCCTGTGGAACTGGTTCGCGGCCGGAACCGGCATCCGGGCACCGACTTTTCGCTCGGAGATTTCGGCGAGGCCTGGCCGCCGGCCTGAGAGCCCCCGGGGAACAAATGCCGGTGGCCAGTATTCCGCCGGTTCGCGCCTGGGCCCTCCGGCATCTCGCAGGGCAGGGGCGACGACCGTTTCGAGGCAGGCGAACTCTTGTTGCGGCGGCCTGCATGTTGACAGCGGGCGGAGAGCGCAGGTAGAAGCCGGGGCTTCCGGGCCGGGATGGACAGGATGAAGGTCGTTCGCTCTCTGAAGACGTTGAAAAAGCGCCACAAGGACTCGCAGGTCGTGAGACGGCGCGGCCGCATCTACGTCATCAACAAGACCAACCGCCGGTTCAAGGCCCGGCAGGGCTAGACTGCTGCGCGCGCTGGCGTTCGCGGTTCTTCTAGCGCTTGCGGGCGGCATTGCCGCCGCCGACCAGAACGATCCCGAACTACCGGCGCTGTTTGATCGCCTTCAGCAAGAGTTGACGCCGCAGGAAGCCTTTGAGGTGGACCAGCGCATCTGGCTGCTCTGGCTGCATTCCGAAGACGGGGCAGTAAACCGCCTGATGGCCCAGGGTGTGATCGCCATGCAGCGCGGAGCGCTCGAACAGGCGCTTGAGCGGTTCGATGAAATCGTCAAGCGCGCGCCCGGATTCGCGGAAGGCTGGAACAAGCGCGCCACGGTTCTTTACATGATGGGCCGCCACCGCGACTCCGTGGCCGATGTGCAGCATGTGCTCAGTCTGGAGCCGCGCCATTACGGCGCCCTGTCGGGCCTTGGCATGATCCTGGTCGCGCTGGGCCGGGAAGAGGACGCGCTGACATGGCTGCAGCGCGCGCTCGAGCTCAACCCCTATCTCGACGGGGTCCGCCGTCTGGCGGACCAGATCGGTGAACGCCTGAAGGGCAAACGAACATGACCGCACTGCCGGCCGCCACGCTGGCTCAATTGGAAGCGGCCGGCGTCGAGCCCGGTCGCCCCCTGCTGATTTCGGATGCGGACGAGGTGCTGTTCCGCTTCGTCGAGACCTTTGTGGGCCATATCGAGGCCCGCGGCTATTCCTTCGACTGGTCGTCCTTCCGCCTCACCGGAAATGTGCGCCGGGCCTCCGACGACACGGTGCTGGACCAACCGCAGGTCTTCGCTTTGCTGCAGGAGTTCTTTGCCGCGCACGCCGAGGACATGCCGCCGGTGCCGGGCGCCGCGGAAGGGCTTGCCCGGCTTGCCCGCGCCGGTGTGCAAATCGTGGTGCTGACCAATATCCCGCCGGCGCAGCGCGATGCCCGGCGGCTGGCGCTGGCCCGGAACCGGATGCCCTACCCCGTGGTCGTGAATACCGGAGACAAGGGGCCGGCGGCGGCCTGGCTTGCCGCGCGCGCTGGCGGTCCCGCCGTCTTCGTCGATGACGGGCCGAACAACCATGTCTCGGTCAAGCAGGCGGCGCCGGAGATCGCATGCCTGCATTTCGTGGCGACGGAGCGCCTGGCGCGGCTGGTCGAGAAGCCGCCGGAAGCCGACGGCCGCCCGGAAGACTGGCCGGCGCTCGAACGCGCTGTCGCGGTCTCGCTCGGGCTTACTTGTGGCGGAACGTGATCCGGCCCTTGGTCAGGTCATAGGGCGTCATTTCGACATCCACCCGATCCCCGACCATGACGCGGATACGGAATTTCCGCATCTTCCCGGCGGTATGGGCGATGATTTCGTGCTCGTTCTCCAGTTTCACTCGAAACATCGCATTCGGCAGCTTTTCGGTTACGGTCCCGCCGAAGACCATCATTTCCTCTTTCGACAAAGGCAGGCGCCTCCTCTTCCTGTTGCGGGCCCTTTATTCAGGATTGCAGACGGGCTCGTCAACCAAGACCGTCCGAGCCCGCACCGCAAACCACGGCAATGACGCGCTCGTCCGGCGCCGGCCGGTAGGCGCCCGTCGTCAATGCAGCTAGCGCCGCCGCGCCGGAAAGCTCGGCCGCCACGCCTGCCTCGAACCAGAGCCAGCGCGCTGCCTGCCGCATTGCTTCGTCATCGACCAGGACGATGCGGTCCACTCCGGCGGCAATCAGTTCGAGATTGAGCGGCGCCGAACGGAGCGGCGCGAGCGTGCCGGCCTCGGTCCCGATCCGCTTGAGCGTCACCAGCGCGCCCGCCTTCAGGCTGTCATGGAGCGTCGGTGCGCCAACCGGCTCCACGCCGACCACGCGGATCGAAGGCCTGAGCGCCTTGAGCGCCGTTGCAATCCCGGCAATCAGGCCGCCGCCGCCGACCGCGACGAGGACCGTATCCGCATCGGGCACATCCTCAAGCAGTTCAAGCCCGACCGTGCCCTGGCCGGAAACCACGGCAGGGTCGGCGAACGGATGCACATAGACAGCGCCATCCGTCTCGGCATGGGCGAGCGCAGCCTCGTTCGCCTCGTCGAACACCGAGCCTGCCACCCTGACCGCAGCACCCCAGCCGCGCAGCTTCCGCGCCTTCGCCTCCGGCGTCGAACTCGGCAGGAATACGGTCGCCGGCACGCCCAGCACGGATGCGGCATAGGCGACGCCCAGGCCGTGATTGCCGCCCGATGCGGTGGTGAGTCCCGCCGGCGCGGCATCAAGGCCGAGCGCCTTGTTGAGCGCCCCGCGCGGCTTGAACGATCCGGTGACCTGGAGGCATTCCAGCTTCAGGAACAAGGGACCCGGTGATGGCGATTCGCGCAGCGCCGAAGCCGCCAGTACCGGCGTGCGCCGGACGCCGCCGGCAATGCGCCCCGCAGCCGCGCGGACCGTTTCGAGACTGACCGGGGCGCCCGTCACCGCCCGGCCAGTTCCAGCCATTCGTCCTCGGTCAGGACCCTGATGCCGAGTTCTTCCGCCTTGCGTTTCTTGGAGCCTGCCGCCTCGCCTGCGACGACAAGGTCGGTCTTCGCCGAAACGCTGCCCACGACCCGCATGCCGATCTGCTCGGCCCGCGCCTTGGCCTCCCGCCTGCTGAGAGCGGCGAGCGTGCCGGTGAAGACAACCGTCCTGCCCGCAAGTTCCCCGGCGTCCTGTCCGGCGCCGGCGGCCTCGGTAGCGGTTTCCTCAACCGCAACTTCCGCTGCCAGCGCCTCGACGATCCGCGCGCTCCGGGGGTCGGAAAGGAACGCCACCAGGTCTTCCGCGCGCCCGGCCCCCATGCCGTCTATGCCGGTCAGCGCCTCCCATGCCTCGCCCTCGCGCGAAGCCGCGGACGCCGCTGCCTCGCGCAGCGCATCGAGGCTGCCATAGTGCCGCGCCAGCAAGCGGGCATTGCCCTCGCCGATATGGCGGATGCCGAGCGCATAGAGGAAGCGGTCGAACGGCACCCGCCGCCGCGCCTCGATGGCCGCCAGCAGGTTGTCCACGGACTGCTCGCCCCAGCCGTCGCGTTCCAGCAGCTCCGCGCGCCGTTCGCCGAGCCTGAAAATGTCCGCCGGCGTCTCCAGCAGCCCGTCAGCATAAAACGCCTCGATATGCTTGCGCCCGAGGCCCTCGATGTCGAGGCCGCCGCGAGAGACGAAATGCTTGAGCCTCTCGACCGCCTGCGCCCGGCAGACGAGCCCGCCGGTGCAGCGCCGCACGACATCGCCGCCGTCGCGCCGCGCCTGCGAACCGCAAACGGGGCAGGTTTCGGGCAGGCGGAACGATTCGGCTCCCTCCGGACGTCTGTCGAGCCGGACCTCCAGGATCTGGGGAATCACATCGCCCGCGCGCTGGATAACGACGGTGTCGCCGACGCGAATGTCCTTGCGTTCGATTTCGTCCTCATTGTGCAGCGTCGCACGCGAGACAACGACGCCGCCGACCGTGACCGGCCGGAGGACCGCAACGGGCGTGAGCGCACCGGTCCGGCCCACCTGGACAAGAATGTCCTCCAGAACGGTCTCGGCGCGTTCGGCCGGGAATTTGTGCGCCACCGCCCAGCGCGGCGCCCGCCCGGCAAAGCCGAGCCGCTCCTGCCAGTCGATCCGGTCCACCTTGTAGACGACGCCGTCGATATCGTAATCGAGGGCGGGCCGCGTCTCGCCGATGGCCCGGTGGGCCGCGACCAGCTCCGCCGCATCCCCGGCGCGCGCCCCGTTCGGCTCGACCTCGAAACCCCAGGCCGCCAGCCGTTCGAGCCAGGCGGAATGGGTTTCCGCCGGGCGCTCGCTGACTTCGCCCCAGCCATAGGCGAAAAACCGCAGGCGCCGGCCCGCCGTCACTGCCGGATCGATCTGGCGCACCGAGCCGGCGGCGGAATTGCGCGGATTGGCATAGAGCGGCAGGCCCTCGCGCTCCCGTTCTTCGTTGAGCCGCTGGAACTCGCCATGCGCCATGTAGATTTCGCCGCGCACCTCCAGGATTTCGGGCGCCGCGCCCGAAAGCCGCTTCGGCACGCTTTCGACGGTCTCGATATTGCGCGTGACGTTCTCGCCTTCGCGTCCGTCGCCGCGCGTCGCCGCCTGCGCCAGCCGCCCGCCTTCGTAGCGCAGCGCGATCGAGAGGCCGTCGATCTTCGCCTCCGCCGTCATGGCAAGCGGTTCCTCGGGAGCCAGATTGAGGAACCGGCGCACACCTTGGACGAATTCGCCAACGTCCGCCTCGTCGAAGGCGTTGCGTAGCGAGAGCATCGGGCGCGCATGCACGACTTTCTCGAACCCCTGGGCAGGCCGGGAACCGACGCGGCGGCTCGGACCGTCAGGCGGCGCCCGGTCCGGAAAGCGCGCCTCCAGCGCCGTATAGCGGCGGACCAGGGCATCGTATTCGGCATCCGAAATGACCGGCGCGTCCTCGCGGTGATAGCGGCGGTCGTGACCGGCGATCTCCGCGGCGAGGCGGGCCAGTTCCCGGGCCGCGGCCTCTTCGTCCATCCTGTCGGACCCGTCGGTCATCCGCCCTCGTCCAGGATCAGCGCGCGCGCGGCGCTGCGGGCCGCGCCCGTTATCTCGGCGCCGGCCAGCATACGGGCAATCTCTTCCTCGCGCCCGCCCTCGTCCAGTTCCGCCACGATGGTGCGCGCGCCGTTCTTGGAGACCCGGAAATGCCGGGAAGCGCGCGCCGCCACCTGCGGCGCATGGGTGACGACCAGAACCTGCCCCGCCTTTCCGAGCGCGGCGAGGCGGACGCCCACTGCGGCCGCCGTCGCGCCGCCGATTCCGGCATCCACCTCGTCGAAGATCATCGATGGGCCGCTATCGGCCGCCAGCACCGCCTTCAGCGCCAGCGCGAAGCGCGCGAGTTCGCCGCCGGAGGCGATACGGGCAAGCGCGCCGAAGGGCATGCCTGAATTGGTGCGGACCTCGAAGCGCACACGATCGGCGCCCGACGGCCCCGGCTGGCCGGGCTCCAGGACGACGCGGAACGACGCCTTGTCGAGTTTCAGCGGCGGCAGCTCGCGCCCGACGGCGCCTGCCAGCGCGGCCGCCGCGTCCCGGCGTCCGGTTGTAAGCGCGGCGGCGGCGAGGTCGAACGCCGCCCGGGCCTCCGCCGCAGCCTCTTCCAGCCGGGCGACACGGGCGCCGTCCTCGTGCAGCGCCTCGACGCGCCGGCGCATGCTTTCGAGAATGTCCGGCAGCGAATCCGCCTCGACCCGGTGCTTGCGGGCGGCGTCGCGAAGCGCGAACAGACGGGCCTCAACCGCATCCGCCGACGCCTCGTCATCCTCGATCCGGCTGCCAAGCGCCTGGACCAGCCGCTCTGCTTCCTCCACCTCTATGGTCGCCCGGTCGAGCGCCGAGAGCGCTTCGTCGAAGAGGCCTTCGGCTTCCGGCTCCGCACGGGCCAGCGAGCGGGCGGCGCCCCGCAGCATGCCGGCGGCGTCCTCCCCGAGAAGGGCGCGGGCCTCGGTGGCCGCCTCGACAATTTTCCGGTGCGCCAGAATCCGGCGCCGGCGGGCGGCCAGGCAGGTCTCTTCGCCCGGCCGCGGGGCCAGCCGCTCGAGCGTTTCCAGTTCCGCTTCCAGCTCTTCCCTTGCGGCCAGATCCCGCGCCCGGGCTTCGCGCGCCGCGTTGGCGGCCTCTTCCGCCCGCACCTGCATCCGCCACGCATCGGCCGCCGCCTCGACCAGAACGTCATGGCCTGCGAACCGGTCGAGCAGGCCGCGATGAGAGCCTTCATCCAGCAGGCCGCGCTGTTCGAACTGCCCGTGGACCTCGACCAGCTCCTGGCCGAGCCGGCGCAGCAGGCCGGCCGCAACGGGCATATCGTTGATGAAGGCGCGGGAACGCCCGTCCGGGCTGAGCGTCCGGCGCAGGACCAACTCCCCGGCCGCGTCGATGTCCAGGTCCCGAAGCACCGCCGCCGCTTCCTCCGGGGGCTCCTCGAAGCTGGCCGCCACGTCGGCCCGCTCCGCCCCGGTCCGGACAAGCCCGCTGTCCGCCCGCGCGCCGAGCGCCAGACCGAGCGCATCGAGCAGGATCGACTTGCCCGCGCCGGTCTCCCCGGTAAGCACGGAAAGGCCCGGCCCGAAGGACAGGTCCAACCGTTCGATCAGCACCACATTGCGGATAGCGAGCCCGCACAGCATGGCGGCCGGGCGTTATCCCTTGGGAGTTGCCGGAGGCGCCTCGACCGGCGGCGGAAGCGCCCCGTTCTTTCCTCCGTCGCGCTCGCGCTCCATCAACTTGGCGCGCTCCATGAGTTCCGCATCCTCGGCGGCCCTGGATTCGGCCAGTTCCTTCGCCAGTTCCTCGGCGCGCCCGACGCCGCCGCCGATCGTCGCCGCCGGATCGAAGAGGGCGTTCCAGTTGCGCGAGAACCAGCCGCTGTCGGCGTCCTCCTGCGGGACGGTTTCGCCCTTTTCGACAAGGTTGTAGCTGTCCGAATACCACTCATTGCCGGGATAGTTGTGCTGAAGCACGGCGGCAATCCGGACCGCCTCCTCGTCGAGCCCTATGGCGGTATAGGCCTCTGCGAGGCGGTGCAGGGCTTCGGGCACGTGGGATGTGGTCTGGTATTCCTCCACAACGATGCGGAACCGGTTTATGGCGGCCAGCAATTGGCCCTGGCGGAGATAGAAGCGTCCCACGCTCATCTCCTTTCCGGCCAGATGGTCCCGCGTCAGGTCGAGTTTCAGGCGGGCGTCGTCTGCATAGTCGCTGCCCGGGAAACGCCGCACCACCGCTTCCAGCGCCGCCCTGGCCCTGCGGGTCACGGCCTGGTCGCGCCCGACATCCGAAATCTGCTCGTAGTAGGAAATCGCCGTCAGGTAGTAGGCATAGCTGACGTCCGGGTTGCCGGGATGAAGCTGGATATACCGATCGAGCGCCGCGATCGCCTCGTCATACTCATCCGCCTGGTAATGGGCATAGGCGCCCATCAACTGCGCCTTGGTCGCCCAGACCGAGTAGGGGTGCTGGCGCTCGACTTCGTCGAACCGCTGGGCGGCGAGTTCGAAATTGCCCGCCAGCAGCGCATCCATCGAGCTGTTGTAGAGAGCCTCGACCGTCCGCTCCACATAGTCCTCGCCGCCGTCCGAACTGCACGCGGACAGCATCGCGGCTGCGAGCAGGGCAGCAGCAATGTTTCGCCAAAAACGGCCGTATGCCCGACTCACGGCGCCCTCGCGGAAACGGGAAAAGGCAGGCTTCAGTTTATGCCAAGCTCGCGCCGAAGCATAGGTTCAGGCAACGACCTGCTGCGCCTCCGTCCCGGCGCCTTCCCATCTCCATGCCGATTCATCGGCGAAGAGCGCGCGCAGCACCATGTTGTTGAGCCGGTGGCCGGACCTGTAGCCCTGGAACGCGCCGAGAATCGGAGCGCCGGCCAGTGCTAGGTCGCCAATGACATCGAGCACCTTGTGGCGCGCCATTTCCTCGGGATAGCGCAGACCGCCGTCGTTCATCACGCCGTTCGGCGAAATGGCGACGGCGTTGTCCAGCGAGGCCCCTCTGGCGTAGCCCTGCGCGCGCAGCCATTCCAGCTCGTCCAGGAACCCGAAGGTGCGCGCCCGGCCCACCGCCTCCGGAAACGTCTGCCGCGCCGAATCGAAATCGAACCGCTGGACGCCGACATGGGGGTGGTCGTAGTCGATGGTGCAGGAGACCCTGAAGCTGTCCGACGGCAGCAGCCGCGCCCAGCTTTCGCCGTCCTGCACCTGGACCGGCTTGACGACCTCGATGCGGCGGCGGGGCCGGGAAGGCTGCGGCCGGACGCCGACGCAACCGATGAGGAAGGTGAAGTCGTCCGCGCTGCCGTCCATAATCGGCAATTCCGGGGCATCGACCTCGATTGTGGCATTGTCGATCCCGGCGCCGGCAAGCGCCGCCAGAATGTGTTCGGGCGTGTGAATGCCAATGCCGTCACGATTTGAAATTACCGTGCACAAGGTCGTGTCGGAGACCATGTCCCATCTTGCGGGCACAACGCCGGAATCGCCCGCCACATCGAGACGCCGGAAGACAAATCCATGCCCCGCAGGGGCCGGTCCCAGCGTCAGATGCACCTTTCGGCCGCTATGGATGCCGATGCCTTCGCATGCAATAGATGACCGCAAAGTGCGCTCACCGGCATCTACCCGTCTCGAAAGACGTTCGACCGATTTTCCCTCTCGTGCGCCCATTGCGATATATTATGGCTTTCCAAACTCGCGAATCCGTAAGGAGATGATAACGAGGTGATTCGCCGCCCCACAAGTCACACTTTGTTAAGGAATGTTACGGCGGGTTCTGCCTGGGGCGTCCTGCCACTCAAGAATCCGGAACATGCAAAAACCCGCCTGGCGGCGGCCTTGACGTCCGAAGAGCGGCGAAAATTGTTTCGCGCAATGGCGGAGGATGTGCTCGCGGCGCTGTCCGGCGCGGAGGGCCTGGAAGGAACGGTCGTCGTCACCCGCGACGCCTGGGCGCAGGCGCTTGCGGAAGAATACCGCGCCGCGGTGCTGGAGGAACCGGCCAATCGCGGCCAGAGCCCTGCCGTCGGCGACGCCGCCGCGGCGCTCGCGGCCGCCGGCGCCGGCGCCGCGCTGGCCTTGCCGGGCGACGTGCCCCTCGTCTCCCCGGCGGAGATCGACCGGGTCCTGGCGGCGCACGGGCCCGCGCCCTCCGTGACGCTCGCGCCCGCCGGGGACGGCCGCGGGACCAATTGCGTGGCCAGCTCTCCGCCCGACGCCATCCCGTTCCATTTCGGCCATGACAGCTTCCGGCCGCACAGGGCCGAAGCGCGCGCGCTCGGCATCGAGGCGCGCATCGTCACGGGGCTTCCCGGCATTGCCCTCGATGTGGACAAGCCGGAGGATTTGCGCATGCTGCTCGCCCAGGGCGGCGCCTGCCGGGCGCTTGCATGGCTGAACGGTACGGACATACCGGCGCGCCTCGCCGCCGCGCGAGACGCGGCGAACACGACGCATGGCGGCGTTGGCGCCGCCGCGCGAAACGCGGCGAACTGAACTATACGCATGGCGGCGCTGGGCGCCGCCGCGCGAAACGCGGCGAACACTACGGATGGCGGCGCTGGGCGCCGCCGGGGAGGAGAGGGACAGGATATGACGGCGCTTCAGTTCGGAATCATGAACCGGGGCCAGTTCCCCGTCGGCGACGACGCGAAGCTGCACTGGGACGAGATGGTCGAGCAGGCGCGCGCCGCCGAGCGGCTCAAATTCGACTCCATCATGAAGGGCTCGCATTACAGCTCCTGGCCGTTGATGGACTTCCAGCAGGTGCCGTTCCTGGCGCGCATGAGCGCGGAATGCCCCTCGCTGCGGCTGCTTTGCGGCATCTGCCTGCTGCCGCTGCACAAGCCGCTCGATGTCGCGGAAATCTTCGCGAACATCGACGTGATGAGCGGCGGGAAGCTCATTTTCGGCATCGGGCTCGGTTACCGGGAAGTGGAATTCAGGGCGTTCGGCACGACGCAGAAGGACGCCGTGCCGCGCTTCGTCGAGAATCTGGAGGCGATCCGGCGGCTCTGGACCGAGGAGCGGGTGACGATGAAGGGCTCGCATTTCGAGCTCATCGACGCCGCCTGCACGGTCAAGCCGCTCCAGAAGCCGACGCCGCCCGTCTGGGTCGGCGCCAATGCCGACCGGGCGATCGAGCGCGCCGCCAGGCTGACGGACGCCTGGTTCATCAGTCCGCACAACACGGTCACCACGACGGCCCGGCAGATGGAGGTGTACAAGCGCGCGCTCGACAAGGCGGGCAAGCCGCTGCCGGCGGAACTGCCCATGATGCGCGAGGTCGTGGTCGGCCGTTCGCGGGAAGAGGCCATTCGCGACGCCGAGCCCTATCTGATGGCGAAATACCGCGCCTACAAGGAATGGGGCCAGGACAAGGTGATGCCCGAGGATGACGGCGATTTCGGCCAGGACTACGAGGACCTGCTGAAGGACCGGTTCCTGTTCGGCTCGCCGGACGAGGTGGCGGAGCAGATCATCGGCTATGTCCGCCGCTTCGGCATCAGCCATTTCGTGTTCGGCATCCAGTTCCCGGGCATGCCGCAAAGCATGGTCCTCGACGAAATGGCGATGCTTGCCGAAGAGGTGATCCCGAAGGTCCGCTCCGGCGTATAGACGGGCATCCGGTCCGCCGGTCCTCTCCCGCCCCCCTTCGACAGGCTCTTCCGTCATGCCCGGACTTGTTCCGGGCATCTCCCTCCACCGCTTCCGACGGACGGCCGCATGGATGCCCGGAACAAGTTTATAGAATTTGCGGCAAATATCATATAATACATTGTTTTTATGTAATAAATTATCCCATATTCCATGGCATACAGCCGAAGAAACCAGATCAGTCATCAAACCGAATGCAGATTTTTTCAAAATTTGGACGCCCT
>JAJEIH010000061.1 GCA_022827685.1 Alphaproteobacteria bacterium
GAGGACGGGATCGACGACGACCGGGCCGACGGCGCCGAACACGACTGGCTCTACCAGCGCCGCAACGGCTACGGCGACATCTACGACCCCTGGGCGCCCGACGAGGTCGGGGAGCGCAGGCAGAGCCGCCTCGAACGGGAACGGGAGGAAGAGGCCCGCCGCAGCGGCGGGGACCGGGCCGGGGACGACGATGAAGACGAGGAGGATCGGAACGACGACGAAGACTGGGACGATGGTGAGGAGGACGACTGGACCGGCAACGAGGACGAGAACGGGCCGGAGGACGCCGGTGCCGCCCCGGACCATGACAGAACATGACATCTCATGACATTCCATGACGTCTCGCGAGGGGGCGTTCCCGGCTTCCCGTTCGTCGCCCCGGACCCCGCCTGTCTCCGCCCCCGGGGCGGAGAAGCCGGGACCTCAAGCGGCCGGAGGGACGAAAGAAGGGGCGGAGACTGCCGGGACAGGTTCCAACCGCCCGCTGTCGGCATGATTCCAAGCGGGTTGCGAGTCTGCGGGCGCTCTTGCTATGTTGGAGAACTGACGGGTTTGGAGGCTCGTTCAGGCGTCAGGCCGGCGCTGGTCGCCGGCCCGAGAGGACTCAAACAACGACCATGGGAGTGAAAACATGAAGATCGTGCGTCTGGCATGCGGCGTAGCCGCTGCGGCCATGGTGGGAGGCGTCGCCATGTCCGCTTCCGCCGCAGATGAGGTGCTCTGGAACTTCTCCGCCTGGGGCAAGCCGCGCGCCTTTACCAAGGGCATCGACGCGATGAGCGAGTACCTTGCCGAGAAATCGGGCGGCAACTTCAAACTCAAGATCCATTACGGCGAGGCGATCTCGCCCTCGAAAGAGAACATCGACGGCATCAAGATCGGCAGCCACGAAGCCGCGATGATGTGCACCTCCTACCATCCCGGCAAGAACCCGGCCGGCACGGTGCTGGACCTGCCCTTCCTGCCCATCTCCGACCTGACGGTGCAGGCGAAGGTGCATGAGGACTTCATCGGGCATCCGGAGTTCAAGAAGGAGATGAAGCGCTGGAACGCCATCCCGATCTTCTCCGGCATCCTGCCGCAATATGAGGCGATGGGCGTTGGCGACCCGCCGCGGAGCGCGGCGGACTTCAAGGGCCTGCGGGTCCGCGGTCTCGGTGGTATCGGCCAGTTCTTCGACAAGCTGGGCGCGGTGCCGACCACGGTTACGGCGTCGGAGAGCTACACGGCGCTTGAGCGCGGCACCATCCAGGTGATGACCTTCCCCTACAGCTACGCCTTCGGCGCCTACAGGCATCACGAAGTCGCCAAGTGGTACACCGAAGGCATGGCGCTGGGCTCGGTCTTCTGCCCGCAGCTCATGAGCGTCACCGCCTACAACGCGCTGCCGGACGAATACCGGGCGCTGTTCAACGACGAGATGAAGTGGAACTCCTACGACGCGCTGATTTCCGCTTACGTGGAGGCCGACAAGAAGTGGATCCCGATCTACGAGAAGGCCATGACCAGGGTGGAATTCACCAAGGAGCAGCATGCCGAGTTCGTGAAGATCGGGGCGCAGCCCGTTTGGGACGAGTGGGTCGCCGCGAACAAGGACAAGCTCCCCGCTCAAGAGCTTCTCGACTTCGTTCTCGAGCGCGCGGCGCACCACAACAAGGCAGCCTGAAGGCCTGAGTTGTCATGAGTCTGGGTGGGGCCGTTCCGTTACGAACGGCCCCATTCTCTTGTTTGCAATAAGGGGAGGAAGCGAGCTCTATGGCTCAAGCTCAGTCACAGAACGGGCGCCAGAGCGGCGCCTTGCCGGCTATAGATCGCTTTTTCGGCCGCATAGAAGACGCCGTCACAATTATCGCGGCAGCGTTTATCTTCATATTGATGCTGTTTGTCGTCTGCGAGGTCATCGGCAGATACGTATTCAACAGGCCGATTCCGGGAGCGATCGACTGGATTGAAGTCTATATGGCGACCTTCGCCTTCCTTCCCGCCGCCTATGCGCAGCGGCTGGGCGTTCATGTCCGCATGGAACTGGTTGTCGCGAAGATGCGCGGCAGGTTGTTGTGGGGCGTCGAATGCTTCGCCGTCTGCATCGGCGTTGTCTATTGCCTCATCATCATCGACAAGAGCTGGGAGCACTTTCTGAGGTCCATCATCGAGGGAGACAGCACGATCGACGTGCAGCTCCAGACCTGGCCCGGAAAGCTGGTCGTCCCCGTTGCGCTCGTGCTGCTTTGCATACGGCTGATCATCCAGGTGTGGGGCTACGGGCGGCTGGCGCTCGATCCCGACAGGGCCCCCGTGGCGGTGCCGGTCATCATGGACGCCGCGGAGCATGCAAGGGCGGAGATCGAAGAGGTCATGGGAAGAGAAACCGACGATTCGACGGATCCGCCTGACGGCGGCTCGAAGGCATAAGGGGCGCAATCATGGATCCGTTCAACGCAGGTCTTGTATCGGTCGCGGTCATCATCGGGATGGTCGTGCTCGGCGTGCGCGTCGCCTACGCATCCGGAATCGCGGGCGTGGTCGGGCTGATCATGCTGCGGGGTTACGACCCCGGCGCCGGCCTCGCCGGTCTGCTCGCCCATTCGCAGGTCAGCCATGTCACGCTCTCCGTGCTGCCGATGTTCATCCTCATCGGCTTCCTGGCCTTCTATGCCGGGCTGACCCGAAGCGCGTTCTATGCGGCGCGTTGTTGGCTCGGCACCTTGCCCGGCGGCCTCGCCGTCGCGACCGTGTTCGCGACCGCCGGCTTCGCAGCGGTGTCCGGCGCCTCGACGGCGACCGCCGCCGTGTTCAGCCGCGTCGCCATCCCGGAGATGCTGAAATACGGCTACGAGCGCAGCCTCGCGGCGGGCGTTGTCGCCGCCGGCGGCACGCTGGCGTCGCTTATCCCGCCAAGCGCCATTCTGGTGATCTACGCCATCATCGTCGAGGAATCGGTCGGCGCCCTGTTGCTTGCAGGGTTCATACCGGGAGCCCTTTCGGCGGTCATCTACGCCGTGCTGATCGTCTTCCGCTGCAAGCTGAATCCCAAGCTGGGCGCGCCGGTCTCGGCGGTTCCGCTGGCCGAGAAGTTCCGGTCCCTGATCGGGGCATCCGGCATTTTCTTCGTGATCTTCATCATCCTTGGCGGCATCTACACAGGCGTGATGACCCCGACCGAGGTCGGCGGCGTCGCCGCTTTCGTGATCTTCCTGATCGCGCTTGCGAAGCGCAATATGAACCTCGCGAACCTGCGCGAATCGCTGATGGAGACCGCAAAGCTGACGGTCTTCATCTTCACGATCATCTGGTCGATCCTGATCTATGTGCGGTTCCTCGGCTTCTCGGGCCTGCCGGAGGCGTTCGCCAATTTCGTCGTCGGCCTCGACGTGCCGCCGCTCGTCGTGATGATCCTGATCCTGCTCGCCTATGTTGTGCTCGGCATGTTCATGGACGGCATCGGGATGCTGCTGCTGACCCTGCCGGTCGTCTATCCGGCGGTCACGGCGCTCGGCTACGACCCGGTCTGGTTCGGCATCATCATCGTGAAGATGGTGGAGGTCTGCCTGGTCACGCCGCCCATCGGGCTCAACTGCTTCGTGGTCAACGGCGTGCGTCCGGACATTCCGCTCGAGGAAGTCTTCAAGGGCATCTGGCCGTTCTTCGTGGCGGACATCATCACGGTTGCCGTGCTCGTCGCCTTCCCGGGCATCGTGCTCTGGCTGCCGCGGTTGATGATCCAGAACATCACGGCATAGAGCGGGCCCGGCGCGGTTTTCCGCTCAGGAAAGCCGCGCCGCCAGCCCCATCGGCTCGTCCCGGAAAAGAGCGGCCGGCATTTCGCACAAGCCGTCCGCCACCCGGGGCCGGAAGGCCATCCGCGCCAGCACGTCGCGTTCGAGATCGACGCCCGGCGCAATTTCGACGACCACCGGCCCGGCCTCCTCGATGCGGAAGACGCAGCGCTCGGTCACCGCCATGATCGTCTGCCCGCGCGCGAGACCGGCGCGAGCGTTGAAGCTCACCTGCTCCACCGCCTCCACGAACTTGACCGGAGCGCCGTCGCGCCGGATGTCGAGGCGCCCGCCGCCGGCCCGGATGTCGGTCTCGCCGGCCGTGAACTGGCCGCAGAAGACGACCCGCTTCGCGCCCTGCGTCACATTAAAGAAGCCGCCTATGCCGGGTATGCGCGTCTTCAGCTTCGACACATTGACATTGCCGGCGGCATCCAGTTCCGCCATGCCGACGAAGGTTATGTCCAGCCCGCCGCCGTCGTAGAAGTCGAACTGGTAGGTGTTGTCGATGACCGAACTCGGATTGATCGCCGCGCCGAAGGAAAGCCCGTAGGCGGGATAACCGCCGGTTGCGCCGGACTCGACCGTGAGCGTGAAGGCGTCGCCGCAGCCTTCCTCGCCCGCCACCGTCGCCACATATTCCGGCGCGCCCACGCCGAGATTGACCACGTCGCCCCGGCGGAGCTCCATCGCCGCGCGCCGCCCGATGACCTTCTTGACCGAGAGCGGCTGCGGCGGACGCGCGCTCATGTCCGCGCGGACCTCGCCCGAGAACACCGGGTCGTAAGGCGTCGCAAAGGTTTGCGGGTGGTTGTCCGGCCGCGCGACGACGACCCGGTCCACGAGATGGCCCGGGATCACCACCCGCCTCGGGTCGAGCGAGCCGCGCTCCGCAATGCGCTCGACCTGCGCCAGCACGACGCCGCCGGAGTTGCGCACCGCCTGCGCGAAGCTCGGACCCTGGAACGTGCCGATCTCGCGCTCCATGGTGATGTTGCCGTCCGGGTCCGCCGTCGTGCCTCTCAGCAGGCCGGCATCGAGCCGCATCGAGGGGTAGAACAGCCAGTCCCGCCCGCTGAGCCGCACGCGCTCGACATAGTCCTCGACCGTGCGGGCGTTCACCTTGCCGCCGCCATGCTCGGGATCGACGAAGGTGCCGAGGCCGACATGGGTCACGAGGCCCGGCCGCCCCGCCGCAATCTCCCGGTAGAGCTGGACGATCGCGCCGAGCGGCAGCAGGTAGCCCTCGATCTCATTGTCGATCAGCCGGCGCTGGAGCATCCGGTTGAGATTGAGATAGGAGGTGACGAGCCGGCGGATCATCCCGTCGTGATGCAGGCGGTCCAGGCCGCGCCCGCGCGTGTCGCCGGAGCCCGTCGAGGCGATGACGGTCAGTCCGCGCGGCTCGCCGGTCTCCAGGAAGCGGGCCTCCAGCGCCAGCAGCAGCTCTTCCGGGCAGACCGAGCCGACGAACCCGTCCACGCCCAGCACCGCGCCGGAAGGCACCAGCGCCGCCGCCTCCGCAGCCGTCGCGATCTTGCTCATGGATTGCCTCCCGGCGAGACGAAAACCGCAGCGGGTCAGGCCGTTTACGCCGGCACGGCTGTGAAGCCGACCCGCCCGAGGGGACCGAAGTCCGCGAGGACCTGCGCGCCCGGCCGGATTGCGGCGACGCCGGTGCAGGTGCCGGTGGTCACGCGGTCGCCGGCCCGGAGCCCGTCGCCGCGCTCGCGCAGATGATTGGCCAGCCAGAGGAGCACCAGCGCCGGGTCGCCGAGCGCGAGAGACCCGGTTCCCTCGGCCAGCGCCTCGCCGTCCACCGAGATCGCAACGCCGGCATCGCGCAGGTCCCGGTCCCGCCAGCCGGGCCGCACCTCCCCCTCGACGAATGCGATATTGGCGCCGAAATCGGCCGTGACGCCTTCCCGGCCGAGTCCGGCAAGCCCGCCCTGGAAGCGCGAGCCGACGACTTCGATGCCGCCGGCAACGCCCATGACTGCAGACAGCACCTCGGCGCGTTCGAACGGCGCCTCGCGCGGCGGCAGGCCCTCGCCCATGACGAAGACGAACTCGCCCTCCACGGCCGGAGCATGCGCGGCGAAGACGGGCACTTCCGCGCCGTGTCCGAAGCAGAAGGGCTCAAGCAGCGCGCCCGCGCCGGGCCTGTCGGTGCCGAGCTTGCGCCGGGCTTCGGCGCTGGTCGATCCGACCTTCCAGCCGGCCCGCGCATGGCCCGACGCCTGCACCGCCTTTTCCTGGACCCGGTAGGCGTCGTCCAGACCGGCAAGGTCCCGCCTCGCCGCTGCCTCGACCAGGGTTCCGCCCTGCCGGGCCTCCCACAAGCGTTGCGCCAGATCGGCCATCCGGTGCCTGCCTTTCTTCCGCTTCGACCAACGGCGCCGCAACCCTATCCCGCCCGGCTGCCGCGCGAAAGGATGTGCCTGTTCCGCCCAGGGTCTTTCCCCGCGCCTGAATCTCTTTAGCCCAAGTTTAACAGACTTTATTAAAGTTCGTTTATTATCAGCGTGTTAAGAAGCAATATTTTTGCGTGGGGCACTACATTTCAGTTTTTGGGCGTTGGAGGGGGGTCAGACGATCATTTTCCGGACGCCTCCGGG
>JAJEIH010000141.1 GCA_022827685.1 Alphaproteobacteria bacterium
TCGGCTTCTCACGGGTTTTCAAAAAAGTGGCGCCGCCCGGCCGCGCAACGCCCGGGACGCGGCTCCGGATGCCGCTTCCCTGGGGACCATCATAGCACAATCCGCCAGATGTCAAGCCCAAAGCACGAACAAAAAGCAATTTTGTTAGATTTTTTTCATGTTCGCGATTTTGGAAGGGACGGCGTCTTGTACCTATCACGACGCTTCAGCCGTTTCGGGGCGGCGCGAGAGGCGTGCGGACCTCCGGCCGCAGGGCATTCTGACCGGGTTTGGGGTCGGACTCTAAAGCGCCGTCACCTCATACCCCAGGCGGGGGAAGTGGACGTGGATGCGGCCGGTTTCCGGGTCTTCGCGGCGGATGGTGATTTCGGTCGGGGTTGCATGGACGGTCTCGCCTTCCACGGGGTCGAGGGCGAAATCCTCCGTCGCCACGCGGACGCGCGAGCCGGGCGGGAAATCGCCGGGCGGGGCGGTTGAAGCCATCGGCGCCGGCTCGGCTTCGGAGGCGATGCGGAGCGCGTCGGCCGGCGTCAGCTCCGAACGCTGTCCGTGGCCGATGGCGGCGATCCGGGCCATCCAGTCGGCGATGCGGGGATGGCCAGCGAGCACGGGCGCGGCCTTGCCGTCGAGGGCCTTCAGCCACCAGAGGCGCTGGTAGAGGGCGAAATCGGCGAGCCGGGGCGTGCGGGTCGCGAGGTTCGATGCCGGCCCGGCCAGCAGGTCTTCCACCCAGCCCAGCATGAGGTGAAGCTGGCCCTCCTGGTGCGGCAGGTCCGCCGCCACCTGCTCCATGTCCGGCGCCCCGTGGCCCCGCATGGCCGAGCGGTCGCGGAAGAAGCCCTCCGACAGCGTCTCGCGGTTCATGCCGGTGACATAGCGCGCGGTCGGCCACATCAGCACCCGCTCCGCCCAGGTCGCCAGAATGGCGTCGAAGCCGCGCCCCTCTTCGGGCAGCAGCGGCGGGTCCGGGCAGCGCCGGTCGAGCTCCGCCGCGATGCGCAGCGTGTCGCAATAGATGTCCGCGCCGACCTGCAGCACCGGCGTGCGGCGGAACCCGCCGGTCAGCGGCATCAACTCGGGTTTCGGCAGCACCATCGGCTGGACGACCGAGTGCCATGCCAGTCCCTTCAGCCCGAATGCCAGGCGGATTTTCTCCGCATAGGGCGAGATGTCGTAATGATGCAGGATGAGTTCGGCCATGTCCGCGAGCCCGCGCTGTTGACAGGGGCAAGGAATATCGCCGACGAAAGAGAGCGCAACTCCCTTCGAGAAGAAAGGCCTCCCGGCATGAGCGAGACAGAGAGAGACGAACCGTTTCCGGCCTACCGCTTCGACCCGGCGGCGAGCGACCGTTCGAACCGCGCCCAGGCCGGCCTCCGCCGCGCGGTCCTCGACCATGGCGACGGGTCGCTCTTCGACACCGAGCCGCAGCATATCGACACGGCCATCGCGCGCCTCGCTCCGGAGGCAGGCTCATGAGCCTGACAGACCTCACCCTGGCCCAGGCGGCCGCCGGCGTCGCTTCGGGCGAATTCACGGCGACGGAGCTGACGGAAGCGGCGCTCGCACGGATCGAAGCGGTCAACCCGAAGCTGAACGCCTTCGTGCGCGTCGAGGAGGACACGGCCCGCGCGGGCGCCGCCGCCGTGGACGCGAAGCGCGCTGCGGGCAAGCCGCTCGGGCCTCTCGCCGGCGTGCCGCTCGCCCACAAGGACATGTATTACCGCGCCGGCGGCCTCACGACCTGCGGCAGCAAGATCCGGCGGGAGTTCCGCCCCGAAGTCACCTCGACCGCGCTCGCGCGGCTTGCGGAAGCGGGCGCCACCTATCTGGGCGGCCTCAACATGGCCGAGTTCGCCATGGGGCCGACCGGACACAACGAGCATTTCGGCCCTTGCCGCAACCCCTGGGACACGGCGCGGATCACCGGCGGTTCCTCCTCCGGCTCCGGCTCGGCGACGGCCGCGCGGCTCTGCTACGGCGCGCTCGGCTCGGATACCGGCGGCTCGATCCGCCTGCCGGCCGGCTTCTGCAACCTTGCCGGCATGAAGCCCACCCAGACGCGGGTCAGCCGGTTCGGCGTGATGGGCCTCTCGTTCTCGCTCGACAATGTGGGCCCGCTCACGCGCACCGTGCTCGACAATGCGCTGATGCTGGCGGCGATCGCCGGGCGCGACCCGCTGGACCCGACCTCGGCGGACATGCCCGTTCCGGACTATGCCGCCGCCGCCCGCGCGCCGCGGGCGTCCGGGGTACGTGTCGGCGTCGCGCGCGGCTTTTTCGAGGAGGACGCGGACGAGCTGGCGCTCGCCGCCCGGGACAGCGCGCTCGCCGCGCTGGTTTCCGCCGGGGCGCAACCGGTCGAGGTCGATGTCGGCGACATGGCGCGCATCAACCATCTCTCGGCGCCGCTCACGGCCTCGGAAGCGGCAACGCTCCATGCCCACTGGCTCAGGGAGCGGCGGGAGGACTACGGCGCGCAGATGCGCGCGCGCTGCGAGATGGGCTTCCGCTTCAGCGCGGTCGACTACCTGTCGGCCGTGCAGCTCCGCCCCCGGATCGTGACCGCGTTCGTGGAGCGTGTGTTCTCGGCCTGCGACGTGCTGCTGGCGCCGACCTTCAACGTCGCCACGCCGACCATCGAGGAAACGGATGTGGGGTCGTCGCAGGGGTTCGAGGCGGTCATCTCGCGGCTCTCGCGCTGCACGCGCCCGTTCAACTACCTGACCCTGCCGGGCCTCGCGCTGCCGACGCCGGAAGCGGTGCTGGGCATGCCGGGTTCGATCCAGCTTCTCGCGCGGCCCTTCGGCGAAGCGGCGCTCTACAGCCTCGGCGCGGCCTACGAAGCGGAGACGGGCTTCCCCGACCGGGCTCCCGACCTCTAGACGGCGCGGGCTTGCATCGGGCGGGGACGGGGCATACCGTTGCCGCCCGACGGTCCGCTGCCGGCGCAGCGCGGGACGCGGTTCCGGGCCGGGCGGTTGTCGAACGACCGGCCGCCGGCCAGCGGTCGGGCGCGTTGGCGTCGGCAATCCGTCGGATGGCAGGGACCCTTCCAGGAGGCGGACGATGGAAGATGCTCCAGTCCAGGGAAACGGGGCGGCGCAGGGCGAGGAGGCCGCCGGGCCGTCGGTCACCAGCGTCTTTCGCGAGGGTGTCTATCCCTATGCGGACCGCCTGCCGACGGGCCAGTACGAACGGCTCAAGGCCGCGCTCCAGGTCGAACTGCTGAAGGCGCAGCACTGGGTGAAGGACTCGGGCGCCAGGGTCGTCGTGCTGTTCGAGGGACGCGACGCGGCCGGCAAGGGCGGCACGATCAAGCGCTTCATGGAGCACCTGAACCCGCGCGGCGCGCGCGTCGTGGCGCTGGAGAAGCCGAGCGAGCGCGAACGCAGCCAGTGGTTCTTCCAGCGCTATATCCAGCATCTGCCGGCCGCGGGCGAGATCGTGATGTTCGACCGGTCCTGGTACAACCGCGCCGGCGTCGAGCGCGTGATGGGCTTCTGCTCCGGCGCGGAATATCTGGAGTTCATGCGCCAGTGCCCGGAGCTGGAGCGGATGCTGGTCCGCAGCGGCATCTACCTGTTCAAATACTGGTTCTCGGTCTCGCAGGACGAACAGGCGAGCCGCTTCGACAGCCGGCTGACCGACCCGCTGAAGCAGTGGAAGATCTCACCCATCGACCTGGCGTCGCTGGACAAGTGGGAAGCCTACACCCAGGCCAAGGAGGCGATGTTCTTCTACACGGACACGGCCGACGCGCCCTGGACGGTCATCAAGTCGGACGACAAGAAGCGCGCCCGCCTCGGCTGCATGCAGCATTTCCTGTCCCACCTTCCCTATCCGGACCGCGACCCGGAGGTGGTCGCGGGACCCGACCCGCTGGTCGTCGGCCCGGCCGAGCATGTGGTGGACCGCAGCGAGCCGATGGGGTCGGGCGCCTGACGAGCAGCTCTTGAGACGCCGGAAGCCGGGAGTCTGGGACCGGGCGCGGCTCCGGCGCGCGGCGCTTGCCTATCTCGCGCGCTATGCCGCGCCGGCCGCGCATGTCCGGCGCCTGTTGCGGCGCAGGCTGGAGCGGGGCGCGGCCCGCGGAGCGGAGATCCGCGCCGGCGAGGAGGATATCGACGCCGTGCTCGCCGACCTCGTTCGCATGGGTCTGATCGACGACCGCGCCTGGGCGGAGGCGCAGGCGAAGGCGCTGCGCCGGCGCGGGGCTTCGGCGCGCGGGCTCGCGGCGCGGCTTTCCTCCAAGGGCGCGCCGCGGGCCGAGATCGAGCGGCTGCTTGCCGGAGAAGGCGATGAGGCTGAGCTGCGGGCGGCATGGGCGCTGGCGCAGCGCAGGCGGCTCGGGCCCTGGCGCGGCCCGGCCGAGCGCGCGGCGCGGCGGCAGAAGGACTTGGCCGCGATGGCGCGGGCAGGCTTCCGGCTGGATGTGGCGCGGCAGGTTATCGACGCGGATACGCCGCCGGAAGCGGGTCAGTAGGGGACCGTGCCCTTCACGACCGTGCGGTGCAGCACGCGCCGCTCGCTCTCCATGTCGAAATTGGCGACGGCGCGGTGCAGCAGGCAGCGATTGTCCCAGAGCACGAGATCGCCCTTCCGCCATTTGTGCGTGTAGATGAAGTCCGCCTTCGTGGCGCGGCGCAGCAGCCGGTTGAGGAAGGCATGGCCCTCTTCCTTCGGCCGTCCGTCGATATGGCTCGTGTGGATGCCGAGATAGAGCGCCTTGCGCCCGGTGACGGGGTGGGAGCGCACGACCGGATGCCTGACGGGCGGGCGCTCGCGCTTCTGGATATCGGTCGCCGGCGACTGCTTGGTATTGCGCCGGTTGGCCTCCCAGCTGTGGATGGCGCAGAGGTCCGAGACTTCCTCCTGCGTCTCCCGGTCGAGGGAGTCCCAGGCCATGTGCATGTTGGCGAACTGGGTGTCGCCGCCTTGCCTCGGCGTTTCGACCGCATGCAGCATGGTCAGCAGCGAGGGCACGGCATGGTAGGACTTGTCCGTGTGCCAGAAATAGTTGCCGCCCGAGATGCGGACCGGGTTGCCGTCCTCGTCGAGATTGTGGATGACGTGCAGCAGCGGGTATTTCTCGCCGTTCGGCAGGCGCCCGACATGCTCCTCGATCTCGCCGAAGCGCCGCGTGAAGGCGAGTTGAGCCTCGCCCGGCAGGTCCTGGTCGCGGAACACCAGGATGTGGTGCTCCAGGAAGGCGTCCATGATGGCGTCGAAGACCTCGTCGCCGAAGGGCGCGGCCAGGTCGATGCCGCGGATTTCGACGCCGCCCACCGGCGACAGCGGCGTCATCGTGAAGGGCGGCGGGGGGGCGATCTCGCGGGCGGACGCGGCCATGGGCTCCGGCTCCTGCTTCTCTGGACTCGCCGGCCAGCCTAGCCCGGAAATCTCCCCAATGTCACGGCCGAGGCGCTATGCTGGCCGGCGCAAGCCCGCCCGGAAGGAACCGGCCGCCATGAAATTCGGACTGCTTTACGAACACCAGCTGCCGCGAAGCTGGAAGGAAAAGTCGGACTACGACCTGCTGCATGAGGCCCTGGAGCAGGTGGAACTCGCCGACCGGCTGGGCTTCGACTATGTGTGGGAGAACGAGCACCACTTCCTGGAGGAGTATTCGCACTCCTCCGCGCCGGAAGTGTTCCTGGCGGCCTGCGCGCGTAACACCAGGCGGATCCGGCTCGGCCACGCGGTCGTGCTCTCGCCGCCGCCCTACAACCATCCCGCGCGCGTCGCCGAGCGCATCGCCACGCTCGACCTCATCAGCGACGGCCGGGTGGACTGGGGCACCGGCGAGAGCGCGTCGCGCATGGAGATGGAAGGCTTCGGCGTGCCGATGGACGACAAGAAGGCGATGTGGTTCGAGGCGACCGAACAGTCCGCCAACATGATGACCATGGAGCCCTATCCGGGCTTCGAGGGGCAGTTCTTCTCCATGCCCTGCCGCAACGTGCTGCCGAAGCCCTACCAGCAGCCGCATCCGCCGCTCTGGGTGGCGTGCTCGCGCATGGAGACGATCCACGCCGCGGCGCGGGCCGGCATCGGCGCGCTCACCTTCGCCTTCGTCAACCCGGATGTGGCCCGGCAGTGGGTCGAGGAATACTACGCCATCATCAGGTCCGAGGAATGCGTGCCCATCGGCCACGCGGTCAACGCCAATATCGCCATGTGTACCGGCTTCTCGGTCCATCACGACGCGGAGGAGGCGAAGCGGCGCGGCGCGGACGGCTTCCGCTATTTCGGCTATTCGCTCGGCCACTATTACGTCTTCGGCGAGCACAAGCCCGGCGTGACGGGGGTCTGGGAACGCTTCGAGGAGGCGCGCGGGCACATGGACGATGTCGGCAAGGGCAGCGGCATCGGCACGCCGGACGAGGTGCGCGAGCATCTGCAGGAGTTCGCGGATGCGGGCGTGGACCAGGTGATCTTCATCCAGCAGGGCGGCAAGAACGAGCACCGGCATATCTGCGAGGCGATGGAGCTGTTCTCGGCCGAGGTCATGCCGCATTTCAAGGCGGGCGAGGAGGAGCGCGAGGCGCGGAAGGCCGAGGAGCTTGCGCCCTACGTCCAGGCGGCGCTGGCGCGCAAGCCGCGCATGGAGCCGCTCGCGGAGGCCGACATTCCGCTGGTCGGGGCCTTCGGGCGCAATATCGTCCAGACCGACCAGGACCCGGACGCGCGCTCCACCCACCACGCCGCCGCCGACATCACCGTCCCGGCCGCCGACCCGATGGCGAGGGAGGAAGCCGCGGCGGAGGAGTGATGCAGGACAACGCCATATTGCCCCCTGGCGGCGGCGGCCAAGGCGGCAGTAACGCCAGGATCGTCTATATCCTCTATCTCGGCGGCATCGTCATCGGCCTGCTGGCGCTGATCGGCGTCATCGTCGCCTATGTCAGCCGGAACGGGAGCGGCGGCTGGGCGGGCGACCACTACCGGTTCCAGATCAGGACCTTCTGGATCGGCCTGCTCTATATGGTCGTCAGCAGCGCCGCCACCGTCATCGTGATCGGCTGGCTCCTGCTGCTCGCGACGCTCGTCTGGTGGATCGTCCGCTGCGTCAAGGGCCTCCAGTGCGTGTCCCGCTCCGAGCCCTATCCGAATATCGAGACCTGGCTGTGGTGAGGCGGGGCGGCTGCTGTTAGGGTCCGGCGAAACAGAGGCAGGGGGAGGAGACCCATGAGCTACGATCTCGTCATCAGGAACGGCACCGTCGTGGACGGGTCGGGGCTTGCGCGCTACCGCGCCGATGTCGGCGTCAAGGACGGGCGGATCGCGCGCATCGGGCGCATCGCCGCGCCCTCGGACGAGACCGTCGATGCCGAGGGCCATGTCGTGGCGCCCGGCTTCGTGGACGGCCACACGCACATGGACGCGCAGCTCTTCTGGGACGAGCTCGGCTCCTGCTCCTGCTATCACGGCGTCACCACGGCGGTGATGGGCAATTGCGGCTTCACGCTCGCGCCCTGCCGCGAGGCCGAGGCCGACCTCGTGTTCCGCAACCTGGAGCGCGCCGAGGACATCGACCGCAACGCCATGCTGACCGGCATCGACTGGAGCTGGGAGACCTTCCCGGAGTTCATGTCCGCCGTGGACGCCGCGCCCAAGGGCATCAACTATGCCGGCTATATCGGCCACGCCGCGCTGCGCACCTATGTCATGGGCGAGCGCGCCTTCGAGGAGGAGGCCGGCGAGGACGACCTGAAGGTGATGGAGGCGCATGTGCGCGAGGCGGTGCGCGCAGGCGCACTCGGCTTCTCGACCTCGCGCAGCCCGAGCCACCTCACCTCCGACGACCGCCCGGTGGCGAGCCGCGTGGCGGCCTTCTCCGAGGTGCAGCATCTCGTGCGCGCCATGGGCGATGAGGGCGCCGGCATCTTCCAGCTCGCCATGGAGCGCGGCGGCGACAACGAGATGATGGCCTTCTACCAGAGCCTGATCGACCTCTCCGCCGAGACCGGCCGGCCCGTCACCTTCGGCTCCCTCAGCCGCAAGGAGAGGCCCGGCCAGTGGCGCGCCTTCTACGACCTGATCTCCGAAGGCAACCGCAACGGCGCCAATGTCTTCACCCAGGTCCATGCGCGCGAGATCAACTCCGTGCTCTCCTTCGAGACCAGCACGCCGTTCGACAAGCGCGAGGTCTGGCGCGACATCCGCGCGCTGCCGCTGGAAGAGCAGAAGCGGGCCTTCGCCGATCCCGAAATGCGCGCCCGCCTGATAGAGGTGGCGAGCCGGGAGCATGACGGCGAGGCCGTGGTCGGCGCCGAGGCGCGCCCGCCGGAGTGGGACATCTTCTTCTGGATGGACCGGATCAGGCTGCCGCACCGCTCGCTCGCCGAGATTGCCGCCGAGCGCGGCGTCCACCCGGCGGAAGCGATGATCGACATCGCGGTCGAGCACGACCTCAAGGCGTTCTTCCGCCAGCCGCTCGCGAACGAGAACCTCGACGACGCGCTGGAGCTGATGCGCCACCCCTATGCCTGCACGACCTTCTCGGACTCGGGCGCCCATGTCTCGCAGATCGTGGATTGCTCGCTGCAGACGCACCTCCTGAGCCACTGGGTGCGCGAGCGCGAGGAGTTCACGCTGGAAGAGGGCGTGCGGAAGATCACCTACGACACCGCGACCCGCTGGGGCTTCCACGACCGCGGCCTGCTGCGCGAGGGGCTGAAGGCGGATATCGTCGTGTTCGACCCGGACCGGATCGCGCCGGCCATGCCGGAGGTGGTGCACGACCTGCCCGCTGGCGCCAAGCGCTTGAAGCAGTATGCCGTGGGCATGAAGGCGACGGTGGTGAACGGCGTGCCGACCCTGGTGGACAACGAGCCGACCGGGCGCCTCGCCGGGCAGTTGCTGCGCGGGCCGCTCGCCGCCTGATGCGGATCGAGCCGTTCCGCACGGCGGTGGATGAGGCGGCGCTCGACGATCTGAAGCGCCGCCTCGCCCGGACCCGCCAGCCCGTCTGGCCGGAGGGCGGCGGCTGGGAGTTCGGCATCGAGCGGGAGACGCTCGCCGAGACGCTCGCCTATTGGCAGGACGGCTTCGACTGGCGCGCGGTCGAGGCGCGGCTCAACGCCTGGCCGCAATTCCGCACCGAGATCGACGGCATCCCGGTCCACTTCATCCACACCCGCAATGCCGACCCGGACGCGCCGGCGCTGATCCTGACGCATGGCTGGCCGGGTTCGGTTCTGGAGTTCCTGGACGCGCTGCCGGCGCTCTCGGCGCGGGCGCATGTGGTGGCGCCGCACCTGCCGGGCTACGGCTTCTCCTCGCCGACGAACCGGCCGGTCTATTCGCGCGAGGTGGCCGGCCTCTGGCGCCGGCTGATGGCGGCGCTCGGCTATGAGCGTTTCGTGGCCCAGGGCGGTGACTGGGGCTCGCTGGTGACCTGCTGGCTCGGCTACGACCACCCGGACGCGGTGCGCGCGATCCACCTCAACATGCTCATCATGCGCCCGGACCTCGCGCATCTCGAGGAGCCGCTCGACGAAGCGGAGAAGGCCTGGATCGGGGCCATGCGGCGGACCGTCGATCTCGAAGGCGGCTATCTGCGCATACAGGCGACCAAGCCGCAGAGCCTCGCGGTCGGCCTCTCCGACTCGCCCGCCGGGCTCGCCGCCTGGATCCTGGAAAAGTTCTACGCCTGGCCGGACGCGGCCTCGCAGCTCGACCGCGACCTCGTGCTCGGCAATATCGCGCTTTACTGGTTCACCAACACGCTCGCCAGCTCGGCGTGGATGTATGCGACGGTGCTGGACCGCAGGCATTTCATGCTGCCGGCGGGCGAGCGGATAACCGTGCCGACGGGCATGGCGCATTTCCCGAACGACACCTACCCGATGGCGCCCCGGCGCTGGCTGGAGCGGATCGCGCCGGTCGTGCGCTGGACCGACATGCCGCGCGGCGGCCATTTCGCCGCCATGGAAGAGCCGGCGCTGTT
This sequence comes from Alphaproteobacteria bacterium, assembly GCA_022827685.1. Lineage (GTDB taxonomy): Bacteria > Pseudomonadota > Alphaproteobacteria > Bin95 > Bin95 > Bin95. The sequence continues at coordinate 9,956 of JAJEIH010000141.1, forward strand.
CGCCGAAGAGGTGCTGGCGTTTCTGGAAGAACTGGACGGCTGATACCAGCGGTCGTTGATAGGAACCGATGGTCCCGGCTGCCTGAAAGCCCCTCTCCCGCTTGCGGGGGAGGCCGGGTGGGGTCGCTTCCGCGCCAGCGGAAGCGGCGGGCGAAGCCCGGCAAACGCCCGTCACGGACCACCCCCAGGACATGGGTCCTGCATTGCGCTCCTTGGTATGAGGCGCGCGGGACCCGCGGCGGCCGGGTCTGGACGACCGCCCGCCGCCTCACCACATTCCGGGAGAGGCCGGGATTCGCAATGCCCGCCCGTCATGGAGGCCGTTGCCATGCTCATCGGGGTGCCGAAAGAGACCAAGGACCACGAATACCGCGTGGGACTCACGCCCGACAGCGTGAACGAAGCGGTTCTGCACGGTCACAGCGTGATCGTGGAGCAAGGCGCCGGAGCGGGCATCGGAGCTGACGACGCCCATTACGCCGAGGCAGGCGGCGAGATCGTCGACACCGCGCGGGAAGTCTTCAAGCGCGCGGAGATGATCGTGAAGGTCAAGGAGCCTCTGGCCGCGGAGCGCGCCATGCTGCGCGAGGGGCAGGTGCTATTCACCTACCTGCATCTCGCCCCGGACCCGGAGCAGACCGAGGACCTCGTCAGGAGCAAGGCGGTCTGCATCGCCTATGAGACCGTCACCTCGCCGGGCGGCGGCCTGCCCCTGCTGGCGCCCATGTCGGAGGTGGCGGGCCGGCTCTCCGTCCAGGCCGCGGCCCATGCGCTCGAAACGGTCAATGGGGGCAAAGGCATGCTGCTTGGAGGCGTGCCCGGAGTGTCGCGGGCCAAGGTGGTCATCATCGGCGGCGGGGTGGTGGGCACCAACGCCGCGTATATCGCGATGGGAATGGGCGCCGATACCTGGGCCATGGACCGCTCGGCCGCGGCGCTGCGAGCGTTGTGGCGCCAGTTCGGGAACCCGCTCGACACCGCCTACTCCACCCGCACCGCGATCGACCGCCACGTCACCGACGCGGACGTGGTGATCGGCGGCGTGCTCATTCCGGGCGCGGCCGCGCCCAAGCTCGTCACGGAGGACATGATCCGGCGGATGAAGCCGGGCTCGGTGGTGGTCGATGTCGCCATCGACCAGGGCGGCTGCTTCGAAACCTCGCATCCTACCACCCACAGCGACCCGACCTACATCGTGGACGACGTGGTCCATTACTGCGTGGCCAACATGCCGGGCGCGGTCCCGCAGACGTCGACCTACGCGCTCAACAATGCAACGCTCCCGCATGTGCTGGCGCTGGCCGACAAGGGCTACCGCGCCGCGCTTGCCGACGATCCCCACCTGCGCAACGGCCTCAACGTGCATGCCGGCGAGGTGACGTGCAGAGAGGTTGCCGATGCGCTCGGTTATCCGTACCGCGAGCCGATAGAGGCAATGGCGGCGTAAACGCGAAACCGGCTGGCCCGCGCCACCGGAAAGGGCGTCCCGATTTCGTTGTTGCAGCGGCATTCAGTATGATGGCCGGCTTCGGGCAGCTTTTCCGGGAGAGGAAGCGGGATATGTTGACGACACGGTTTGCCGCCACGGTCCGGCGGTCGGCGCTGGCGCTGCTGGCAGGAGCGACGGTCCTTGCCGGCACGGCGGTCGCCGCGGACGACAAGATCAAGGTGGGGGCGCTGCGCTTCACCTCCCACTCCGCAAGCTTCATCGCTTTCGAGAAGGGCTACTTCAAGGAAGCCGGGCTCGATGTCGAGTTCGTGTATTTCCAGGCCGCCGCGCCCATGGCCGTCGCCATCGCCTCCGGCGACATCGACTACGGCGTCACGGCGATTACCGGCGGGCTCATCAACCTCGCCGACAAGGACGCCATCAAGATCATTGGCGGGGCGCTGCACGAGGAAGAGGGGATCGACGGGTCCGCGATCCTCGTTTCCGATGCGGCATTCAAGGATGGCGTGACCTCGCCGGCAAAGCTCGCCGGGCGCAGCTTCGGCATCACGCAGACGGGCTCCTCCTTCCACTACATGGCGTCGCGCATCGCCGAAAGGGAAGGCATCGCGATGTCCGAGATCAAGCTCAAGCCCTTGCAGAAGGTCGGCGCGATCATCGGCGCGCTCAAGTCCGGGCAGATCGACGCCTGGGCGATCGTTCCCCATATCGCCAAGGCGCTCGCCAGGGGCGGCGCGGTCCACATCATCGGCTGGGTCAACGACTATGCGCCGGACTACCAGGTGACGACCGTGTTCACCTCGGCGGAGAATGCAGCGAACAAGCGGGATCTGACGGAACGCTTCCTCGCGGCCTTCTCGCGCGGGGCGGCGGACTTCAACGCCGCGCTGGTGGACAAGACCGCCGGCGAGGATGCGGCCGAAGCGACGGTCAGGCTCATCCACAAATATGTCTATACCAGCCGGCCTTACGAAAAGGCCGCGCCGTCGATCCGCAACGGCGCCATGCGGCTCAATGAGGGCGCCAGGCTGAACCTGTCGAGCGTCCAGGCGCAGCTCGACTGGTTCAAGGCCGAAGGGCTCGTCAAGGGAGAGATCGGCATCGACAAGCTGGTGGACGGGAGCTACGTCGAAACCTACTGACCCGCCGGGCGGGGGCGGCGCGATGGAACTCCGCCTTGCCGGCCTTCATCACGGCTATGGGAATATCGAGGTCCTGCGGGGCATCGACCTCGATATCCCGGCGGGGCGGATCGTGTGCATCGTCGGGCCGTCCGGCTGCGGCAAGTCCACCCTGCTGCGCCTGATCGGCGGGCTGGAGCGGCCTGAGCGGGGAGAGGTCGTCCAGACCGGCGCGCCGCCTCCGGGCTGCCTCAATCCGCTGACCTACATCTTCCAGGACTTCGCGCTGCTGCCCTGGCGCACGGTCGAGGGCAACGTGCGGCTGGTGCTGGAGGACCACGGCTTCGGGCGCGCGGAGACCGCGGGAATTGTGGACGACGTGCTGGCGCGCACCCGCCTCTCGGAGTTCCGCGCCGCTTTCCCCCGGCAGCTTTCCGGCGGCATGAAGCAGCGCGTGGCGGTCGCCCGCGCGCTCGCCGTGTCGCCGGCCTTCCTGCTGATGGACGAACCGCTGTCCGCGCTCGACGCGCAGACCCGCGAACTGCTGCTCGACGACCTCGTGGACCTCTGGACCCGGGAGCGCTTCTCGGGCGTCTATGTCACGCACAATCTCCGGGAAGCGGTCCGGCTGGGGCACCGGGTCGTCCTGCTTTCGCGGCGGCCGGGGACGGTGCGCGAAATCCTGGAGATCGACCTGCCCCTCGACGCGCGCGCCGGGCATGCCCCGGAACTCGAAGCGCACCGCAGCCGGCTCTGGCAGCTGCTTCGGGACGAAGCTCATGCCGCTGATGTGGAACTGGTCGATGGCTGAGCGCAGCGACCGCGGCCGGCCGGTGGCCTTCCGGGGCGGCGGCTTCTCGCCGAGGCCGCTCGGCGTCGTCGGGCCGCTCGTGTTCATTGCCGTCCTCGCGTTCTGGGAGGCGGGGTGCCGCACGGGCCTGATCCCGCCGCTGGTGCTGCCGGCGCCGTCGGAGGCGCTGGCCGCGCTCGCGCATCTCGTGGAAACCGGTCTCCTCTGGAAGCATCTGGGCGCGTCGCTGCAGCGCCTTCTGGTCGGCTGGACGCTGGGCACGCTGCTCGGCATCGCCGTCGGCTTCTCCATCGGGCTGTTCTCGCTCGCCCGTGCCGGGCTGGCGCCGGTGGTCGCGGCCATCTTCCCGATCCCGAAGATCGCGCTGCTGCCGCTTTTCGTGGTCTGGTTCGGCATCGGCGAGGGATCGAAGGTGGCGACCATCCTCTTCGGCACCTTCTTCCCGACCGTGGTCGCGACATACGGGGGCGTGGACAATGTGGACCGGAACCTGATCCGCATGGGGCAGTCCTTCGGGCTCTCCTGGCTCTCCATCGTGCGGAAGATCATCCTGCCGGGCGCGCTCCCGGCGATCCTGCCGGGCTTCCGAATTTCGGCCGCCATCGCCATCGTGCTGCTCGTTGCGGCGGAGATGATCGGAGCCGAATTCGGGGTCGGCGCCTACATCCTGCTCGCCGGCAGCCTCATGGCCCTGGACGAACTGCTGGCCGGCGTCGCGATCCTCTCCGTCATGGGATTGACCGTGAACTGGCTGATCGCGCGCCTCGAGCGTTTCCTGCTCAGATGGCGGACATGAGCGTCGGCGGTTGACGCCCGCAAGCGCCCGGCCTATTCCGACGGCCATGTCCGAGATCGCCCGGGACCTGCTGCAAGAGGCCGCCTCAGAGATCATGGCGCGGGCCGCCATCGAAATCCCGCGCGACTACCGCGACGGCATACGCGGCATGCTGGGGCAGGAGCAGCACGAGCTCTCGCGCTTCGTGCTTGAGGCGATGCTGGAGAACTGGGAGGCGGCGGAGGCCGACCGCCGCGCCATGTGCGCCGACACCGGCGTGCCGCGCTTCTATGTGAAGGCCGGCAACGAGGCGCGGCCGGAAGGCGGGTTCGTGGCGCTGGAGGAGGCGATCCGCTCCGCCACCGCCGAGGCGACGCGCAGCGTGCCGCTCCGTCCGAACCGCGTGCATCCGCTCTGGCGCACCGACCACGACAACAATGTCGGCATCAACGCGCCGGAGATCGAATACAGCTTCGAGCCGGACGCGGACTGGATCGAGCTGACCACCGTCCACAAGGGCGGGCTGTTTGGCACCGACTACCGGATGCTGTTCCCCGCCGACGGCATGGACGGCATCAAGCGCTTCTTCCTGGACACGCTGGTGCAGTTCGGGCGGCGCGGGCTTGCCTGCCAGCCGGCCATCGTCGGCATCGGGCTCGGCGGCTCCAAGGACACGTCGATGACGCTCGGCAAGCAGGCGGCCTGCTTGCGGCCCGTGGGCGAGCCCAACCCCGATCCCGGCATCGCGAAGCTGGAGGCGGAGCTGAAGGAGCTCGGCAACAATATCGGCATGGGGCCGATGGGCTTCGTCGGTTCCTCCATGGTGATCGACTGCCATGTGGAGGTCGGCTACACGCATACCGGCGGCATGCCGATGAGCGTGCATTGCTTCTGCCTTTCCTCGCGCCGGGCGACGGCGCGGGTCCATGCCGGCGGCGGGGTCGAATACCGCAGCGACCCGCGCTGGTTCACGCCCTATATGCGGCGGGAGACGGTCGGATGGCAGGCGCCGCTCGCACGCACCGCCTGAGCACGCCGGTCTCGCCTGAGGCGCTCAGGGAACTCTCCATCGGCGACATCGTCTATCTCGACGGCGTGATCTATACCGGCCGCGAGGGCCTCTACCGCCGGATGGTGGACGAGGGCATGGCGCCGCCGGTCGATCTGGGGGCGCTCAGCAATGTGAACTTCCACTGCTCGCCCGCGGCCAGCGTGGCCGAGGACGGCAGCCTGAACCTCGGCGCGGTGACGGCGACGGCGAGCTTCCGCTTCTCGCGCTTCATGGAGCGCTTCTTCGAGCTTTCCGGCGCCAAGGTCATCGTCGGCAAGGGCGGCATGTCCGAGACCGACTACCGCGAGCTCTTCGTGCCGAACGGGGCGGTCTATCTCACCACGGTCGGCTACGGCACGGGCGCGCTGCTCGGGCGCGGCGTCACGCGGGTGCAGGCGGCGCACTGGCTGGAGGACCTCGGCATCGCCCAGGCGGTCTGGGTGCTCGAGGTCAGCCGCTTCGGTCCGCTGCTGGTGGAGAGCGACCTTGCCGGCAACAGCCTCTTCGAGCGCGAGAACCGGGCCACGGCAGAGGCCGTCGAGCGCGCCTATGCCGGCCTCAGGCCGCCCTCCCTCTCCCGCTACGGCGAAACCGTCTCGCGCGGCGACGAGGTGCTGTAGGCGGCATCCGAAAGCGGGCCGTGACAAGGACGCGGCATCCGGGCTAAACCCCCTCTGCGCTTACCGGAGGCTCGGGGGCCCCATGGACGAGAAAGAGATGCCCGCCTGGCACGGCACCACCATCCTTTCGGTGCGCAAGGGCGGCCGCGTGGTGATCGCCGGCGACGGGCAGGTGACGCTCGGGCCCACCGTGCTCAAGGCCAATGCGCGCAAGGTCCGCCCGCTCGGCGACGGCAAGGTGATCGCGGGCTTCGCGGGCGCCACCGCCGACGCCTTTGCCCTCTTCGAGCGGCTTGAGGGCAAGCTGGAGCAGTACAAGGGGCAGCTGGCGCGCGCCTGCGTCGAGATGGCGAAGGACTGGCGCACGGACCGCTACCTCCGCCGGCTGGAGGCGATGATGGCGGTGGCCGACCGGGACGTCTCGCTGGTGCTGACCGGCAATGGCGACGTGCTGGAGCCGGAGGACGGGCTGATCGGCATCGGCTCGGGCGGCGCCTATGCGCTGGCGGCGGCCCGCGCGCTGCATCCCGTCGAGGGCATGGACGCCGAGACGGTCGCGCGGCGCGCCATGGAAATCGCGGCCGGCATCTGCATCTATACCAACAGCGAACTGACCATCGAGAGCCTGGAGACGCCGTGACTTCGTTCAGCCCCCGGGAGATCGTTTCCGAGCTCGACCGCTTCATCGTAGGCCAGGACGACGCCAAGCGCGCCGTGGCCATCGCACTGCGCAACCGCTGGCGGCGCCAGCAGCTTCCCGAGGCGCTGCGCGAGGAAATCCTGCCGAAGAACATCCTGATGATCGGGCCGACCGGCGTCGGCAAGACGGAGATCGCGCGGCGGCTTGCGCGCCTCGCCCAGGCGCCCTTCATGAAGGTCGAAGCGACCAAGTTCACCGAGGTGGGATACGTCGGCCGCGACGTTGAGCAGATCGTCCGCGACCTCGTCGAGGTCTCGATCCACATGACCCGCGAGCGCATGCGCAAGGAGGTCGCCGCCCGGGCCGAGCTCAACGCCGAGGAGCGGGTGCTGGACGCGCTCGTCGGCAAGAACGCGGCCAAGGAGACCCGCGGCAAGTTCCGCAAGATGCTGCGGGACGGCTCGCTCGCCGAGAAGGAGGTGGACATCGAGGTCAGCGAATCCGCGGCCTCGTCGCTGCCCACCTTCGACATTCCCGGCATGCCCGGCGCCCAGATGGGCATGGTCAACCTCGGCGACATGCTCGGCAAGGCTTTTGGCGAGCAGAAGAAGATCAAGCGCATGTCGGTCGAGGACTCCTACGAGACCCTGATGGCGTAGGAGAGCGACCGCCTGTTGGATCAGGACGTGGTCGTGCGCAGCGCGCTGGAGAGCGCCGAGAACGACGGCATCGTCTTCATCGACGAGATCGACAAGATCTGCGCCCGCTCGGACCGCCTCGGCGCCGACGTGAGCCGCGAGGGCGTGCAGCGCGACCTGCTGCCGCTGATCGAGGGCACCACCGTCACCACCAAGCACGGCGCGCTCACCACCGACCACATCCTCTTCATCGCCTCCGGCGCCTTCCACCTGGCCAAGCCGGCGGACCTGCTGCCCGAGCTGCAGGGGCGGCTGCCCATCCGCGTCGAGCTGAATTCGCTCGCCCGCGACGACCTCAAGAAGATCCTGACCGAACCCGAGAACAGCCTGATCCGCCAGTACCGCGCGCTCATGCAGACCGAGAACGTGACGCTCGACTTCAGCGACTGCGCCATCGACGCGCTCTCGGACCTCGCCGCCGAGGTCAACCGCGCGGTCGAGAACATCGGCGCGCGCCGGCTGCACACGGTGATGGAGAAGCTGCTGGAGGAGATCAGCTTCGAG
>JAJEIH010000145.1 GCA_022827685.1 Alphaproteobacteria bacterium
GGGGTTTGCGGCCCCCAGCCATGCTTTCTGCAGAAAAGCCGAAAGGCGGCCCCGGGAGCCGCCTTTCTCTGACGCCTATTCTACACCATTTCGCTGAAAGTCAATCCCGTTTGGGAACAAAAACTGACAGTATCAGGAGATTTTCTCATAACCTGCTGAACAGGCGGGATAATATCGATGTTGCCGGATTGCGATCCATGAGGAACAGTGCTTCACCGCCGCCCCGGCCGCCGCCGTTGGAGAACGGGCGCGACCGTCGGAGCCGCCGCACGGCCGCGCCGGGCCCCGGCTCTCCGGCCGGGGTGACAAAAGGGAGTGCAAGGACAGGGAAAGGCGGCGGCGCCAGCGGTCCGCGTTCAGTCCTCCGTCCAGACGGCGAGCTCGTGGCCGTCGGGGTCCGTGAAGTGGAAACGGCGGCCGCCGGGGAAGGGGTAGGCGGGCTTCACGATCCTGCCGCCGGCCTCCTCGATGCGCCGCCGGACAGCCTCAAGGTCTTCGCTGTAGAGCACGACCAGCGGGCCGCCCGGCGCGGGGCCGTCCTCCAGCGCGTTGAAGCCGCCCTTCATGCGCCCGTCGGTGAACTCGGTGTAGCCGGGGCCGAAATCGGTGAAGCTCCAGCCGAAGGCGCGCCCGTAAAAGGCTTTCGACCGGGCGGTGTCGGCCACGGCGAGTTCGATATAGTCGATTCGAATCGCCGCCATTCCATCACGCCTCGCGGCGGTCGCCCTCCGGGCGCACCCAGGCCATCAGCACGAGGCCGATGGCGAGCAGGACGAGGATCGGCACCACGCCGACGCGCTGGCTGCCGGACAGGTCGGTCGCCAGCGCGACGAGGAAAGGAGCGATGAACGAGGTCGCCTTGCCGGTCAGCGCATAGAGGCCGAACGCCTCCGCCATGCGCTCCCGGTCCGCCTGGTGGACGAGCATGGTGCGCGACGCCGCCTGCAGCGAGCCCGCCGTTGCGCCGATGACGGCGCCGCAGGCATAGAAGGCGATCATCGGCAGGGAGGAGGGCGCCTCGGCCGTGCCCACGGTGAGGAACAGCACCTCGTGCGGCGCGATGGTCATGATGGCGGCTGTGGCCACCGTGAGCGCAACGATGTTGACCAGGATCACGGGCTTGGGGCCGCGCCGCACGTCCTGCAGCCCGCCGGCCCAGGCCCCGGCGGCGCCGGCGACGAGGATGACGAGGCCGAACACGCCGATCTCGAACAGGCCCCATCCCAGCACGCCGGAAGCGTAGATGCCGCCGAATGTCCCGATCCCCAGTATGGCGTCCCGGTAGAACATGGAGGCGAGCAGGTAGGCGAGCAGGCTCGGCCGGGACGGCAGGCCGGCGAGCGTGGCCTTCAGGCTGCTCAGGCCCTCCCGGACCACGCCGGCGGTCGCGACGGCGCGGCGGCTCACATCCGGCGACCAGAGGAAGAAGGGCACCATGAAGACGAGATACCAGAGCGCCGAGAAGGGCCCGGCTGCCCGCGCGCCCTCTCCGAGCGCCGGGTCGAGGCCCAGGACCGGGGCCACGCCGAGCATCGTCCTGTCCGAGCCCGGGGCCGGCGTCATCAGGCCGAGCACGATGGAGAGCGCCACGAGGCCGCCCCAGTAGCCGAACGCCCAGCCGGACCCCGATATGCGGCCCAGCTCCTCGCGCGGGCCGACTTCCGGAAGCAGCGAGTTGACGAAAACGGTGGCGATCTCCGCCCCGATCAGCGCCACCGCCAGCAACACGAGAACCGTCAGCGGGTCGTCCATCCCCGGCGTGGCGAGCCAGAGGCCGGTAACGCCGACCAGGTAAATCAGCGAGAACGCCAGTATCCACGGCTTTCTCGGTCCCTGCGCGTCTGCGACCGAGCCCAGCACGGGGGCCGAAAGCGCCATCAGCACCGAGCCCGCGGCGATCGCATAGCCCCATATCGCCTGGCCATCGACCACATTCTCGGCGACGCGGGAGGCGAAATAGGGACCGAAGACGAATGTGGTGATGACGGTGTGGAAAGGCTGGTTGGCCCAGTCGAAGAACATCCAGCCCCAAACGCCCCTGCCTCCGGATTTCATCGGCGCCTCCCTGGCTGCAACCGGCCCGCCGGCCGTCCGGCAGTGTAAAACACCGTTGCCAGCGGGTCACTTTCCCCGCGCGCTACCGGCGCGGCTGCGGCTCGATATCCCTGAATGCCAGCAGCGCGGCGGCGGCGACCATCAATGTACCGCATATGCGGTTGAGCAAACGCATGCCATGCGCCCGGAGCCGGGCCGCGATGTTCGCGGACAGCCAGCCCCAGGCAAGCAGGGCGACGCCGTCGACAAGCAGGTAGGTGCCGCCCAGAACCGCCAGCTGGGGAAGGGTCGGCGCCGCCGGATCGATGAACTGCGGGAAGAGCGCGGCGAAGAACATCACGGCGAACGGGTTGGCGCTCGACGTGACGAAGCCCTGCCGGAACAGGCGCGCGGGAGAGCCGGCCCTGTCGGCTGCGGCGCCTCCGCCCCGGGGTCCTGAGAAGAGCAGGCTGAGGCCGATCCAGGCCAGATAAGCGACGCCCAGCCACTTGACGAGGCGGAAGAACTCGGCGGATGCAGCGACTGCAGCGGCAATGCCGAAAGCGGCTGCGGTCATCTGGAGCATGTTCGCCGAAAGGTCGCCGGCGATGGTCCAGCCCGTTCTCCGCAATCCGTGGCGGGCGCTGTTGGCGATGACGAGAAGCTGGCTCGTGTCCGGCGGGGTCGCAAAGAACACGGCGAGCGCCGCCAGGTAGAGCAGGTAGGTCTCGGCGGTCACGGGCGTTTCTTCGCAGCCTGCTCCTGCGGCGTCCGGTCCTCGCGCGGCCGGGCGCTGTAGTCTCCGAAGGGGGCGTCGCGGGCGGCGGCGGTGCGGCGCAGGCCCTGTTCGCCAAGGCTTTCCGCCCAGCGATAGGCTTCCTCCGTGTGGCGCGTCATGCCGTCGAACAGCGTGCCGAGCAGTTGCGTCGTCCTCAGCCCCATATTCTCGAAGGCCTGGTTGATGAGCAGCTTGTTGAGCGCAAGCTGGTTGCCCGGAATGTGCTCGAAGCGCCGCGCATATGCCTCAACGCGCTCGTCGAGTTCGGCCGCCGGGCAGACATGGGAGACGAGGCCGATACGGTGCGCCGTCGCCGCGTCGATGGCGTCGCCGCTCAGCAGGAACTGCTTGGCGTGCTCGAGCCCGAGGCGATAGATCCAGAGCATGGTGGTCGGCGTGCCGAAAATGCGCGACGGCGCATAGCCGATATAGGCGTCCTCGGCCATGAACAGCAGGTCGCAGCAGAGCACGAGGTCCGTCGCGCCGCCGACCGCCCAGCCGTGTATCGCGCCCAGCACCGGCTTCGGGCAGTCCCATATCTTCATGAAGCGCTCGACATTGCGGCCCATGCTGCGGTAGTCGCGCACCGGGTCCCAGGCGCCGGGGCGCGGCTCCGGGCGCGGCGCATCGTAGGGCTGCGACCAGCCGGCCTCCAGCGAGGCACCGGTCGCCTCCAGATCGTAGCCGGCGGTGAACGCCCGCCCCTCGCCGCGCAGCACGACGGAGCGCACCTCGCGCGAGGCGGCGGCGCGGTCGATGGCGTCGGCGACGCCCTGCACCAGCTCCTCGGTCAGCGTGTTGAGCCGCTCCGGGCGGTTGAGCGAGACGACGGCAACGCTGCCGCGTTCCTCGTAGAGGACGACGGAGTCCGCCACCGCGCCCTCAGTCGAGCCCGAGCAGCCGGTCCAGCGCCTCGCGGGTCAGGCCGTCGCCGGCGAGGAAGGTCCCGTCCACCTCGACGGCCGGCGTGCCCCTTATGCGGGCGGCGTCGAGGCGGTCCTGCGCCTCCTCGTCCATCATCAGGTCCCGCCGGGCGAAGGCGACGCCGCGCGACTCCAGGTAGCGCTTCACCTGCTCGCAGGGCGCGCAGAGGGGCGTCGTGTAGAGCGTGACCTCGGGCGCCGCTGCCACGGCGCTCACACCTTGCCCGCCGCGCGAAGCTGGCGGTATTCCTCCTTGCGCGCCATCCATTCGGCGTGCGTGGCCTCGTCCTGCCAGGGCTGCTCGGCAGTGAAGACGAGGCGCTTCCAGTCCTCGCCGGCGCTCCAGCGGAAGCCGGCCTCGCGCGTGGTGCGGGGGCCCTCCGCCTCCTCCAGCAGGTCAAGCGCCATCTGGAAGATCGCGCGCTGCTGGTCCGTGTCCCAGGGTTCGCCGCAGGGGCTGCCGAGCGGGAAGTCGGTGAAGACATAGCGGGCGACGCCGCAATGCTCGACGATGTCGCGCGCCGCCCCGATCACCACGGTCGGGATGCCTGCCGCCTCGATATGCCGGCTGATCAGACTCACGGTCTGATGGCAGACGGGTCAGACAGGCACCATGAGGAGCGCGTCGATGCCGTCCTCGCGGCACCAGGCGAGCGCCTTGGGCGCCTCCTCGGTCATCACCTTGCGCTTGCTGTAATTGTTGTAGCAGCCATAGAGCCGGTCCGGCATGCCGGCGACCCGGCCGTCGGCCACCGCCTCGCGCAGCCGGTCCACCGGGTAGTAGGCGTTGACGTCGTCGAGATGGGTGGCGAAGCGGTCGAAGGACCTTGTGCGGCTGTAGAGCTTCTCCGTCGGCGTGTCGGCGGCGAAGGAATAGACGCCGCGGAAGTCCTCCTCGACCACCGGGTTCTCTTCCGTCTCCGGGTCGTAGCGGACCGCGATCTCGCTGGTGCCGATCAGCCCGATGCGGCATTCCGAGAGCGGCTTGTCGAGGCGCGCGAACGGCACATCGTCGAAATGCGCCCACTCATAGGCCTTCTCGTAACCCTGCCGGATATAGTCGTCGCGCGTGCGGTCGATATAGCGCACCGGTTCCATGCACTCCCTCCTTCCAGCCTCGATCCCGATTAGACGCCCCGCGCCGCCTCCCGGTCAAGACGGAGCGGCCCGGGTCAGGGCGCGGGAAGCAGCACGCCGGGGTTCATGATGCCGGCGGGGTCGAGCGCCGCCTTGGCGCCCTTGAGCGCGGCGGCGAAAATGTCGGAGCGCTGGCGCTCGTACCAGGGCATGTGGTCCCGCCCGACGGCGTGGTGGTGGGTGATGGTGCCGCCGGCGTCGATGATCGCGTCCGAGACCGCGTTCTTGACCGTGTCGTATTGCGCCGAAAGCCGGCCCTGCTCGCCCAGGCCGATGAAGGTGAAGTAAGGCGCCGGCCCGTCGGGATAGACATGGGTGAAGCGGCAGGCGACGATTCCCGGCCGCCCCGTCGCCTCCCTGAGCGCCCGGTCTGCCGCGCCCGCCACATCGCGGTGGAAGTCCTCGAACCGGTCCCAGGTGATCGCGGTCTCGAAGGTCTCGCGGATGATGGCGCGGGCGGTCAGCATCTCGCGCATGTGCCCGCCCTTGATGAAGGCGTCGCGCCAGCGCGCCGCCGCGTTCCCGCCGCCGCCTTTCTCCTCCGGCAGGCGGCCGCCGTGATCCCGGCAGCATTCGAGCGCGCGCGCCATCCAGGCGTCGAGCGGGTGGTCGGCGCTCTCGAACCCCAGCACCAGCACTGCGGCCGAGCCGTCTCCCGCGCCCGACCAGCGCACCTCGTTATGGTCCAGCAGGCGCAGATTGGCGGGATAGAGCCCGGCCTGCGAGATGGCGCGCACGGCCTCCGCCCCGTCCATGAAATGCTCGAACTCGACCGAGCGGCCGTCGCGGAAGGTCGGGCGGTCCTGAAGGCGCATCCAGGCTTCGGTAATGATGCCGAGCGCGCCCTCGGAGCCGAGGAAGAGCCGGTCGGGGCTCGGGCCCGCGCCGGAGCCCGGCAGGCGGAAGCTGTCATGCACGCCCGCCGGCGTCACCGCGCGCACGCTTTCGGTCATGTCGTCGATATGGGTCAGCATGGTGGCGTAATGGCCGGCGCCGCGCGTCGCGATCCAGCCGCCGAGGGTGGAATATTCGAAGCTCTGCGGGTAGTAGCGCAGGGTCAGGCCGTGCGGGCGGAGCTGTTCTTCGAGATGGGGACCGTACACGCCCGCCTGTATGCGCGCCGCGCGCGAGGTGCGGTCGATTTCCAGCACCCGGTCCATGGCGCCCATGTCTATCGAGACCGCGGCCCTGAAGCCGCCGCCGACATCGGGATGCACCCCGCCCACCACGGAAGAGCCGCCGCCGAAGGGAATGGCCGCCGCGCCCGCATCCGCGCACCAGTCGAGCAGGGCCGCGACCTCGCCCTCGTCGCGCGGACGGGCCACCAGGTCGGGCGCGCCGGCGAAGTCGCGGTCCATGATGCGGACCTGCTCGTGGAAGGAGCGCCCGAAGGTATGCACCAGCCGCTCCCACTTGTCGTCGGTGCAGACCGGCGCCAGCGAGGCGGGCGGCGCGAGCCGCGGCGGTGCGATCCCGACCTCGTCCACGGTCGGGAACGGCCGGGCCTCGAACCCGTCCACCCCGAAGACCGCCGCATAGTCCGCCTCGAAGGGCTTCATCTCCTCGTCGGTAAAGCCCTCGCCGACCTTGCCCCACCCCCAGAACTTCCGCCGCGCCATCGCCCCGTCTCCTTGCCTCGCGCGGGAATTCTGGCATGCCGGCCGTTGGCGTGAAAGGGGGAGCGGCAAGTTGTATTTGTATTCGATATTGGTCAATACTAAGGATGCTATATGCGGGAGGACCGGTCCCTGGGGCGCGCAATGACGATGACGGTTCGCCTGAGCGGCCCGATACAGCGCGACAAGGCCTGCTCGGAGCAGGAGGCCTTCGACCGCCTCAAGGCCGAGCTGGAACGCGCCTTCGCGGCACCCGACAACACCTGCCATGCCCTGACCGCCGCGGACGCGATTGCACGCAGCGGGGCGCAGTCCGGCGCATGACGCCGGTGCGCGTCCAGGCAGACTGCGAACCGTAAGCAGGCCGGTGCCGACGGGCACCGGACCGCCGGTATCAGCCTGCTTCCCGGTTTAGCGGGAAGAGAGCGATTTCACCTTCGGTCGAGACCTCCAGGACGTGGTTGACCATGGCCTGCATCGGGTCTCCGATTTTCGACAGATGGCCGATGGCCGACCGAAGCAGAATTTCGGACTCCCGGCGGCTGACGCACGGCAGGACGATGAGACCCGGATGGACCGATTCCGATGCGACGAGGGCGCGGAAGTCGCGGGCATTGGCCGTGACGAGGACGAGGTCCTCATCGAGGCAGCGTTGCAGGACAGCGTGGTCGGGCTGACCGAGGCCGCCGAAATCGCGGGGATGTTTGGCAAGGTGTTGGCCCTGTCGGTTGATCGCCCCTGCGATGGCTGGCGAAAGACACTCGTCCAGAAAGAGCCGCACAGGAAGGGGAGCCGGGTGTCAGGACGCGGCTTTCCACGGCCGGCCGGCGGGGCGGCCTCGTAGAGGATGGCTCCTGGCGTAGAGTGCGGCGGTCTCGAATGCCCGGCGGTCGATATCGGGATAATCCTCGATAAGGTCGTCAACGGTCTCTCCGCCCTCGAGGCGGCCGAGAACCGAATAGACGGTGATCCGCGTTCCCCGGATGACGGGGGTGCCGCCCAGTATATCGGGATCGGAATGGATGAAGGCCTCGCGGTCGCGAAGGTACCGGTCGGCTGATGCTATGAGTTCCTCGGGCACGTCTTCAAGGTGAAGAACCGTGTAGGTGGTGAATTCGATGTTCTCGAGACAGGGCCATTCCATGCCGGCGAGATGCTGCCAGATTCTCCTCTTGTGGCTGACCGGGAGCCTCGTGAGGCCGGCCGCCTTCAGGGCGTGGAAGAAGACGACGGCGCCGCGGGGAAGGTGGCGGGTCGGCCTCCTGTTGCTGTGAATGGTGGCGGGAACGGTCGGGACAATCCTCGACTGGATCGCCTTTTCGATGGTTCCCGGCGCAACGCCGGAGAGCTCGGCGGTTTCCCTGACGGTGAAATCTGCCCGGTGAGCCATAATCATTTCCTCTCCGGTAAAGAATATGTGCTTTGTTCAATGGCTGACAAGCAGGGCATGGGAAGAATGGCGCAGCCGCCCGTCAGCGCCTTATGCGCATCAGGAGAAGCAGCGGGAGTGCGGCCAGCGCGACGGCGGTGTAGGCGGTGAAGGCGTTGAGATAGCCGATCATCGCGGCCTGCTGGCCGATCTGGCCGCTGAGCGCCGCGAGGCCCGACGCCGTGCCGGTGTCGATCACCGCCAGCGCCTCGTTGTAGGGCGAGACGAATTCGGTGAGCCGTCCGTAGTTCTCGCCGCCCGTGCGCACCAGCACGGTCACGCTCACGGAGATGAAGAAGCTGGAGCCCAGATTGCGCATCAGGTGATAGACGGAGGAGGTCTCCGCCAGGTAGCGCGGCGGCAGGGTCGAGAAGGTCGCGACCGTGAGCGGCACCCAGGTGACGCCGACGGCCACGCCCTGCATCCAGGAGACCAGCGCCACGTCCCACCAGGTGGCGTTTGCGTCGAACTGCATCATGATCCAGCCGGACGCCGCCATGATGGAGAAGCCCGCGCTCATGCCGATGCGCGGGTCGAGCCTGCCGACATACATGGCGAGGAAGAATCCCAGGATCGCGCCCACGCCCCGCGCGGCCACCAGCTGGCCCACCACCGCGTTCGGGAAACCCGCAAGGTCCTGCAGCATCGGCGGCAGCATCACCATCGGGGTGAAGTTCAGCATGCCGTATATGCCGACGATGCAGAGCCCGAGCGCATAGTTCCGGTCGAGCAGCAGCTTCAGGTTCAGGAAGGGGCGCCGGATGGTCAGGCTATGGGCCAGGAAGATGTAGAGGCCGATGCCGGCCAGGCAGGCTTCCAGCAGTATTTCGGTGGAGTCGAACCAGTCGCGGCGCTCGCCCCGGTCCATCATCAGCTGGAAACAGACGACCGCGACGGAGAGCGCGAGGAACCCCGTCCAGTCGAGGCGCGCGCGCCGGAGCCTGCCGCCGTCGGTCAGCACCAGCCACATGGCGAGCCAGCTCGCGCCCGCCACCGGCACGACCATGAAGAAGGCCCAGCGCCAGTTGTAGGCCTCGGTGAGATAGCCGCCGACGACCGGGCCGATCACCGGCCCGACGACGACGCCCATGCCGAACGCGGCCATGGCGGTGCCGTGCTGCGCGCGCGGATAGCTGTCCTGGGTGATGGCCTGGGCGAGCGGGATGATCGGCGCCCCCGCCGCGCCCTGGATGACGCGGAAGACCACGAGCGTCTCCAGCGAGGTCGCGAAACCGCAGCCGAGCGTCGCCGCGCCGAAGACCGCCATGCCCCAGAGCATGACCGCGCGGCGTCCGAAGCGGCCCGTCAGCCAGCCCGTCATCGGCGTCACGATGGCGGTCGCGACGATGTTGAAGGTCATCGCCCAGGCGATCTGGTCCTGGGTGGCGGAGAGCGAGCCCTGCATTTGCGGCAGCACGGTCGAGACGACGAGCACGGTGGTGCCGTAGAGCGTCGTCGAGAGCGTCACGGCGGCGAGGATCGACGCCCGCCTGAGCGCCGAAAGGTCCCTGCCGCCGAACTCCTCTTCCCCGTTCACGGGGCGAGGACGCGCATGAGGAAACGCCGGGCCTCCGCGCCGATGCCGGGCGCCTGGCTCTCGCGCGGGCCGGCGACATTGAGCCGGACGACATTGTGCTTGCGCAGCCATGCCGCGGCGGCGGGCGCCTGCGCGCGGCGCGAGAGGTCGGCGATGCGCAGCGGGCGCCCCATCCTGCGCGCGATGGCGGCCGTCAGCTTCGTGCCGCCGGTGAGCGGCCCCCGGCAGAGGATCAGCGTTGCGTCGCTGTCGCGGACATTGAGCCGCGTGCGCACCCGGTAGGCGGCGCTCGCCGTCTCGGTGAGGGGATAGCGTTCGGGGACCGGGCCGTCCTCGGCGCGCCGCCCGCGCGGGCACCAGCCGCCGACGGCGAGGCCCAGCGCCAGCGCGGCGTCGAGCCCCGCCCGGTCCACGCCGGTCTGCCCGCCCGAAACGATCTCCTGCACCGGATGCGTCATGGCCGCCGCGATAGCATGACGAAGCGCGCGCACAGAAGCCCGAGCGAGATGGCCGTCGAGAGGATCACCGCCTCGAACAGCCCGGCCACGCCCCGCTCCAGCCCGAACGCCAGCAGCAGCGAGAGCGGCACCATGCAGCCGATGAAGGCGAAGGCCTGGAGCGCCGTCGGCACCCAGGCGTCGGAGCAGCCACGCAGCGCGTTCAGCATCAGCGTCTGCCCGCCGTCGAAGAGGGGCATGAGCCCGGCCAGCACCAGCACCGGAACGGCGGCTGCAAGCACGGCGGCTTCCGAGGAGTAGATGGCGGCGAGGGGCCGGGCGAGCGCCGCCATGAGGGCGCCCGAGGCGGCCATGAGGCAGATCGTGACCGCAAGCCCCATCCAGCAGGCCGCGATCCAGCGCCGGCGGTCGCCGCGGCCCCAGGCATTGCCGATGCGCACGCTGGTGGCGATGCCGACGCCGTTGGCGACCATGAAGATGACCGAGATCACATTCAGCACGATCGTGAAGACGGCGAGCGGGACCGTGCCGAGCCAGCCGGCGAACAGGTGGATGGCGGTGAAGGCCCCCATCTCGACGGCGATGGCGACGGCGGCGGCAAAGCCCACCATGCGCTGCACCCGCCAGCGCCGCCAGGCCCAGTCGGCGCGGGCGCGGACGCCCAGCCGCGCCCGGTCCGGCATCCACCATGCCCAGGCGAGCAGGAAGGCCGCGAGCGCCCAGCGTATGCCGGTCGTGGCCCAGGCCGAGCCCTCCGCGCCCAGCTCGGGCAGGCCGAACAGGCCGTGGACCAGCAGGAGGTCGGCCGGGACGTTCACCAGGTTGGCGGCGATGATCGCCCAGGCGGCCGGGCGCGGGCGCCGCACGCCTTCCAGGAAGAAGGCGGTGGCGAAATAGAGGAAGGCGGCCGGGTAGCCGAGCGCCAGGATGAAGAAGACCCGGCCCGCGCCCGCCGCCACGTCTTCGCTCTGGCCGGTGAGCAGCAGCACCTCCCGCCCGAACAGCCCGAGCAACAGGCCGACGCCGCCGAAAGCGAGCGCAACCGGCACGGCGCGCCGCCAGGCCGCCCCGCTTTCCGCCTCCTCGCCGCGCCCCATGGCCTGCGCCGCCGCGACCGTCGTGCCGGTGAGCAGCCCCATCACGGTCAGCAGCAGCGGCAGATAGACCGCGACGCCGAGCGAGAGATAGCCGAGCTCGGCCGAGGAGTAGCGGCCGACGATTATCGTGTCGGCCACCGTCATCGCCAGCACGCCGGCCCGGCTCACCACGACGGGCAGGGCGAGCCGGTAGAGGTCGGCCAGATGGCCGAGGACGAGGCGGCGGCGCAGGCGCATGGGCGGCAATCGGCCTTTCTGTTAGCGTCGCGGGCGGCGGCGGGAGGCGGGGCCCATGCGGATTGCGGTCGGCGGATTTCACCACGAGACCAATACCTTTGCGCCGACAAAGGCAAGCTTCGAGATGTTCCGCCGCGCCGACGGCTGGCCAGGGCTCTGCCGGGGCGGGGCCGTGCTCGCCGATACCGCCGGCATAAACCTGCCGATAGCGGGCTTCCTGGAGGCGGCGCGCGCGTCCGGCCGCGACTTCGCGCCGCTGGTCTGGGCGAATGCCAGCCCCTCGGCGAAAGTCGAGGAAGAGGCCTTCGAGCGCATCGCCGGCATGATGGTGGACGACCTCCGTGACGCCGGGCCGGTGGACGCCGTCTATCTGGACCTGCACGGCGCGATGGTGGCCGAGCATCTGGAGGACGGCGAGGGCGAGCTGCTGCGCCGGGTGCGCGCCGTCATCGGCCCGGATGTGCCGCTCGTGGCGAGCCTCGACCTGCATGCCAATGTCTCGCCGCTGATGGCGGACCGGGCGGATGCGCTGGTCGTGTTTCGCACCTATCCGCATGTCGATATGGCCGAGACCGGCGCGCGCACGGCCCGCCTGCTGGAGCGCATCCTCGCCGAGGGGCGGCCGGCCAAGGGGTTCCGGCAGGTCCCCTTCCTCATCCCGCTCACCGCGCAATGCACGCTGGTCGAGCCGGCGGCGGGCCTCTATGCGGGACTCGCGGAGCGGGAGCGGGGCGCCGTCCGCTCCGTGTCGCTCGCCGGCGGCTTCCCGCTCGCCGACACGCCGGATTGCGGCCCGGCCGCGCTCGCCTATGCCGGTGACGAGCGGAGCGCGGCGGCCGCGGCTGACGCGCTGGCGGAGGCGGTGCTGGCGGCGCGCGGGCGGTTCGACGCCGATTTCCTCTCGCCCGAGGAAGCGGTGGCGCGCGCCGACCGTGCGGGACGGCCCGGCCGCCCCGTGGTCATTGCGGACAGCTGCGACAATCCCGGCGGGGGCGGCGACGGCGACACGACGGGCCTCTTGCGCGCGCTCGCGGCCGCGCGGCCGGAAGGCGCGGTGCTGGGCCTGCTGATCGACGGGCAGGCGGCGGCGGCGGCGCATGAGGCGGGCGAAGGCGGGCGGCTCTCGCTGGCGCTTGGCGGGCGTTCGGGCGTTCCGGGCGACGCGCCCCTCGAGACGGATGCGGTCGTGCGCAAACTCGGCGACGGGAGCTTCACCTGCACGGGCCCCTTCTACGGCGGCAACCGGATGCAGCTCGGGCCGATGGCGCTGCTGGAGGTCGCGGGCGGCGTGCGGGTGGCGGTGGCGAGCCGCAAGGTGCAGGCGGCCGACCGGGAGATGTTCCGCCATCTGGGCGTGGAGCCGGCGGACTGCCGCATTCTCGCGCTCAAGAGCTCGGTGCATTTCCGCGCCGATTTCGGGCCCATTGCCGGCGAGGTGCTGATCGCCGCCGCGCCCGGCCCCGTGGCAGCCGACCCGGGCGCGCTCGCCTTTACCCGGCTCCGCCCCGGCGTGGCGCAGAGACCCTGAAGAAGGGCAGCAGCGCGATCCCGGCCGCGAAGCCGCCGATATGCGCCCAGTAGGCGACTTTCGCGTCCTCGCCGAAGGTCGAGAGCCCGAAGAAGAACTGCACCGCGAACCAGCCCAGGACCAGCATCCAGGCTGGCAGCCGCAGCGGCACGACGAAGAACAGCACCAGAATGCGCGCGCGCGGGCTCAGCACCAGATAGGCCCCCAATATGCCCGATATGGCGCCGCTCGCACCGATCAGCGGCACGGCCGAGGAGGGGTCCGTCAGCCCGTGGGCGAGCGCGGCCAGCACGCCGCAAAGGAGGAAGAACAGGGCGAAGCGCAGATGGCCCATCGCGTCCTCGACATTGTCGCCGAAGATGTAGAGGAAGGCCATGTTGCCGAGCAGATGCGCGAAGTCCCCGTGCAGGAACTGCGTCGTCACCAGCGAGAACGATGCCGGCAGGATGGCGAGGTCGGGGCGCAGTTGCAGCTCGCCCAGCAGCCGCCCCGGCACGAAGCCGAGCGCCAGCAGCCGGCGGTATTCCATGGCTTCCGGCAGGCTCGACTGCCAGATGAACGCGACGACGCAGAGCAGGATCGCCCCCCAGGTGACGAAGGGCGTGTCGATGCGCGTGCGTTCGTTGTCGTCATGGATCGGCATGAACGGCATGGGCGGCAGGGTAGCAGCTTGCCGCGCCGTTCCCGAGCGGTGCGCCGCCGCCGGTTCAGCCGGTCATCGGGCCGCTATTCTATCCGCCATGTGCAGCCGCCCATCGTGACGCCGCGATCACGCGATATATTCGAGACCCCGTAGGCGCAGCTGCCGGTCAGGCCGCGATATTTGCCGGTGCCCCCGACGAGCTCATACCGGCCCTCTGCGCCCGTCACGCGCTTCAGCCGCGAATACCATTCATCGCCGTCCGCGTCTTTCCGGACGCTGTAGCCCTCGACCGACAGGCTGTCTTCCGCCTGCTTCGTCAGCAGCACCGTCGTGGAATCGAAGACGCCGAAGCGGAATGGCTCCGCGGTGCCGTCGAAGACCACGACGATGCCCTTGCTCGCGCCGGACGATATGGAAACCCGGCCCTGCTCGACCGCGGTCTGCGCCGTGTCGAAATGCGCCATGATGCGGAAGCTGCCGTCAGCGGGTTCGTCCTTCGCGCCCGCCGGACCGGCCGCCAGGACCGCAACGATGACGGCCGCGCCGAGATTGCGGAATTTCATGGGAGCCCCCTCAGCCTCTCCGGACGAAGCCCAGTCTCGCACGGGAACGGACATGCGGAAAGTTCACGGCTGACGGTTGTGGGCGCGGCCGGCATTCGCGGCTATAAGCGCCCCGGGTGGCGGGCGAAGAGGCGTGGGGCCGATGGAAAATCTCTGGTCCGACCGGGAGGCGGAGGCGGCGGTGGCCCGCTACGGCGCGGAGGGCGTCCGCCGGGACCTGGCGCTCCGGGTCTATACGACGCGCCTCCTCGGCGGCGAGCCGCGCCTGGTGCTGCATGGCGGCGGCAACACCTCGCTCAAGACGCGCATGACCGATCTCGCCGGCGACGAGGTGGAGGTGCTCCGCGTCAAGGGTTCGGGCTGGGACATGGCGCGGATCGAGCCGCCCGGCCTGCCCGCGGTCCGGCTGGAGCCGCTCCGGCGCCTCCGGCAAAGGGACGCCCTCTCGGACGAGGACATGGTGGCCGCCCACCGCGCCAACCTGCTCGACCCCGCCGCGCCTTCGCCCTCGGTCGAGACCCTGCTGCACGCCTTCCTGCCGCACCGCTATATCGACCACACCCACGCCAACGCCGTGCTGGCGCTGACCGACCAGCCGGACGGGGCGGCGCTCTGCCGCGAGGTCTTCGGCGGGAAGGTCGTGCTGGTGCCCTACATCATGCCGGGCTTCCGGCTCGCGCGGAAAGCGGCGCAAGTCTTCGAGGAGGCGCCGGACTGCGAGGGCATGATCCTGCTGAACCACGGCGTCTTCACCTTCGGCGAGACGGCGCGCGAGTCCTATGAGCGCATGATCCGCCTGGTCAGCCTCGCGGAAGCCCGTCTGGCCGCCGCCCCGGCGAAGGCGTTCCGGAGCGCCCGACTGCCGGACCGGCTTGCCGCGCCGGAGGAGATCGCGCCCGTCCTGCGCGGCCTGCTGGCGCGGCCCGCATCGGAGCCGGACGGTGAGCCCGCGCGCTTCCTACTCGCCTTCCGGGGCGGGGCGCGCATCCGCCGCTTCGTGGACGGGGCGGAGGTTTCCCGCTACGGGCTCGCCGGCACGGTCACGCCCGACCATTCGCTCCGGGTCAAGTCCTGGCCGGTGCTGCTGCCGCCGGCGCGGGCGGGCGCGGCGGAGGAATTCGCGAAGGACGCGGCGGCGGCGGTCCGGCGCTTCGAGGCGGACTACATGACCTATTTCGAGCGCGGCAATGCGCGCACCGGCAATAGCCTGACGGCGCTGGACCCCGCCCCGCGCGTGCTGCTGGCGCCGGGCGTCGGCCTCTTCGCCGCGGGCCGGGACGCGAAGGCCGCCGCCATCGCCGCCGATCTGGCCGAGGCCGCGGTCGAGGTCATCGCGGATGCCGAGCGCATCGGGCGGTTCACGAGCATCGGCGAGGCGGACCTGTTCGACATCGAATACTGGCCGCTGGAACAGGCGAAGCTCGGCCGGGCCGCGCCGCCGCCGCTCGCGGGGCAGGTGGCCGTGGTGACGGGAGCGGCGGGCGCCATCGGGCAGGCGGTCATGGCGGCGTTCCGCGCCGAGGGGGCAGAGCCGGTCGGCCTCGACCTCGAAGCCGGCCCGGACATGATCGCATGCGACGTGACCCGCCCGGAGGCGGTCGAGGCGGCCTTCGCGGAAGTCTGCCGGCGGCATGGCGGCGTCGATATCCTGGTCTCGAATGCGGGCGCGGCCTGGCAGGGGCGTATCGGCGAGGTCGGCGAGGCCGAGCTGCGCCGGAGCTTCGAGCTCAACTTCTTCGCCCACCAGGCGGTCGCGCAGGCCGCCGTGCGCATCATGCGCGCGCAGGAGACGGGCGGCAGCCTGCTCTTCAATGTCTCCAAGCAGGCGGTCAATCCCGGCCCGGACTTCGGCCCCTACGGCGTGGCCAAGGCCGCGACCCTCGCCCTCATGCGCCAGTATGCCATCGACTACGGGCGCGACGGCATCGCCGCCAACGCCGTCAATGCGGACCGCATCCGCAGCGGCCTGCTGGACGGCGCCATGGTGGCGGCCAGGGCGAAGGCGCGCGGGCTGAGCGAGGAGGACTACATGCGCGGCAACCTGCTCGGCCGCGAGGTGCGGGCGGCAGACGTGGCCCGCGCCTTCACGGACCTTGCCCGCGCGCGCAAGACCACCGGCGCGGTGCTCACCGTCGATGGCGGCAACATCGCCGCCGCCATGCGGTAGGGCGCGCGGGAAAGGCGGGCGGCTGCGGGGCGTGAAGGGTGGTATAGAACCCGTGTCCCGCGGGCGACGGCCGGGGAGCGGACAGGCATCGGACGGGGGTCGGGATGGCGGCATTTGCGGACTACGAAAACCACGACGCGGTCGGGCTGGCCGCGCTTGTCGCAAGCGGCGGGACCACGCCGGAGGAACTCCTGGAGGCCGCGGTCGAGCGGGTCGAGGCGCGCAACGGCGCCGTCAACGCGGTCACCGCCCGGCTCTACGATTACGGACGGCAGGCCATCGCCGGGGGCCTGCCCGACGGGCCGCTCCGGGGCGTGCCCTATCTGCTGAAGGACCTGAGCGCCTCGCTCGCCGGCTTCCCGACCACGCGGGGCTGCCGGTTCTTCGAGGACGTCGTGCCGGCGGAGGACAGCGAGCTCGTGAAGCGGCTGAAGCGCGCCGGCGTCGTGATCTTCGGGCGGACCAACACCTGCGAGCTCGGCCTCAGCCTCACCTGCGAGCCGCAATTGCACGGGGCGACGAAGAACCCCTGGGACACGGCGCGCATATCCGGCGGCTCCAGCGGCGGGGCGGCCGCGGCCGTCGGCGCGCGCATGCTGCCGGCGGCGCACGCCTCGGACGGGTTCGGCTCGATCCGCGCGCCGGCGGCCTGCTGCGGGCTGGTCGGCCTCAAGCCCACCCGCAACCGCAACACCATGGCGCCCTTCATGGGCGAGGGGCTGGGGGGCCTGTCCACCGAACATGCCGTCACGCTCACGGTGCGCGACAGCGCGGCGCTGCTCGACGCCACATGCGGGCCGGGCGCGGGCGACCCCTACAGCGCGGCACCCCCGGCCCGGCCCTTCCTGGAGGAGGTGGGCGCCGACCCCGGCCGGCTGCGCATCGCGTTCACCCGCCGCGCGCCGAACGGGGCCGAGGTCGGGGCGGATGCGCTCCGCGTGCTGGAAGAGACCGCGGGCCTCGCCGCCGACCTCGGGCACCGGGTGGAGGAGGCCGACCCCGCCATCGACGGCGGAGCCGTGGTGCCGACCTTCCTCACCCTCATGGCCGCCAACACCGCGGTCAACCTCGCGAGCCACCCGACCGCCGGGCGCGCGGCCCGCGAGGACGAGGTCGAGCGCGTCACCTGGCTCTCCGCGCGGATGGCCGAGCGGGTGAGCGGGGCGGACTATGTGCGCGCGACGCAGGCCATGCACCGGCTCGGCCGGCAGATGGCCGCCTTCCACGCCGGTTACGACCTGCTGCTGACGCCGGGGCTGGCGACGGGCATCGCGGTCGAGCTCGGCTGGCTCGACATGATGATGGAGGACGTGGACGAATACTGGCGGCGCGTCTTCGCCTTCTCGCCCTTCACGGTCTGGTTCAACATCACCGGCCAGCCCGCAATCATGCTGCCCGTCGGCACGAATGCGGGCGGCCTGCCGGTCGCCGTGCAGGCGGTGGCGCCATACGGCGACGAGGCGGCGCTCTTGCGCTTCTCCGCCCAGATCGAGGCCGCCCGCCCCTGGTTCGCCCGCAAGCCGCCGGTCGCAGGCGGGACGGGCTGAGCCCGCCTCGCGCATTCGGGGGAAGTTGCGCTATCCTGCCGGTTGACGCTGGCGACTGCTGGAGGACGCCCGGATGGACGACATTCTCATCAGGGGCGGCGAGGTCGTGGACGGGACCGGCGCGCC
Organism: Alphaproteobacteria bacterium; assembly: GCA_022827685.1. Classification (GTDB taxonomy): domain Bacteria; phylum Pseudomonadota; class Alphaproteobacteria; order Bin95; family Bin95; genus Bin95. The sequence goes on from JAJEIH010000145.1 coordinate 17,821, forward strand.
CGCGCGCAAGGCCGACGTGGCGGTCCGGGGCGGGCGCATCCAGGCCGTCGAGGAAGACTATGCGGGCAGCGCGGAGACGGTCATCGACGCCGAGGGCCTGACCGTCGCGCCGGGCTTCATCGACATCCACACCCATTCCGACTTCACCCTGCCGCTCAACCCGAAGGCGGAATGCAAGATCCGCCAGGGCGTGACCACCGAGGTGGTCGGCAATTGCGGCTTCTCCGTGGCGCCCGCGCTGCCCGGCAGGGTGGAGATGCTGCGCGACTACCTCTCCGCGAGCGCGCCCTGGCTCCCCTTCGAGGAGACGGACTTCGCCCGCTACATGGACACATGGCCGGCGCTTTCGCTGAACACCGTCATGCAGGCCGGCCACAACACGCTGCGCCTGATGGCGATGGGCATGGAGGACCGCGACCCCTCCGACGCGGAGCTCCGGCACATGCAGGAAATGCTGGCCGAGGCGCTGGAGGCGGGCGCGCTCGGGCTTTCCTCCGGCCTCTTCACCGCGCCCGGCTGCTACGCCAGGCCGGAGGAGGTGCTGGCGCTCGGCCGGGTGGTGAAGGCGCATGGCGGGCGCTATTCGAGCCATGTGCGCGACGAGAGCCACGGCGTCCACGAGGCGGTGGCGGAGGCCATCGACGTCGGCGAGCAATGCGGCATCCATGTCCAGGTGGCCCACCTCAAGCTCTCCGGCACCGGGCGCTGGGGCGAGGCGGACGAGCTGCTCGGCCAGTTCGCCCGGGCGCGGGCGCGCGGCGTGGACGTGCATTGCGACCAGTATCCCTATGACTGGGCGACCAACCCGCTGCGCTTCCTGCTGCCGGTCTGGCTGCAGGAGGGCGGCATCGACGCCATGCTGGCGCGGCTTGCCGACCCCCAGACCCGCTCGCGCGTGCGCCAGAAGATCGCCGAGGTCGGCTTCAACAATTTCGGCCATATCGAGAGCTGGGACGATATCCGCATCGCCAACTCGCCCGGCGCCGCCCGGCCGGGCATGACCATCGCGGAGATCGCGGCCGAGCGCGACTGCGACCCGCTGGAGGCCGTGTTCGACATCGTCGTCGAGGACCGGGGCGGGACGCGCATCCTGGTGCGCAGCATGTCGGAGGAGGACGTGCGGCGGATCGCGGCCGAGCCCTCCATGACGGTCGGCTCGGACGGCCCCTGCGTCGCGCCATACGGCGTCACCTCCCAGGGCAAGCCGCATCCGAGGCTTTACGGCACCTTCCCGCGCGTGCTCGGCCGCTACGCCCGCGACGAGGGGCTGCTGACCCTGCCGCAGGCGGTCGCGAAGATGACCGGCAACGCCGCGCGCGCCCTTGGCATGGCGGACCGGGGCCTGCTGCGCGAGGGCCAGGCCGCCGATGTCGTGCTGTTCGACGTAGGCACGATCCGCGACGAGGCGACCTTCGACGAGCCGCACACCTATCCGGCGGGCGTCGAGACGGTAATCGTCAACGGCGAGGTGGTCATCCACGGGGGCGAACACACCGGCGCGCTCCCCGGCCGCCTCCTCCGCCGCCGCGAGGAGGTTCTCGCCTAATGCCCCGCCGGTAGCTCGGCGAGCTCGATGACGATGCCGCCGGTGGAAGCGGGGTCGAGGAAGGCGATGCGGCTGCCGCCGTGGCCGGTGCGGGGCGTCTCGTCCACCAGCTTGACGCCCTTGCCCTTCAGCTCCGCGAGCGCGGCGTCGATGTCGTCCACCTCGAAGCAGAGATGGTAGATGCTCTCGCCATTGTCCTCGATCCAGCCGTTCACCTGCGAGGCCGGGCCCTCGGCCTGCAGCAGCTCGATGCTGGTCTCGCCGACCGGATACATGGCGAGCCGCGTGTCGCCGATGCGCTCCTCATAGTCGAGTTCGAGACCGAGCGTCTCCTCCAGCATCTTCATCGATGCCCGCATGTCGCGCACCGCGATGGCGACATGTTCCACGCGCTTGAGTTTCATGCTTTGCTCACCCGTTCATTCGTTACCCGTTCGGGCGGGCATGTTCCTCCGCGAATCCGGCCATTACAAGACCAGTTACCGCGCCGACATGGCGCTGTTCCCGCATCCGGCCGTGCGCCGGACCGTGTGGGCCTCGCTGTTCCTGCTGTTCGTGCCGGTGCCGCTCTTCGGCGGCGAGCACCTGCTGGCGGTGCTCACACTCAACGCGATCAACCTCGTGGGCGCGCTCGGGCTCACCATCCTGCTCGGATACGCCGGCCAGATCTCGCTCGGCCACGGCGCCTTCATGTCGGTCGGCGCCTACACGGCCGCCAATCTCGCGGTGCGGCTCGACTGGCCCTTCTGGCTCACGCTCCCGGCCGGCGCGGCGACGGCGGCGCTGATCGGCATCGTCGTCGGCCTGCCGTCGCTGCGCATAAGGGGCTTCTACCTGGCGATCGCCACGCTCGCCGCGCAGCTCGTCATCGAATGGATCATCAACCGCACGCCGGCGATCTCGGGCGGCATCCAGGCCTCGATCCATGTGCCGCGCCCGGAGCTGTTCGGGCTCAGGCTCGACAGCGCGGCGGAGCTCTACCTGTTCGTCATGGCCGTGGCCGTCGCCGGTCTGCTTGCGGCGCTCAATCTCGGCCGCTCCCGCCTCGGCCGCGCCATGGTGGCCGTGCGCGAGCACGAGACGGCGGCCTCCCTCATGGGCGTGGACACCGCCCGGGTGAAGCTCGCCGCCTTCGCCCTCTCGGCGGCCTATGGCGGCGTCGCCGGCGTGCTGTTCACCTACTATCTGGGCGTCGCCAACTATCAGCAATACACCTTCGCCATTTCCATCTACTACCTCGCCGTCAACATCATCGGCGGGCTCGGCAGCGTGTGGGGCGCGCTGCTGGGGCTGGCCTTCCTCAGCCTCGTGCCGCGCTTCGTGTTCCTCGCCATGACCTCGGTCGGGTCCTGGTTCGTGGACCTCGCCTACATGGCGCAGGCGGTGGCCCAGGTGAGGCAGATGACCTTCGGCATCCTGATCCTGGTCTTCCTGGTGCTGGAGCCGGAGGGCCTCGCCGCCCTCTGGCGCCGGGCGCGCAATTGGCTCCGCGTCTGGCCCTTCTCCTACTGAGCGCCGGCTACGAGCCGCCGAGGCAGCCCGCCAGGCTCTGCGCCAGGCCCTCGATCAGCGCCGGATAGAGCCCCGGTCCGGGTTCGAGGTCCGCGCCCAGCGGGTCGAGCACGGCGACGCGCGCGCCGGTTCCCTCCGCCGCCGTCTGCGCCAGCTTCGGATCGAGCTGCGGCTCTATGAACACGCAGAGCGCGCTGTGTTCGCGCATCTCGCTGCGGATATGGTCGAGGCGCGCCGGGCCGGGCGGGGCGGCGTCGGAAAGCGCCACCGAGCCGGCCGACTCGATCCCGAAGCGGTGCTCGAAATAGCGGTAGGCGTCATGCGCGGTGAAGAACGCCTTGCCGCGCACGGGCGCCACGACGGCCTCCACCCGCGCCGCCAGCGCATCGAGCTCGGCCGCCTCGGCGGCGGCGTTGGCCTTGTAGGCATCCGCATTGGCCGGGTCGATTGCCGCCAGGCGCGCGGCCATTTCCGCGAGCACGGCCTTGCCGTTGGCGGGGTCGAGCCAGATATGCGGGTCCATGTCGCCATGGTGCTCGTGGCCATGCTCGTCCTCGTGGGCGTGTTCCTCCTTGCCGTCATGGTCGTCGTGCCCGTCCTCGCCGAACTCCAGCAGCGCCAGCCCCGGCGCCTCCATCAGCTCGACCGACACGGCGTCCGCGGCAAGGCTCTCCACCGCGTCCTCGAGCCAGGGGGTCAGCCCCTCGCCCACCCAGAACACGATGTCGGCCGCCTGCAGCCGGGCCGCCTCGGAGGGCCGCATGGAATAGCCGTGTGGCGTGGCGCCCGGCGGCAGGATCGATGTCGGCTCGCCCATGCCCTGCATCACGCGCGCCGCAAGCGAGTGGACCGGGGGAATGTCCGTCACGACCTCGGGCGCCGCCGCGGCCGGCAGGGCGGCAACCGAGGCGAGCGCGGCGAAAAGCGGGAGGCGAAAGAGGCGGCGTTTCATGCTGTTATCCTGTATCGTGAGGACTGGTCGGTTTTCATAGGTTATACTATAACATTCCAGCGTGGCGGGAAGGCGGATGGCAGCAGCAAGACAGACGGAACGGACAGCGGCGGCGGAGGCCATGCGCCCGCACGACCACGGGGACTGCATCCGCCGCGTGCTCGACGAGGCCGAACGCCGGGCGGCGGAGGACAGGGTCAATTTCACGCCCGTCCGCCGGCACGCCCTCGAAATCCTGCTGGAAAGCCACGCCGCCATGCCCGCCTACGGCCTGCTGAAGCGTCTGGATGCGGACGGCTTCGGCTCGCAGCCGCCGGTGGCCTACCGGGCGCTCGACTTCCTCATCGAGCAGGGCTTCGTCCACAAGGTGGAGCGGCTGAACGCCTTCGTCGCCTGCATGTATCCGCATGAAACGCATACGCCGGCGTTCCTGATCTGCCGCAATTGCCGCTCGGTGGCCGAGACCTGCGTGGCGCCCACCCCGGCCGCGCTGCTGCGGGAAGCGCGGGCGGCGGGCTTCGCCATCGAACGCTCCATGATGGAGGCGGAGGGGCTCTGCCGCGACTGCGCCCGCGAAGAGGACGCGCCGTGCGACTGATCGCGGCCCACGGCCTCTCGGTCCGTCTGGGCGCGCAACTGGCGCTGCACGATATCGACCTCGCCGTGGAGCGCGGCGAGATCGTCACCGTCGTCGGCCCCAACGGCTCGGGCAAGACTACGCTGCTGCGCGCGCTGGTCGGCGCCGTGGCGCCGGCGGCCGGGCGCGTCGAACAGGCGCCCGGGCTGCGCATCGGCTATGTGCCGCAGCGCCTGCATCTCGACTCGACCCTGCCGATCACCGTTGCGCGCTTCCTCCGGCTCGGCGCCAGGCGGCGGAACGGCAGCATTGCGCGCGCGCTGGAGGAAACCGGCGTGCCGGAGCTCGCCAAGCGGCAGATGACGGCGCTTTCCGGCGGGCAGTTCCAGCGGGTGCTGCTCGCGCGCGCGCTCCTTGCCGAGCCCGACCTGCTGCTGCTCGACGAGCCGGCGCAGGGCCTGGACCATCCGGGCATGGCCGCGCTCTACCGGCTGGTGGGCGCGGTGCGCGACCGGCAGGGCTGCGGCGTGCTGATGGTCAGCCACGACCTGCATGTGGTGATGGGCGCGACCGACCGCGTCATCGCGCTCAACGGCGTCATCTGGTGCGAGGGGCCGCCCGTGGCTGTGTCCTCCGCCGCGGAATACCGCATGCTGTTCGGCGAGGCGGAACCGGGCGCGCTCGCCTTCAACCGCCACACGCCGGAGGACGGGTGCTCGACGACTTCCTGACCCGCGCCTGCCTTGCCGGCATCGGTGTGGCGCTCGCGGCGGGTCCGCTCGGCTGCTTCGTCGTCTGGCGGCGCATCGCCTATTTCGGCGATGCAACCGCCCATGCCGCGATCCTGGGCGTCGCCATTTCGCTCGCCTTTTCGATGTCCACCGTCATCGGCGTGCTCGCCGCTGCGGTCGCGATGGCGGTCGCCGTCTCGACGCTCTCCGGGCGGGGCCTCGCCATGGACACGCTGCTGGGCGTCGCTTCGCATGGCAGCCTGGCCGTCGGCCTGGTGGCAGTCGCGGTCGCATCGCCGCGCGCCATCGATGTGGAAGCCTATCTGTTCGGCGAGATCCTGGCCGTGACGCGCGGGGACCTCGCGGTGATCTGGGGCGGTGCGGCGGCGGTGCTGGGCCTCGTCGTCTGGCGCTGGCCGGCGCTGCTCACCGCAACGCTCAGCCCCGAACTGGCGCGCGGCGGCGGCATTAGCCCGGAGCGCGAGCAACTCGTCCTGACCATAGCGATCGCGGTGCTCGTCGCGGTCTCGATCAAGGTAGTCGGCGCGCTGCTGATTACCGCCATGCTCATCATTCCCGCCGCCGCCGCCCGGCCGTTCTCCGGCACGCCGGAGCGCATGGCGGCGGCCGCCGCGCTCATCGCCGTCGCATCCGTCTTCGCCGGCCTTGCCGCGTCCTGGCGCTGGGACACGCCGACCGGCCCCAGCATCGTGACCCTGGCCGTGCTGTTCTTCGCCGTCTCCTGCTCGCTCGGCGCGCTCCGGCGGAAAGCGGGCTGACCCGGGGCGCAACGGCGTCGTCCGGCGGGTCGCAATAGGCGTTTGCGCCGAGCGCGCGGGCTTGTCATTCTGCGCCCCTTCCGTCCGGCGAGGAGAGGGCGCCCCCATGGCCAAGAGCGATATCGAAATTGCCCGCGAAGCGGTTCTGCGGCCGATCGGCGAGATCGGCGAACGCCTCGGAATCCCCGGGAGCGCGCTGGTGCCTTACGGCAGCGACAAGGCCAAGGTGACCGCGGATTTCATCGACGGCCTAGTGGACCGGCCCGACGGCAAGCTCATCCTGGTGACCGCCATGACGCCGACGCCCGCGGGCGAAGGCAAGACGACCACCACGGTCGGCCTCGGCGACGGGCTGAACCGCATCGGCAGGAACACGGCGATCTGCCTGCGCGAACCCTCGCTCGGCCCCTGTTTCGGCATGAAGGGGGGCGCGGCCGGCGGCGGCTACGCCCAGGTCGTGCCGATGGAGGACATCAACCTCCATTTCACCGGCGACATGCACGCCATCGGCGCGGCGCACAACCTGCTCTCCGCCATGACCGACAACCACATCTACTGGGGCAACGGGCAGGAGCTGGACGCGCGCCGGGTGACTTGGCGGCGCGTGGTGGACATGAACGACCGGGCGCTGCGCGACATCGCGGTTTCGCTCGGCGGCGTCGCCAACGGCTTCCCGCGCCAGACGGGCTACGACATCACGGTGGCCTCGGAGATCATGGCGATCCTCTGCCTCGCCTCGGACCGCGCGGACCTGCAGCGCCGGCTCGGCCAGATCCACGTCGGCGGCCGGCGCGACCAGTCCCCGGTCACCGCCAGCGACCTCAAGGCCGACGGTGCGATGACCGTGCTGCTGAAGGATGCGCTGCAGCCGAACCTCGTGCAGACGCTGGAAGGCAATCCGGCCTTCGTCCACGGCGGCCCGTTCGCCAATATCGCGCATGGCTGCAACAGCGTGGTCGCGACGAAGGCCGCGCTCAAGATCGCGGACTATGTGGTCACGGAAGCGGGCTTCGGAGCGGACCTCGGCGCGGAGAAGTTCTTCGACATCAAGTGCCGCAAGGCGGGGCTCCAGCCCGACGCAGTCGTGGTGGTGGCGACGGTGCGCGCGCTCAAGATGCATGGCGGCATCGAGCGGGGCGCGCTGGGCGAGGAGGATGTGGCCGCGGTCGAGCGGGGCTTCGCCAATCTCGGCCGCCATCTCGACAATGTCGCCAAGTTCGGGGTGCCGGCGGTCGTGGCGGTCAACCGGTTCACGGCGGACACGGATGCCGAAATCGCGGCGGTCCGGCGCCTCGCCGACGAGCGCGGCGCCTCCGCGCATGTCTGCACCCACTGGGCCGAGGGCGGCGCGGGCACGGAGAGCCTGGCCGAGGCGGTGGCCGCGCTCGCCGACGGCGGCGATGCCGAGTTCGTCCCGATCTACCCGGACGGCCTGCCGCTCTGGGAGAAGATCGAAGCCGTCGCGCGCGAAATCTACCGGGCCGACGGGGCCGAGGCGCCGGCGCGGGTGAAGGACCAGCTCGCGCGCTTCGAGGCCGGCGGGTTCGGCCATGTGCCGGTGTGCATGGCGAAGACGCAATACAGCTTTTCCTCCGACCCGGTGCTCCGGGGCGCGCCCGAGGGCTACACCATCCCGGTGCGCGAGGTGCGGCTCGCCGCCGGGGCGGAGTTCGTGGTTGCGGTCTGCGGCGACATCATGACCATGCCCGGCCTGCCGCGCGTGCCGGCGGCCGAAGCCATCGGCCTCGACGAGGGCGGCGAGGTGGTCGGGCTGTTCTGACCGCGCTCAGGGGCCGCCCGCCTCGGCGGAAGCGAGGTGGCGAAGAGGGCGCGGCGCGGCTACCGGACTCCGAGCCGCTCCAGGTGCGCCTCCAGGTTCATCCGCTCGTGGAATATCTCGACCACTTCGAGCGTTTCCGCTCTCTCGCGCAGGATCAGGCAGTGGGATCCTTCGCGATAGAAGACGAGCCCGGAGGCTTCCCGCACGCCCTGCATCAGCCGCTCGCAGGGCCGCGGCTGCGGACCCTCGCCGGCGGCGAGCGCTTCCAGCCGCCGCGCCAGCCGCGACGCGCAGGCCCGGGCCTGCGCCTCTCCGAACCGCTCCTCAGTCCAGGCGAAGATATCGGCCAGCCGGTCCGGCGCGGCCGGCGCAAAGACAACCGTCTTCATCGGTTGCCGCGCTGAACGCGGCTAAGGCTACGAATGGCGGCGCCCGCGCCGCCGCGCCGCCTCCTCGACAATGCCGCCAAGCACCGCAGCGGGCTCGCCGCTTCGGCCCTCGCCACGGTCGAGCTGGTCGAGCCCGGCGCCGGTCCGCGCCCGGATCTCCGTCAGTCCATCAGCGTGCGTGCGGCGTTGCAGTTCGCGTAGCGCATCCCGGACCACTTCGCTCGCATTGTTGTAGGTCCCGCCCGCCACCAGATCATCGACAAAGCGGGACAACTCGCGCGTGAGCGCGATATTCCGGGCATGGGTCGCCGGCATGCTCATTCCCTCGGCCAGAACGCCGCCACCCTACCTCAAGGTGACAAGGAATGACACTCTGAGGAGTCCGCGTCAGCCCTGGCCCCAACCGCCGCCCCGGACTCCGATCCGGGGCAGGCTGCCGGCGCGCCGTCCGGATGACGGTCGGGGCTCTGTGGACGGCTCCGTTCCCGCCCGAACGGATCGGGCGTTAGCGGCCTGCGGGTTTCGCAATAGCTGTTTGTTCGAATGTTTAGAAGTTATTCTCCTGATAAGGTTGACAGATGTGCTATTATACCTGTGTTGGTCGGGAGGAAGCGGCGGCCGGAAGCCGCTTCGCCCGTCAGACCGCGCCGGTGCGAAAAAATCTCTGAGGAGCGAACGGGAGACGTGCGCCCTCTGCCTCGCGCGCGCAATCAGGCGCGCGAACCGCGCCGCCGCGATATGCGCGCCGGCACGCGCACAGGCGCCCGCGCAGGTTACGCGCGAAACAGGGTCCCGCCGCACGGCCGGGGCGGCGGCGGCAAGAACGGAGCGAAGACGGATCGAAAGGAAGACCTGTGCCAAAGACGCGAAACCGGGGAAACCGGAGGGAATACCCGACACTCCCGCACGAAACGACGGCCTTATGCCCGAAGAGGCGACAGGATATGCGCCGTTCGCATGCGGATCATGACATCGCATGACATTTCATGACGCTTCCGCAGGGACGGTGTCGCGCAGCGCCGCCCTACAGCGTGATCCCGCCGTCGGCGATGAAGACGGCGCCTGTGGTGTAGGCGCTTTCGTCGGCGGCGAGGTGGACGGCGAGGGCTGCGATCTCCTCCGCGGTCCCGAGGCGGCCGAGCGGCTGGCGGGCGATGAAGTCCCGGCGCGCCTGCACGGGGTCGTCGAAGGCGGCGATGCGCTCGTCCAGCGAGGGCGACTGCACCGTGCCGGGCGCAATCGCGTTGCAGCGCACGCCCGTCGAGATGGCGTCCGCCGCGACCGCGCGCGTCATGCCGATCACCGCCGCCTTGGTGGTGGAATAGACCGCGCGGAAGGGCACGCCCTTCAGGTTGGACGCGACCGAGGCCATGTTGACGATGGAGCCCCGGCCCGCCTCGATCATGCCGGGCAGGAAGGCCCGGATGGTGCGGAACATCGATTTCACATTGAGGTCGAAGGCGGAATCGAGTTCCGCTTCCGTCGCCTCCAGGATCGTGCCGTGATGAACGAAGCCGGCGACATTGCAGAGCGCGTCCACACGCCCGAGCCGTTCGGCGAACGCCGCCACGGCGGCGCCGTCGGTCACGTCGAGGCGGTGCGTTTCGATGCCTTCGCCCAGCCCCGCCAGCTTTTCGGGTGCGATGTCCGTCGCGGTCACGCGCGCGCCCTCGGCCGCCGCCGCAACGGCGATCGCCCGCCCGATGCCCTGTCCCGCGGCCGTCACCAGAACCGTCTTGCCTTCGAGTCGCATGGAAGTCCCCTCTCTTTCCGGCCCCGCGCCCTTGACCGCCTGCCGGATTCGGTCCACCTGTAAAACCCGAATGTCGCCCTCCGGGCGAAAGACGTAAAGGAGCTTCGGTGCCGCCATGCCGGACGCCCACAATCCGAGCCGGATCGTCGCGGACCTGACTTTCACGGTCCGTCAGGACGCCAAGCCCTGGTTCGAAAGTTCGCGGATCACGGGCGGGGTGCCCCGGATCCATTTCAGGACGGAGGAGCGTCCGGTCGCGATCCACGACATGCGGGCCGACCGCGACCGGCTGTCGCTGGATGCGACGGGCTTCGAGCTGCGCCGGCACGAGACGGCGGTGGACGACCTCTACGACGACGGAGCGGCTGCGGAAGCCTATGACCGGGAGGTCGAGGACCTGCTGAAAGGCCTGACGGGAGCGGACATCGCCGTCGTGTTCGACCGCACGCGGCGCTCGGATGCGGGCGCGGGCGCGTCCAATCCGGACGGCATGCGCATGCCGGCGGCCCGGGTGCATGTGGACTATACGGACGACTCGGGGCCGAAGCGCGCCCGCGACGTGCTGGGCGAGGAGACCGTGGACCGGGTGCTCGGCTCGGGCGGGCGGATCGTGCAGATCAATGTCTGGCGGCCGATCCGGGGACCGGTCGAGCGCTCGCCGCTGGCGCTGGCCGATGCCGGCAGCATCCCGAAGGAGGACCTGCTGGCGACCGACCAGGTCTTCCCCGACCGGGTGGGCGAAATCTACCAGCTCGCCTACTCGCCCGCGCATCGCTGGTACTGGGCGCCGCGCATGGAGCGCGGCGAGGTGCTGCTCATCAAGGGCTGGGACAGCCTGGATGACGGCCGCGCCCGCTACACGCCCCACGGCGCCTTCGCCCTGCCGGACCGGGACCCGGCCGCGCCGCCGCGCGAGAGCATCGAACTCAGAACCTTCATCGCCTTCGAGGGTTGAAACCGCTTCGGCCGGTCGGGGAAGCGAAGCGGCTGACGCGTTGCCCCCGAACGCTTTGTTGAAGCCTGCGCCGGGCTTCGCTAGGTTGGAGGCGCCGGATCGCACCGCCCGCTATTTCGGGAGCCGCGGAGATGACCAAGTTCGTATATTGGCAGGAGGAGGAAGCATGGCTCGGCTACCTTCAGGAGTTCCCGGACTATTGGACCCAGGGCGAATCCCTGGATGACCTCAAGGCGCATCTGAGGGAATTGTATGCCGATCTGACGGATGGCGATCTGCCCGGAATCCGCCGCATCGCCGATCTGGCGATGGCGTGAAGCGGACCGAGCTGCTCAGGAAGATCGGGGAAGCCGGAGGCGTCCTGATACGGCGCGGCGGAAAGCATGACTGGTACCGAAACCCCGATACCGGCGTTTCCCAGCCGGTTCCGCGTCACCGCGAAATCAAGGACCGGCTGGCCGTACACATCCTCCGGCAGCTGCGTTCGCCCTCCGACCCGCTAACATCCAAACCCGACCAGTCTCGGGGGGCCGGCCGCCATGACCGATGAAATCAATATCGCCTTCAGGACTGCCGAGGGAGAGACGTTCCGGGTGAGCGGCCTTCGGGGCGCCACGGTGATGGAAACCGCCATCCGGAACGACGTGCCGGGCATCGAGGCCGAATGCGGCGGCGCCTGCGCCTGCGCGACCTGCCATGTGTACGCCCCCGAAACCGTCGGGGAGGCGACAGACCCGTACGAACAGGACATGCTGGACTTCACGGCGGACGAGCGGCGCCCGAACAGCCGGCTTTCCTGCCAGATCGAGCTGGAGCCGTCCATGGAAGGAGCGGTCTTCGACCTGCCGGGCGTGCAGGTCTGATGTCCGGAACCGTCATCGTCGGCGCCGGCCATGCCGGGGTGCAGGCGGCCGTCTCGCTGCGCCAGACGGGCTACGGGGAGCCGATTCGCCTGATCGGCGGGGAAGATTGCCCGCCCTATCACCGGCCGCCGCTCTCCAAGGCGATGCTGGCGGGCGAGAAGCGGCCGGAGCAGATCGCGCTCCGGGGGCCGGACTTCTACGAGCGCAACGGCATCGAACTCTTTCCCGGCGCCCGCGCCTTGGCCCTCGACCCGGCATCGAAGACCGTGCGCCTGGCGGACGGGTCCCTGGCCTACGACAAGGCCGTGATCGCCACCGGAGCCGGCGCGCGAATGCTCGCAGGCTTCCAGCGCGACAATGTCTTCGTGCTTCGGAACATGCAGGACGCGCTTTCGTTGCAGGATGCGCTCATCCCCGGAGCAAACCTGGTCATCGTCGGCGGCGGCTTCATCGGGCTCGAGGTGGCCGCCACGGCGCGCAAGCTGGGGCTCGCGGTCGATGTCGTCGAAATGCAGGACCGGCTGCTGACGCGCGCGATTCCCGCGGCCTTGTCCGACTACATCTGTCGACGGCACCGCGCCGAGGGCGTGCGCGTTCACCTCGGCGCGCAGATCGAAAGGGTCGTCGCGGAGGAGGGCCGGATTGCCTCCGTGGCGCTTTCGAACGGGGCGGCTCTGGCGGCCGATCTGGTCCTGATTGGTGTGGGCAACGCGCCTGAAATCGGCCTGGCGGCGGAGGCCGGGGCCAGCACGGCGATGGGTGGAATCCTGGTGGACGGGGCCATGCAGACGACGCTTCCGGACGTGTACGCAATAGGAGATTGCACGGCTTTCGATCTGCCGGTCACAGGTAGCCGCGTCAGGCTCGAATCGGTGCAGAACGCCGTCGATCAGGGCCGGACGGTTGCCCGGCAGATTACGGGACAGGGCGGCTCATACGATCCCGTGCCGTGGTTCTGGAGCGACCAGTTCGACATGAAGCTCCAGATGACGGGCCTCTCGGTCTCCGGAAGCGGGTTCACGGTCCGCGGCGATGTTGAAAGCGGCAGCTTCAGCCTGGTCGAGACCCTGGGCGAACGTCTCGTCGCCGTCCATTCCGTCAATGCGGTTGCGGACCACATGGCCTCGCGCCGGCTGGTCGGCGCGCCCGGGCGGTTCGACAGGTCCGCGGCGGCGGACCCGGACACGCCGCTCAAGGCATGCCTGGCGGCGCCGGCGGGTCCGCCGCGCCGGGCAGCCCGAATTGCAGGAGCCGAACCATGATCAGCCGGGAATTGAACGATCGGCTCACCCGCACAGGCAAGGGCCGGCCCGCGGGCGACGTGCTCCGCCGCTACTGGCAGCCGGCGGCGCTGGCGGAGGAGCTGGACGGCGGGCGCCCGGTCGTGCCGGTGACGCTTCTGGGCGAGCGGCTGGTGCTGTTTCGCGACGATGAGGGCGAACTCGGCCTGATCGGCCGGCACTGCCTGCACCGGGGCGCGGACCTCTGCTTCGGCCGCCGCGAAGACAACGGCCTGCGCTGCCCGTTCCACGGCTGGCTGTACGGCCGCGACGGCCGGTGCCTGGAACAGCCGGGAGAGCCCGAGGGCTCGCGGATGCGCGAGCGGATCCGGACGACCTCCTACCCGGTCGTCGAAAAGAACGGTGTCGTCTTCGCCTATCTGGGTCCGGGGGAGCCGCCGGCCTTTCCCAATTTCGACTGTTTCCGGGCGCCCGGCAGCCATGTCTTCGCCTTCAAGGGCCTCTGGGAGTGCAACTGGCTGCAGGCGCTGGAAATCGGCATCGACCCCGCGCATGCCTCCTTCCTGCACCGCTTCCTCGAGGACGAGGACCCGAAGGACGGCTATGGCAGGCAGTTCCGGGACAGCGCCGCGGCCGGCTCCAACATCCCCATGACCCGGCTGCTGCGGGACTATCCGCGCCCCGAGATCAGGGTGGAGGAAACGGAGTTCGGCCTCAGGCTGACCGCGCTCAGGCATATGGAAAACGGCCTGACCCATGTGCGCGTCACCAACCAGATCTTTCCCGGCGCGGTCTGCATCCCGATGAGCCGCGAAATGACGATCACCCAGTGGCATGTGCCGGTCGATGACGAGACCTGCTACTGGTATTCGATGTTCACCAGCTTCGACCGGCCGGTGGACAAGGACACGATGCGCGCGCAAAGGCTGAAGGAGCACAGCCTGCCCGGCTACGCGCCGCTGAAGAACCGGCGCAACAATTACGGATACGATCCGGAGGAACAGGCCGCCCGGACCTGGACCGGCATGGGATTCGACATCAATGTGCACGACCAGTGGGCCGTCGAGGGCATGGGCGCGATACAGGACCGCACCGAAGAGCATCTGGCGAGCACTGATATAGGCATTGTCCGCTACCGCAGACTGCTGCAGGCGGCGATGGATGGCCTCGCCGCGGGCGACGAGGCTGCCCTGCCGATGCTGGACCGCGATGCGGCCCGGATCGCCGGACCCCTGTCCAACGACACCATTGCGGACACGGCGGACTGGGAGGCCGCCAGCATGCGCGCCGACGGGGAGCGCCGCGCCGCCTGCCCCTGGGATGCGTCCCTGTAGGCGGGCATGAGCCCCGTTGGAGACAGGATAAGGGCGGGCGCGCTCGCAGGCTTCGGAGCGTATTCCGGAGAGGATATCGCCCGTGCGGCGGAGATCGTCGCCCTGGTCGAAGCGGAGGGGATCGAGACCGTTCGCACGGTTCTGGCCGATCCGCACGGCATATTGCGCGGCAAGACGATTACCGCCGAGGCGTTGACGGCCGCCTTTGCCTCCGGCATTCGCGTGCCCTCGACCCTGCTGCTCAAGGATGTCTCGCACAGGACCGTGTTTCCCGTCTGGTCGGATGCGGGCGATGCGCCGATGCCGGGAGCAAGCGACCTGCTGCTTGCGCCCTTGCCGGATACCTTCCGCCGGCTGCCCTGGTCGCCGCATTCCGCGTTGATCCATTGCGACGTGGCCAGGACCACGGGAGAGCCGGTCTCCTTTGCCTCCCGCCGGGTCCTGCGCGCCGCCTGCGACCGGCTCTCCGAACGGGACATGCGGGCGGTCATGGGCCTGGAAGTGGAGTTCCAGATCTTCGAAGTCACCGATCCCGCGCTTGAGCATGCCGACACCGCCATGCCGGGCCGCCCGCCCGCGACGCGCGCCCTGAACCAGGGTTACCAGTATCTGACGGAGACCCGCTACGGCGAGACCGAAGCGCTTCTCGACAAACTCCGCCGCAACGCCCAGGCCATGGGCATGCCGGTGCGCAGCGTCGAGATCGAAATGGGGCCGAGCCAATTCGAGTTCACCTTCGCCGCCGCCGATCCGGTGACGATTGCCGACATGGCCGTCAATTTCCGCACGATGGTCAAGGAGGTCTGCCACCGCGAGGGGCTCCTGGCCTCGTTCATGGCCAGGCCGAGGCTGCCGAACGCGGCCAGCAACGGCTGGCATATCCACCAGTCGCTCGCGGATGCCGGCGGGCGGAACCTCTTCGCGCCCGGGGCTGGCGGCGCGCTGACGCCTGCGGCGAGCAGCTGGATCGCGGGGCTGCTGCGCCATGCCGCGGCCTCCTGCATCGCGACAACGCCGACGGTGAACGGCTACAAGCGCTACACGGCCTATCTGCTGGCGCCCGACCGCATCGGCTGGGCGGAGGACAACCGCGGAGCCATGCTGCGCACGCTCATGGCTCCGGGCGACCCGGCGAGCCGGGTGGAAAACCGCGTGCCGGACAGCACCGCCAACCCGTATTTCGCGCTCGCCTTCCAGATCGTCTCCGGGCTGGACGGCCTGGAGAACGGCCTCGCCGCGCCGCCGCCGCTTTCCAGGCCCTATGATGACGAGGACGCCGAGCGCCTGCCCGCGAGCCTGCTGGCCGCCATCGAGCATTTCGAGGCGTCGGAGATGTATCGCGCCGCGCTCGGGGACGGTTTCGTGTCCTATCTGGCGCGGCTCAAGCGCGCCGAATGGGACCGGTACCTCATGACCGTCTCGGAATGGGAGCAGGCGGAGTATTTCACCGCCTTCTGAGCCTTCCCGGCCGCTCCCGTCCTATTCCGCTGCGGCCCCGCTCCTGCCCATGATGACCTCCGTCTGGTCGTCCGGCACGTAGAAATAGGAGCCGGGCCGGAAGTCGTAGCCGAGATCGCCCATCAGGCGGCGCTGGCGCGGCGTGGCCCGCTGGGTCAGCGCGTGCGAGCCGTTATAGTCATAAGCGCGCATGAACATCTGCGAATAGTTGTAGAGCAGGGTCTTGCGCGCCCGGCCCGAACGGTTCGGCGCCGGCCCGTGCCAGAGCGCATGGGAGAAGATGAAGCAGTCGCCCGCCTTGCCTTCCAGATGCACCACGCCCGGCGATTGCGGCGACAGCGGCGGCTGTCGGTCCCAGGGGAAAGGCCGCATGTGGCTGCCGGGATACACTGTGAAATTGCCGGCATCGCGGCCTTCCACATCGGTGAGCAGGTAAAGCGCCTTGACCGCAATGGGCCGGCTCGTCTCCGTCACCCGCACCTCGCGCTGCCCCTCGCCGCCATCGGTATGGGTGAAGCCCTCGAAGCCGTCGCCCGAGGCGCGCACGATCGCCTGCGACATGCTGAAGGCGAGGTTCGGCCCCATGATGTCCACGATCAGGTCGAATACCGGCGCATGGTCGATGAGGTCGATGAAGGCCTGGTCGTAGGAGAGCAGGTCGCGCCGGTCCATGAAGGCTTCGGGGTTCTGGTCGGCGCATTGCTCGACCCAGCCGTAATGGCCGCGCGGCAGCATGCCGGACAGCGGCTCATAGCCGGGACGCTTGCGGATTTCGTCGATCTTGTCCGAGAAGAAGGCGATCCGGTCGGGCGGAAGCGCGCCTTCCACCAGCAGATAGCCGTCGATATTCCAGTTGCGGCGTTGTTCGGGGGTCAGCGTCTGCATTTCGATTGGCTCCGTCGCGGCCGGACTCGCCGGATTATTCGCCGCCGCGCGCTCCGTTTCAACCGCCTTCCGCCTTCGGCGAGAGCAGGGCGGCCAGGCAGGCCTCGGCGACCCAGCGCGGCGGCGGCCCGTCCGGAAAGACGGCGATCGCCGCTTCGCGGAGCGGCGTATCCGGATCGTCATTGACGTAAAACCAGGTTTCGTCGGCGAGCGCCATGGCGCGCGGCAGGTTCTCTATCGACCGCGAGAAACGGCGACGCACATCCGCTTCCGGCACATCGTGCCCGCCAGCCCTTACGCGGCACTCGACCCGGCGCAAATGCGCATCGACCGACTCCAACCGGACATAGTGCAATTCGACCCGGTAACCGGCTGCCCGCGCCTCGCCCATCAGGCGCAGGACATCCCGGCCCGAGAGTGTGGTTTCCAGAACGATGTTTTCGCCTGCCGCCATGGCCTTGCGGCGTTCCTGCGCAATGCGGCGGCCAGCGCGAACGGCAGCGCGGCCAGGGTCCTCCGGAGCAATGTTGCGGGCCGCAGCGTCGGGGTCGAAAATGCGAGCAGACTGGAACCGTCCGGATTGCGTCAGGGTGGATTTGCCGGCTCCGTTCGGGCCGGCGATGACGAACAGCGTCGGCAGGGTCGCGGTTCCGGCGTCAGTCGTCGCCCGGCGGCGGAACGGGTTCCCCCTTCCGGGCAAGGATCCGGTCGCCGGACTTGCTGCGGGCGATGAAGCAACCGTCGGCGCGGCGTCCGTAAAGCGTGGCCCCGGCCTCGATCTGCGCGGCGAGGTCCGCTTTCACGCGCTCACGCCAGCCTTGCGCTTCGGGCGGCAATTCGGGAAACGCCATGTCGGTCCGTCCCTTCCGGCTGTCGGCGGTCCATTATAGCGCGGCCGGCGCGGGATGCGCCATCGCTAGGGGTCCTGCTGCTCCAGGCCGCTTACCGGTTCGTTGAACACGAAGGCCCTGTCGTCCACCGGCTGGTTCGCCGCCACGTTGAAAAGCGTGACCCGCGTCGGCTGGCCGAGCGCGTCCACCGCGACCCATCCCGTCAGTTTCAGCTTCCCGAGGCGGTCGGCGAAGCTGACGGCGATCCGTCCGTCCTCGGGCGCATCGGCGTCCACGGCCGTGAAGACGAGGAGGCCGGGCGGGCGATGGACATCCACGACCCGGTAGGGGCCGCCCGGCGTCAGCGACACCCTGTCCGCCAGCAGGAACCAGGCGGGCGTGTCTTCCCAGTCGAGGCGGGTCGCCGTCTTCAGGTCGCGGTCGTAATAGACCAGCTCCGTGCCGCGCGACACAAGCAGGATCGGCGTCGGGGGGTCGTATTCGAAGCGCATCCGCCCCGGGCGCTTGACCTGGAGCCTGCCGGTGGCGGCCTCGCCGGACGAATCGAGTTGCACGAAGCGGGCCTGCAGCGTGGTGACGCTGTTGAGATAGGCCTCGGCGCGGGCGATGGCGGCGCGGTCGCCGTCGTCGAGCGCGGCGTTGTCGCCCGCGGCCGGCCAGGCGAGCGCAAGAGACAGCAGGGCGGCCGCGGTAGCGCGGCCCAGACGGCCAGGCGCGGCGGCGCGGGCGAATAGAGCAGCCGCGGCGGCGCGGCGGAGACGGTCAATCGGCATGGCCGCTCACCAGCACCTCGCGCTTGTTCTGGTGGTTGGGCCCGCTGACCACGCCCTGACCCTCCATCTCCTCGACGATCCGCGCCGCCCGGTTGTAGCCGATGCGCAGATGGCGCTGGATGAGGCTGACGGAGACCTTGCGCTCCCGGGCCACGAAGGCCACGGCGCGGTCATACAGGTCGTCCTCGCCCGTTTCGCCTTCGGTCTTCTCGAAACCGGGAATCCCGGAGGCGACATCCTCGTCCTCGGTGATCGCGTCGAGATAGTCCGGCGCGCCCTGCGCCTTCAGATGGGCGACGACGTCCTCGACTTCCTCGTCCGAGATGAAGGGGCCGTGGATGCGCGCGATGCGCCCGCCGCCGGCCATGAACAGCATGTCTCCCTGGCCGAGAAGCTGCTCCGCGCCGCCCTCGCCCAGAATGGTGCGGCTGTCGATCTTGGAGGTGACCTGGAAACTGATCCGGGTCGGGAAATTCGCCTTGATCGTGCCGGTGATGACATCGACGGAGGGGCGCTGGGTCGCCATCAGCAGGTGGATGCCGGCGGCCCGGGCCATCTGGGCGAGGCGCTGGATCGCGGTCTCGATGTCGTTGCGCGCGACCAGCATGAGGTCGGCGAGCTCGTCGATCACCACCACGATGAAGGGCAGCGGCCGCATGTCGAGCGGCTGGTCCTCGAACTCCGGCGCGCCCGTTTCCGGGTCGTAGCCGGTCTGCACCCGGCGGGTCAGCGTCTCGCCCTGCTTGAGCGCCTCGGCGATGCGCACATTGTAGCCGCCGATATTGCGCACCCCGAGCGCGGACATCGCCCGGTAGCGGTTCTCCATCTCGCGCACGGTCCATTTGAGCGCGGTGACGGCCTTCCTGGGGTCGGTGACGACGGGGGTCAGAAGATGCGGAATCCCTTCATAGACCGAGAGCTCCAGCATTTTCGGATCGACCATGATGAGCCGGCAGCGTTCCGGCGGCAGCCTGTAGAGCAGCGACAGGATCATGGTGTTGATCGCCACCGACTTGCCGGAGCCCGTCGTGCCGGCGATCAGCAGATGCGGCATCCGCTCGAGCTGGGCGACCTGCGGGCCGCCGCCGATATCCTTGCCGAGGATCAGCGGCAGGTCGGCCTTCGAGAGTTCGTAGGCATCGGTCTCGATGAGCTCGCGCATGAAGACCGTCTGGCGGATGCGGTTCGGCATCTCGATGCCGATCACCGTGCGGCCGGGAACCAGCGCGACGCGCACCGAGATCGCGGACATGTAGCGCGCGATATCGTCCGCAAGACCGATGATGCGCGAAGACTTGATTCCCGCCTGCGGCTCGAACTCGTAGAGCGTCACCACGGGGCCCGGCCGCGTCGCCACGACCTCGCCGCCGATGCCGAAGTCCTCCAGCACCGACATCAGCAGGGCGGCGTTGCGCTCCAGCGTTTCTTCGTCCGGCATGCCGCGCTCGGCGTCGGGCGGCGGCAATTGCAGCATATCGACGGGCGGCGCCATGTAGCCGTCGTCGAGCGGCAGGCTGCGCTGCTGGATGGCCGGCCCGCGTTTCCGGCGCCGCGGCGCCTGCTGTTCCGGCGCGGGCGGCGGCGGCACCGGCGGCACCTCCTCCGCTTCCGCCGGGGCCGCCATGTCGTCCGGCTCGACCCCGGTCTGGCGCAAGGTGGGCGCCGCCCGCCGGCGGGTGCGCTGCGGCGCTTCCGTCTGCCGCGCATGGCCGGGAAGGCTGACCGACGGCACGGGCACCCTGCGGGCCGCCCGGCGAAGCCCGCGCCCCACGGCGACCACCCCGCCGCCGACCCAGGCCCAGTCCTCCAGGTCGAAGCCGAAGGCCCAGGCCGCGAGCACGACGCCCAGACCCAGGGCCGCGGCGCTGGCGAGCCATGCCGGAGCGCCGAGCAGCAGGTCCGCATGCTGGTGCAGCACGGTTCCGACGACGCCCCCGGGGCCCTCGCGAAGCGGCCAGTCCGCGATGCCCTGAAGGGCCGCCAGAGCCATGGCGAGGCAGGGCAGGACGAGAACCAGCGCGCCCAGGCGGAGCGCGGTGCGGCGGGTCCGCTTCAGCTTGAGGCCCCGGCATCCCCAGGCGATCGGGGCGACGGCCGCGGCCGCGGCCGCGGCGCCGAAGCCGCGCAGCAGCCAGTCCGCGATCCAGGCGCCGGCGCCGCCCAGCACGTTCGAGGTCGAGCCGCCCGAGGCGACATTGGCGGACGGGTCGGAAGCGTCGTAGGTCACGAGCGCCACCGCCAGCGCCAGTCCCACGGCCAATTGCGCGCTTCCGAGCGCCCGCAGGCCGGTCCGGCGAAGGGCGCGGCGCAGCCGGGGCGGGAACAGCACCGGCCGCTCGGAACGCATGATCGCGCTGGTCATCGGAATGACTCCGAAGTGTCAAATTTGTCGTTATTATATGGCCGTTTGGCAGCTTGTTCAAGTGTCGGTGGAAGCATCGCGAACCGCCCTCGACCGGGCCAGCCGGCTTTCGCGGAAGGCGATATAGGTGGCCGAGGCGAAAATGACCGCGCCGCCGAGCCAGGACCGGGCGTCCGGCACCTCCGCGAACAGGAAGAACCCGACCAGGCTCGCCCAGATGAGCCGCAGGAAGTCGAGCGGCAGCACGGCCGTCGAATCGGCGAGCTTGACCGCTTGCGCGAACGCGATGTGGCCGACCGTGCCGACAATGCCGATGGCCGCGAACCAGATGTAGTGCTCCGCCGCCGGCCACTCCCACACGAAGAGCGCCGGGACGAAGGTGATCGGGGTGAGGAACAGGCCCATATAGACGGTCTGGGTCACGCTCGATTCGGTCTTCGCCAGCACCTTGATGAGGGTGATCGCCATGCCCCAGGTGAGGGAGGACACGACGATCAGCAGGGCGCCCGTGCTGATCTCCGCAAAGCCCGGCCGCAGCACCAGCAGCACGCCGGCGAAGCCCAGGACCAGCGCCGTGATGCGGCGCGCCCGGATGACTTCGCCCAGCAGGACCACCGCCAGCAGGCTGCCGAACAGCGGCGCGGAAAAGGAAAGCGCCGTGACCTCGGCGAGCGGGATCATCGTGACCCCGGTGAAGAAGGCCAGCATCCCGCCTGCCTGCACGGCACCCCTCAGCGCATGGAGGTGCAGCTTCCCCGTGCGCAGCGGCGCGACGCCGTGGCGAAGGAAGATCGGCGCGAGCGCCAGCAGGCCGAACAGGTTGCGGAAGAAGGCAACCTCGAAAGGCGGCAGCGCCTCGCCCATCATCCGCACCATTGTCTGCATCGCCGTGAAGCAGACCGTCGTGGCGATCATCAGCGACATGCCCTGGACGGTGGGCGGCAGGGCCTGGAAGCGCGCGAAAATGGGACGTTACCGCGTGTCGGTGGACGCGGACCGGGCCAGCCGGCTTTCGCGGACCGCGATATAGGTGGCGGAGCCGAAAATGACGGCGCCGCCGAGCCAGGACAGGGCGTCGGGCACCTCGGCGAACAGGAAGAACCCGATCAAGCTCGCCCAGATGAGCCGCAGGAAGTCGAGCGGCAGCACGGCCGTCGAATCGGCGAGCTTGACGGCCTGTGCAAACGCGATGTGGCCGAGGGTGCCGCAGACGCCGATGGCGGCGAGCCAGGGATAATGCGCGGGCTCCGGCCACTCCCACACGAAGAGCGCCGGCACGAGGGTGATCGGCGTGAGGAACAGGCCCATATAGACGGTCTGGGTCACGCTCGATTCGGTCTTCGCCAGCACCTTGATGATCGTGATCGTCAGGCCCCAGGCGACCGAGGCGGCGACGATCAGCAGGGCCCCGGCGCTCACCTCCTCGAAACCGGGGCGCAGCACCGCCAGCACGCCGGCGAAGCCCAGGACCAGCGCCACGACCCGGCGCATGCGGATGAGCTCGCCCAGCAGGACCACGGCCAGCAGGCTGCCGAACAGCGGCGCGGAGAACGCCAGCGCCGTCACGTCGGCGAGCGGGATCATGGTGAGCCCGGTGAAGAAGGCCAGCATCCAGCCCGCCTGCGCCGCGCCCCGCAATGCGTGGAGGCCGAGCTTCTCCGTTCGCAGGGGCGCGGCCCCGTGGCGCAGGAAGACGGGGGCGAGCGCCAGCAGGCCGAACAGGTTGCGGAAGAAGGCGACCTCGAAGGGCGGCAGCGCCTCGCCCATCATGCGCGCCATCGTGTGCATCGCCGTGAAGCAGAGCGTCGTGACGACCATCAGCGACATGCCCCGGGCGACGGGCGGCAGGGCCTGGAAACGGGCGAGCATACGGCCTTTCCGGGTAGCGGACCGCCAGACATAGGCCGCGCCGCCGCATCGGTCGAGACACAGCCGGCAGGCCAGAGGGTCGCAGCCGGGCCCCCTCCGGCGATGTGTCACGAAATGTCATGCGATGTCATGAGCCTTCCCCTGCGATGCGTCATGGAATGTCATGCGATGTCATGATCTGCATGCCGGAGGTTCATATCCTGTAGTCGGTTCCGGCATGAGGCTCGAAGAGCGTCCCCTCCTTCGCCTGCGAGGGAGAGCCTGTTCCGAACCGCGATCCGGGGGGCTGGGGCAGGCCCTCTCCCGGCCTGCCGCCGAACGGGAGAGGAGAGAGAGGAGGCCGTTTCGCGCAAGCGGGCGAAGGGGTTCCGGAAAGCGGCGCCGCCCGGGCCCTGCTGTCGCGATCTTTCATGGATTGTTCCTTTCCTTCCACTTCGTTCTGTCTTCCCGCCGCCGGCCTGCCCCGTGCAGCGGGACCCTGATTCGCGCGTAATGCGCGCCGGCGCCCGCGCCCGCCGGCGCGCGTTTCGCGGCGGCGCGGTTCGCGCGCCTGATTGCGCCTGCGCGCGCGAGGCCTGGACTCTGGGCGCACGTCTCCCGTCGGCTTCTCGGGGATTTTTTCGCGCCGGCGCGAACCGGGAGAGGGAACGGCCCCGCGGAAGCCGCTCCCTTCCTCATATGGAAGCAATGTTTCGATATTCAAGCTTTTTGTCAAGACTTTTTTCTGAATTTGTGAACATACTGCCATGAACCCATCGCCATCGGGCGCAAAAACAGCGGGCCGCCCGTTGTGCCCCGATGCGGCTTTGCCGGCGACGCCGTCGGGGCCGGGTCCGCCGGCAGGGCGTCGCCCGCCGGCGTTTGACTTCTCCCCCTGCCGGCTCGACACTCGCCGGGATCCTGCCCCGGGAAGCCCAGAGAGGCGCCGATGCGCACGACTTCCGAAATCCGATCGACGCGGCGCCGTTTCCTCGCAGGCGGGGGCGCTGCGGCGGCAGGTCTCGCGCTTCTGCCGCGAACGGCGCTTGCCGGCGAGGAGCCAAGGCTCAATTTCTACAACTGGGACACCTATGTCGGCGAGACCACGCTCGCGGACTTCGAGGCGCGCAGCGGCATAGAAGTCCGGATGGACCTCTATGCGGACAATGACGAGCTGTTCGCGAGGCTGAGGGACGGCAATCCCGGCTATGACGTGATCGTGCCGACCAACGACTTCATCGAGCGCATGATCGCCGCCGACATGCTCATGCCGCTCGACCATGCAGCCATCCCCAACATGGCGAATATCGAGCCTGCTTTCCGGGATGTCGCCTTCGACCCCGGCCGGCGCCATTCCATTCCCTATATGTGGGGCACGATGGGGATCGGCTACCGCAAGTCCCGCTGCGACGGCGTGCCCGACAGCTGGCGCTGGCTCTACGAGTCGGACCGCTATAGCGGGCGCTGCGCACTCCTGAGCGAGGCGACCGCCGTGCTGGGCGCAGCCTTCAAATATATGGGCCATCCGCTGAATACGGGCGACCCGGAAGTCATCCGGGCTGCCGAAACGCTGATTATCGCGCAGAAGCCGCACCTCAAGCTGTTCGCGCCGGACAACGGGCAGGACCTGCTGCTGTCCGGCGAGGTGGACATCGCGATGGAGTGGAACGGGGACATCCTGCAGGCGATGGCGGAGGACGACGACATCTCCTATGTCGTGCCCCGCGAGGGGTCGATCCTGTGGGAGGATGCGCTTGCGATCCCCAGGGGTGCGCCGCGTCCCGGAAACGCGCACGCCTTCATCAACTTCATCCTCGACGCCGAGGCGGGCGCAGCCATTGCGGAGACGATCCGCTATGCGACGCCGAACGCCGCCGCCAAGGCGCTGCTGCCGGAAAGCTACACGGGGAACCCGGGCATCTTCCC